>DAHVTI010000215.1 GCA_027324255.1 Bryobacterales bacterium | reverse complement strand
GCCCGATCCGGCTCTTTCAAGAGGCGCGAGGATGCGCGCCGCGACGGATGGGAACCGAATAACCGGCGGAGGCTCTGGCGGCGGGCTTGCGAGGCAGGACGACCCTCGCCGCGGTCTTGGAGGCCAGAGCGCGGTGCAAGGTTTCGGCGAGCAAACCCAGTGAGTCGGCCTCCTCGGCGAGATCGAAGGGGTGAGAGAGCTTCACGAAGCTGGAATGGGAGAGCGGGATGTGCAAGGTCAGTTCCTGATCGGTGTGGGCCGACAGGCGCTGGTGGCGCGCGGTTCCGTCGCAAACGAACACGACGTGGCTGAGGCCGAAGCTGCGGGCGGTCTTGAGGATGGCACGCCAACATTCCTCCGGACTGCCGGCGGCGCGCAAGGCCAGTTCCAGGTCATCCAGCAGCACAGAACTCCTGACGGTGGACCGGAACCGGCTGTGAACGAAGAGGTGGGCGGCGATGCCGAACTCGCGGTAGCCGAGGTACTTGACGCCCGCCCAGAGCCCCGCGCCGAAGAGGAGCAGGCCGGCGCCGAACACCAACTTGTCCACGGCCACCTGCACCAGCGAGAGGCAGGCCGCGAATCCGCCGACCATGTAGAGGCAGAAGACGACGCGCTTCGGAGTGAGCCCGCGATCCAGGAGGCGGTGGTGGATGTGAGCGTGATCGGGCTACAGTTTGTTCAGCGTTCTTTCCAGGACAGGTCTGCTGGTGAGGATGGCCGCCTGCGTCCTGATGTTGTACTCGGGCGATTCAAAGGCGGAACCCGGCGCGGTGGGAATCACGCTGCGCATGTTGAGGAAGTCTTCGTTCAGGTTCTGAATTTCGATCAGCGCACCCGCCCGGTAGACCTTTGGCATCAAGGCCGAAACGCCGTAAGCCGCCGCTCCGCCCAGCAGGGCAGCCAGGAGAACGGCCCATTTTCGTTTCCAGAGGACTTGCCCGCACGGAATCGAGCGAGCACCGCCGCCTTCGGCGACGCCATCGGGGATGATGGAAGCGCTGTATCCGTAACCGCCGGATCCTCGCCATTCCAGTCCGGCTGAGCCCTTGCGGGACAAAGCCTGGGGCGGCTGCTTAGGTGTGATGTGCATCAGGGACATTCATCCGTCCTTCCTGTTACCGGCGCCAGATGATAACTCCAGTCAGAGTCTGGACACTCGCTTCGATAGCCCGCAGAGCCGCCTTCTTCGGCACATTGTCGGGCACGAACAAAATATCCTCCGGTTGCATGGGCATGTCCTGGATGCGACCGTCGAGCATTTTCCTCAAGTCCACGGCCACTTCCACCCGCGCGCCTCGATCGGCCGAGCGGCGCAGGATTCTGGACTCCTGCGGCTTCGCCGCGGCTTGCAGGCCTCCAGCCATCGAAAGGGCCTGAAACACCGACATCTCCCCCTGTTCCTGGCGGCGTTCAGACGCCTGCCCGAAGGCGGGCTCGAGTGGACCGGCGTGGGCGGTTTCCGGACGCCGCTGTGGCGCTGGGGGTGGTGGCTCGCCATCGCCGGCTTTCTGCTGGCCGGCATTTCACTGATCTTCACGTTCGGACCGAACCTAAGGGCGCGGCGGCGGCTCTCGCCGGCTGGCTGGCGGCGTCAGCCGGGCTGCGCATCTACCTCGGCCACTTCGCCGGCTTCGGCGTGACCTACGGCGCGCCAGGCGCAGTGATCGCCCCCCTGCCGGGCGCCGGGATCGATTCGGGGATCCAGGCGCGGCCGGGCACGCCGGCCGGCTGAACGCGCTTCACCCGGAGAGGCCTAGCCGGGTTTGTAGTTCTTCCATTCCAGGCGGCAGTCGCTGCACTTGAGGGCTCTGTACACGTTGTAGAAGCTCGTGTATCCGGTGCTCGTGTCGGACTTCGCGAGAGTCATTTCGTCGTGGATGTGCGAGTGGTCGTAGCAGAGCGCGCGCCCGCACGCGGCGCACGTTCCACGGGCCTCCTTTTCACAGAACCAGCACTTCATGATGTCCTCCCGGCGATCAGGCGATGTTTCGCGAGAACCCTAAAAATCGTGGTGCAGGATGTCCTCCGTGCGCCGGCACAGCTCGCGCGCATAGTCCGTCCACACGCCGCTGCCCCAGTAGCGGAAGCAACTGGTCTGGGAGATCAGAAGGTGGAACAGCGCGTTGCGGTAGCGCTGCCCGGAGGGGTCCACGCCCCGGGTCCTATCGAAGAACAGGGCGCTCACGCGCTCCATGGGACCGAGCACGTCGCCGTAGCCTTTCACCCAGGAGAGGTTGTTCGTCCAGCTCCCGCCCTCCATGTGGAAGCGGTTGTCCGCCCGGCTGAGCTCCGCAATCAGCGCCTCCATCGCCTCCGGCCCCTCCGGTTTCGGGAAGCGCTCCCAGATGCGGTGCTGAAGGACCGGCTGGATTTCCGTCAGATGCTCCTCCCGCACGCCGGCGGACTCCAGGTGCTCCAGGTACTCCGTCACGTTGACGGGCGGAACGTCGCTGCCGGAGGCCTCGCGCATCACCTCGAGGTACTTGGGCGGGAACTCGTTCATCATCACACCGCCGTTTTCCCCGTCGGCGATCTGCACCGTCAGTCCGGGCACCTCGCGCTGTCCGAGCCAGGCGCGCGGCACTCCTTTCGCTTCGTAGTAGGGCTGCATCTGCCCCACCAGCTTCGTGTCGCTGCCCTGAGTCTTGATCACGGCAATGATGCCGAGCCTCTCGCCGGAGGAGTTCCGCGCCACCAGCAGGTGCGGCAGGTGAGGCTGCCGGATGCCCGAACCGTCAGGGAGTTCCACGGAATGTTCCTGCACGATCACCCACGTGTAGCCCGCGTCCTTCAGCGTCTTCACGAACTCGTAGAAGACGTCCGGATGGTTCGGCAGCGCCATCTCGGGCGGCGAGAATCCCCTCACCCGGGCCAGCGCATCCAGGCCGAAAATGGCCGCGAAGTGATGGCGCCAGGCCGAGACGTGCAGCCGGAAGTCCTGCACGGGCGTGGACGGCGCCACGGCGTGGCCCCAGGCGGTGCCGAGCCACTCCACGCAGCGGGCGAATTGCCGGTCGAGCGTGATCCGTTTCAGCGCATCGAGCACGTCCCCGGCGCCCATTTCGCGCAAGCCGTGCAATAGGCAGCCCGAGTAGTCCAGCATGATGCGCGGCTGTTTTCCTTCGCCCTCCAACTGCGGGATGAACTCGCCCATGCGCTTGTAGCACCACTGGAATACGGGCGCGTTGTGGTTGTCCCCGATGCCCTGGTTCTCCATCATGTAGCGCAGGTTGCTGATCACCCCGGCGGTCCTCACGTCGTGGCCGGCGGCCGGGATGAGCGGCTGGTGCATGTGGAGGGCGATGGCAAAGGCGCTGCGCAGGCTGCCGAATGGAATCCCGGATTCCTTCAGGTAGTGCGGCCCGTGCCTATTAGCTGCTTCCTCGATCAACGCTTCCGAGCCGCAGAGGTTCGGCAGCCCTTCAACGGTCTCAGGCAATCGCTCAGACTGAATCACTTTTCGCCGCTCCTTTTCCGCTTCCGCTTCGTGTTTCTCTTCGTGCATTCACGGTTCATGCCCCCTGACGCCGTCTGCGTGCAGCCTGCGGGTCATGGGGACGTAGAAGTCCTGCGCATACTGCTTCACCATCCTGCGCGCGCAGAAGCGCGGGGCGATGGTGCGGATCGACTCCTTGACTACCGCCAGCCACCTTGCGGGCACGCCGTACTCGTTCCGGTCGTAGTAGGCGGGGATCACTTCGCGCTCCAGGAGACCGTAGAGGGCGTCGGCGTCGGCCGCGTCATCGGCGCCGGGTCCGGCGTCGATGAGCCAGCCATTGCGCCCGCTGTAAGCTTCGGGCCACCAGCCGTCGGCCACGCTGAGGTGCGGCACTCCGTTCACGGCGGCCTTCATGCCGCTGGTGCCGCAGGCTTCGAGCGGCTTGAGCGGGTTGTTCAGCCAGACGTCGGCGCCCTGGACCAGGTAGTGGGCCACGTGCAGGTCGTAATCGTCGATGAAGGCGATTCTGCCCGCATAGCGCACATCCATCGCCCGGCGATAGATATCCTGCAGCGAATGTTTCCCGGGCTCGTCGGCGGGATGCGCCTTGCCGGCGAAGATGATTTGCGCGGGATGGCGGGGGTCGTTCAGCAGACGCGCGAGCCTGGCGGGGTCGTGGAAGATGAGCCAGGGGCGCTTGTATTGAGTGAAGCGCCGGGCAAAGCAGATGAGCGGCGCCGAGAGGTCCAGCAGCGTGCCGGCCGCCACCACCTGGCAGGCGTTCACCTTCTCGCTGGTCCAACGCTGGCGCGCGCGGTCGCGGATGAAGGACAGCAGATTGTCCTTTAGCGCCAGCCTCACCTTCCACAACTCTTCATCCGGAATGGACTGGATCCTGTCCCACAGGGCGGGCTCGTCCTGGCGCTCCTGCCAGCCGTCTCCCAGGTACTGGTCGTACAGCTCGACCAGGGGCGCTGCCAGCCAGGTCTCCAGGTGCACGCCGTTGGTCACGGCCCGCACCGGCACCTCGTCGTGCGCGCCGGACCAGATGGGCCCGAACATCGTTTGCGTCACGTCGCGGTGCTGGCGGCTCACCGCGTTCACGCCTTCGGCGCCGCGCAGGGCCAGCGCCGTCATGTTGAACATGCGCGAGTGGCCGTCTCCGTAGCTGGCCAGGGCGAGCAGCGTGTTCCGGCGCTCTCCGGCGGTCTCCCAGTAGCCGCTGAGGAGGTGGTCGACCAAGTGGAACTGGAAGGCGTCATGTCCGGCGGACACGGGGGTGTGCGTGGTGAAAACCGTGGTGGATCGAACCTTGCGCAAGGCCGACACGAGGCTCTCTCCCTGCTCCGCCATCTCCCGCAGCCGCTCGAAAATCACCAGGGCCGCATGGCCTTCATTCAGGTGCCAGATCACGGGATTGAGCCCCAGGGCGCGCAGGATCCGCACGCCCGCCACGCCAAGGACGATCTCCTGCCTCAGCCGGGCTTCGTGCTCGCTGACGTAAAGGCGGGAAGACAGTTCCCGGTCCCAGGGCGAATTCTGCGGTACGTCGGTGTCGAGCAGGAGGAGCGTCACGCACCCCACCCTGACCCTCCACACCGCAACCCACACCACGCCGTGGCCAACAGGCACCTGCACCTGGCAGGGAGTGCCGTCGCTGCCCATCACCCGCTCGACCGCCACATCCTCCACCGCCAGCCGCTCATAGATCTCCACCTGCCAGCCGGTCTCGTCGATCTTCTGGTGGAAGTAGCCCATCGGATACATGAATCCGACTCCGATCAGCGGAATGCCGAGATCGCAGGCGGCCTTGGCGTGGTCGCCCGCCAGGACTCCCAGGCCGCCGGCGTAGATGGGCAGGGACTGGTGAATTCCGAACTCGGCTGAGAAGTACGCCACGCTGAAGTCCTTCAGATCGCCGTAATTGGCGGCCCACCAGCTTCCGTCCGAGGCGCGCAGGCAATCCATCGCGGCAACGGCCCGGTCGTACAACGCGAGGAAGCCGGGATCCCGCGCGGCCCACTCGATGCGGTCCTCCGCGATGCGGGAGAGCATCCGGAAGGGATTGTGCGAAGTGTCCCTCCAGAGCGGATAGTCCATGCGCCGGAAGGCTTCGCGCGCCGTCCGGCACCAGCTCCATGTCAAGTCCTGCGCCACTTCCGCCAAGCGGCCGATGCGGTCCGGGAAAGCTTTGATTCCTTTGTGATTCATTGGCTACGGCTCAAATGTTCGCTCCCATTTCCTTGCCCGGCGCACCGGCCCTACTGCCGTGGCCGCTGCGCCTCCCGCGCGCGGCTTCACGTTTCGAGCCTCACGCCCTGTAGACCTGCAAGGTCTGCTCCGCAATCGAATCCCAGTTGAACACGGTTTCCGCGGCATACCTCCCATTTCGGCCCATCCAGCGGGCCCATTCGAAGTTGGTAAACAGGGTGCCCAGGCCCCAGGCGATCGAGTCGGGACGGGCTTCCACTTTCAGCCCGTCCACTTCGTGCCAGACATACTCTTCCGGCCCGCCGTTGCGTGTCGAGACCACCGGCTTTCCGGCACTCCAGGCTTCCAGCAGGACGATGCCGAACGGTTCGTTCCTGCTGGGCACGCACACGACGTCGCAGGCCTTGTAGAGCTCGACGAGCCCTCCGTTCAACTGGAAGCCCGCGAAGCGCACGGCATGTGCGATGCCCAACTGGTGCGCCCTGCGCTCCAGGGCGGGCCGCATCTCGCCGTCTCCCGCGAAGACGAATTTCGCGGCCGGATAATACCGCAGAAGGAACGGGGCGGCTTCCATCAGCAGATCCGGCCCCTTCTGGTACGCCATCCGCCCGGAAAACAGCACCATGGGGTCCACCGGGCCGATGCCGTAGCGCCGCTTGACGCCCGCCGGATCGATCCAGCCGTCGAAGTTGTGGGCGGTCACCCCGTTGTAGACCGGCGTCACCTTCCAGCCCGGCACCTCGTACATCCAGGTGACTTCGTCGCGCAAGTGGCGGGATACGGTGATCACGCGATCCGCCCAGTCTGTTCCCGCCCGCTCCTGGGCCCGCACACGTGAGGAGCTGCCGTTGCAGAACTGGTTGCCGCAGCGGCCGTACTCGGTGGAATGGATGGTGAGGACGCTTTTTCTTCCGCGCCCCTGTTTTACCCAGATCATGGCGTTGGCCGCCAGCCAGTCGTGGGCGTGAACGACATCGAATGCGCCGTAGCACTCGGCGGCGAACAGTTGGTCCACAAAAGAACGGCACATATTGTTGATTTCGTCGACGAAGCAGGGATGCAATTGATGAGGGCAGCGGTGGTAATGCACTCCGTCGATTTTTTGATACAGCGGCTGTCCGGGACCGATGCGCGTAAACACGTGCACATCGTTGCCCTTGCGTTCGAGCGCCGCCGCCAGTTCCGTCACATGGGCGGCCACGCCGCCCACGGGAATCGAATGAAGCGATTCCCAGGAAAGCAATGCGATCTTCATCCTCACTCCGCTGGGATAGCTGGAGGAGCCGGCGCCGACAGGTTCCGTGTGGAGCCGGCTAGAGACCGGCGCTCCGCCATGCGAGTGCAGGATTTGTGCCAGGCGCCGCCACCACTAGAAACCGGCACTCCGCTGCAACCGCCTCCACACTCCGCAAGAATTCCTCCCGCGAACATCGCTCGAACACGACATCCCGCGCGCCGGGCGCGCAGGCCTCTGCATGCCGGACGGATTGCGCGCCGGCAGGCATACGACAAATCCCGCACCGCACCGCGATCTCTTCGATTCGCAGAGCGCCGGCGCCCAACGGACGTCCGGAAGGCCGGCGCGCGGGCAGGAACTTCCGGCCGGAGCAGGTTCTGGCAGGACATCCGCGGGCTCTGCACAAGCACTTGCCCCGGGATACCGGCCGTACGCGCTGTTCCACAACTTCCGGCAGCGCGTCCCGGCTGCCGCGCGACATAGGCGGCGCCCCTGTTGTCTCAGTCTTCATGACAGCCCAGCCTCCGCCCGCCAGGAAGCCCCGAATGCCGTACTTCGCGGCCGGCGAACATTCCCATGCCCCTGCACTTGTGTGGACTTTAGCACTGATGCCGCCGCGTGCCTACTGGGATCAACCCCAGTTCATTTTGTGATCTCTTTCTCGATTCCGGTGCGGCGCCGTGGCGCGACGGCCACAGCGTGTACGCAAGGCGGAATGTGTTTTACCGCCCGCCGGGATCAGCCGGCGCCAATCCCTGTGGGCCGGAACTTCGACCTGTCCCATTTGCGGAGGCGGGCGGTTTCCCGTGCCGGCCTCTCTCCGCCAGGAGTTCCACTGGCCTGACAGGCATGACCTTCACTGTGCTTTCCCTTTCCCGGGTTTTCCAGAGAACGTTCCAGTGTCAATCGATGTATAGGGCGACGTTCCCGGGTTGCAGGATCGGATATCGGGCCTGCTGGAGGACATGAGCGATGCGGCATCGCGGCCGCATCCGGCGGCGGTGGAGATGCTGGAACTGCCCGCGCTGCCGAGGAACGAAGCGGACCGGCTGGCGGCCCAGTACGGACTTGGAGTCAGGCGGGCCTGTCGTCCGCTGCCGCAGTCTCTTTCGCGTGAAGTCGCTCTGTTTCTTTACCGCATTGCGCAGGCAGCGCTGCTCAGCATAGCCCTGCATGGCCCTGCATGCCAAGGCGAAAAGAGCGTGGACCTCTGTTGGGTTCGACCCGCGGCGGGCGAGAAACCGGGGCGGCCGCGGCCTGCTGACCACGGAAGAATGGGCCCGTTCGCCCGGCGGGGTCTTCCCGATGCATTCGCTGCCCGGAGGCGGCACCAGGATGATCGCGGAAATCGCGTTCAAAGCGTGAGGCGGGAGCAGGGTTGGAGCGGTACTAGACCTGGCAAACTAGGGGTGCTGCCAGTTCAATTCCGAGCCCGGACCTGTGAAGCTTGTGACATGGCTGTGGTTAAGAGAGGAAGTGTGTCTGGTGCGGGAACAGAGGGAATTGGCCGCGTCCATCTCATGATTGTGGGCAGCTCCGAGCAGAATCGCAGTTCGATGAGACGGATGGCGAGGGCATTCGGGTGGCAGTTCAGTGAATCGCCTGGTTGCTGCAAGGCTCTGGATTCTCTGAGGAAGCACAAAGTTCCGGTAGTGATGTGCGAAGAGCAGATGCCGGACGGGGATTGGCGGGCGCTGCTGGATGGAATGGAAAAGCTGCCGGGCAAGCCGAACCTGATTGTGGCTTCCCGTCTCGACGACGACCGGCTCTGGTCCGAGGTGCTGAACCTCGGCGCCTACGATCTCCTCATGACCCCTTTTGAGGCAGACGAGGTGCGGCGCGTGGTCTCCCTGGCTTGGCAATCCAAGTGCCGGGAGTGGGACGCCGGGAAAACCGCCTCCAGGAAGAAGGTTCGAAGCGAGACCGGCAGTCTGGCCGGGTTGAGAACCCGGAGTGCAGGGGCCTGACACCCCGACGCCCCGTGCCGGCCATGCCGTGATCCGGAGGCGCCGCCGCCGCGCAAGGCGAGCGGCGGCGTAAGAGAGCGAGAATGCGCTTTCGTCCGGCCGAAGGCGGTGCTACACTCGCCTCAGATGTCGGTAGCGGCCAAGAGGGCGCGGGTCGTACTGGCCGACGATCATGCCCTGATCATCGAAGGAATGAAGGCGCTGTTGTCTCCCGGCTACGACGTAGTGGGTGTGGCGGAAGACGGCCGCCAGTTAATCCTGCTGGCCGAGCGGCTGAAGCCCGACGTGATTGTGGTCGATGTCTCGATGCCGGAGCTGAACGGCATCGATGCCGCCAAGCAGCTCAGGCATTCGCTGCCCGGGACGAAGCTTCTCATGGTGTCGATGCACTGCGATGCCACCTTCGTCACGGAGGCATTGCAGGCCGGGGCCTCCGGATACCTGGTGAAACGCTCCGCGCCGCAGGAACTCCTGCAGGCCGTCGATGAGGTGCTGCACGGCCGCACCTACATCACCCCCCTGGTGACGAGAGACCTGGTGGACATGCTGATGGTGCCGCAGGGCGGCCCGGGCGAGTTGTTCGGCCGCCTGACGCCGAGGCAGCGGGAAGTGTTGCAGTTGGTGGCGGAAGGCCGGTCGAACAAGGAGATTGCGGCAGCCCTGTTCGTTTCGTGCAAGACGGTGGAATTCCACAGGTCGAATATCATGCGGGCGCTCGGCCTGCATACGACCGCGGAATTGACGCGGTACGCGGTCCGGCACGGTGTTGTCTCGGCCTGAAGGCGGATCCGCTCGCAGACCGCGGGGATGGAAAGCAACCAGGCGCGACCGCGCGGCGGAACGCGCGGAAGAAACCGCTGTTTTCGCGGCAGGACGGCGTTACCATGTGGCCATGCAGGCATGAGCCGATCGATCCGTCCGTAAAAGGAGGGACGATGGGACGCCAATGCGGCCGGGAGGCGGCGGTTCGTGTCGGCGTGGACATGGGGGCGGTGGCCAGTGAAGGTGGTTGCCTGCCTGCCCGATGGCTCCGTGCGGCACAGAGCACTGATTCCGAATCGCGGCCACCCGTCCGCCGCACTGCTCAGCGCAGTCAGGAATCTTTCCATTGCGCCTTCGACGGCGTGCGAAATCACGGCCGCCGGCAGCGGGATCCGGGCGCTTGAGAATCTGTTCGCCTGCCGGGCCGTTAATGAGGTTCCGGCCACGGCGCTGGCCGTCATCCGCCGGTATCCCCGGGCGCGGACGGTGATCGGCCTCGGCGGCCAGTTTTCGAAGTGGATCCTGCTGGGGCGGGAGGAGCGGTGCTCTACTTCGCCAGCAACGGGCTTTGCGCTGCCGGCGCGGGCGCATTCCTGGAGCAGCAGGCGGGCAGGCTGGGCATCAGCATCGTCAAACGGTTTTCAGAAGTGGCCTTTCGCGGTAGGCATCCCTGCGGCCTGGGCACGCGCGGCGCGGTCTTCCTGGACGCGGAGCTGGTGCGGGCCCAGGAACGCGGCGCGGCGCTCGAAGACCTCTGCGCCGCCCTGGCATATTCAGTGGCGCGCAATTACTGGAAAAGGTCGTCGCAGGGCACCAGATCGGGCGGACGATTCTGTTTCAGGGCGGCACCGCATCGAATCACGCCGTGGTGGCCGCTCTCGGACAGTGGCTCGGCCTTCCGGTGAGAGTTCATCCCCACAATCGAATCTCGGGCGCGGTGGGAGCGGCCCTGCCGGCGGCCCGGGCGCATCCGGAACACAGCCGCTTTCTTGGCTGGGAATCCTGCGGAGGGGCCCAACTGGAGAGCTTCGAATGCCGGCATTGCGAGAACCGGTGCCAGGTGAACGGGATTCGCGTGAAAGTGCGAACGGTTCATTTCGGAGACATCCGCGAGCTGTTCTCGCAGTGCGACCATTCGCCGCAGGCCGTGTGGCGGCCCTTCCCGGAGCTCTTCGCGGAACGCGGCTGGCTGCTGGAGAGCCTCACGAAAGGGCCGCCTTCCAAGGAGGGCCATGGCCTCGGCCTGCTGCGCGCATCGCTGAACCTGGAGTACCTGCCATTCTGGACGGCCTTCCTGCGGGCCCTGGGATACGAAGCGGTGATCTCCGGCCGCGGCAGCGCCGTTGTGATGCGGGAGCACTCCTGCGGCCTGGCCAACGAGGTCTGCCTGCCGGTCAAGCGCGCGGCGGCCCAGGCCCAGGCTCTGCTGGCGAAAGGCGATGTGGAGCAGGCCTTCGTCCCGGCTATGCTGGAGTGCCCGTCGCCGGGAGACGGCGGCCAATGTGCCACGTGCCTGTACACGCGGGAACTGCCGAACATGCTGCTCGCCCTGGGGAAAGGCGATTCCGGAGACGCCGGCTTGCAGGACCACATCGTGGGCGCGCAGTTCGTCATGGGGCCGGGGTTCCTGGGGCTGGTGGAGCCGGCACTGGCTTTAGCCTGAATCCCGAAGTTGAAGTGCAGCGAAGCGGCCGGTGAGTCTGCGACACCGGAGGGATGGAGCAATCTGCTGAGGACAAATCAGTCCGGCCCGAGATTCAGGGCTTCGTTTCCTATCTGCGGAAGATCGACTTGGCTGGCAAGATCCGCGAGCCGCACGCCCCGTGTTATCATAGGCGATAGCTGAACCGTGGGCGGCTAGCTCAGTTGGGAGAGCACCGCGTTCGCAACGCGGGGGTCGTGGGTTCGAGTCCCATGCCGTCCACCACCGGCTTCCTTTCCTTCCCCCAATCTCCCCTTCAAACTCTGGCGTTCGGACATTCCTGCGCTCACACGGCACAGCCCCCGGCTTTCGCCAGGGGCTGTGTGGGGAAGGACTGATCCCGACTACCGGCTGACCGGCTTGTTGTCGTTGCCGGACATCCCGAGCGCGATCCCCACGCCGGCGCCGCCGCCGATGGCGGCGATGATGCCGATTTTGGCGCCCGAACTCAGGCCCGACTTGGCGCCCGGAGACGACCCGCCGCTGGGCTTGGCGCCGCCTGTCGGCCTGGCTCCGCCGGGCTCCTGCCTTTCCGGTTCGAAGTGGGACAGGCTGGCGACTTCAATCACCTGAGACTCGCGGTCGGCGCTGGCATTGGCGCGGCCCGTCGCCTGGACCATCTGTCCGAGGCGGCTCTGCAACTGGCTTCCGCGCAGTTCGACATCGAGGTTTGTCACCTGGTCGCGCAGCAGGAACCTGCCGCCTTCCTGGCGCAAAGTGCCCGTCACCGTCGAGGTGCCTGCCGCGCCCGCGTCAGGCTGGACTTCCATGGCGGTTCCCGCGTTCACGCGGGCCAGCACAATGCCGCCGGCGCCGAGAACCTTCACGGGCCCCTCGAGGGCGGCCACCTGCACGGTCCCACCCTTCACCAGGACCTGCGCCCTGGCCTGCCACGCCGCCGGAGCGACCTCCAGGCCGCCGGCCTGGACTCGGTAGCCGGACGACCCGACCATCCCCATCCCCTTCTCGAGCACCAGGCGATCGGCGTAGACACGCGCAGCGCTGTTCGGTGCCAAGGTGGCACGGTTGCCGTTGTGGAGCTGAATCCTGGTGGCCTGGGCGCTGGTGAGGACGCTCGAACCCTCAGCAAGGTTCGAATTGCCGCTGACCGCAGCCCGGTCAACCTGCATCTGCCCGTTCGTCACGGCCACCCCGATCACCCCGCTACCCGCGGTCAGCCAGAGGGCCGAAGCGGCTACCAAGCAGATCAATTTCTTTGCCATTGTTCGAGTCACCTTCATGTTTGGCCTATTCAAATGATTCCAGTCCGAGATCGCTTCCTTCAAGAGTACTGGAACTCCCAGGAGCGGGCAAGACGAAGCTCCTGCAAAGGATTGTTGAGAAATAAGTTGCAGGAGAGCCACATGATAGAATTCGGCTGTCTTCTTCCGCATCGTCCATGCTGCATTCCCGCGCCCACAACGCTCTACCTACTCATTGGCGCATTTGCCTCGCCGTTTTAATCTCTTTTTTGATAGTATCCCCCGCCACGATTATTCTCCGCCGACTTCAGGCGTCTCTGCTGGTCACCGCTCATCCGACGCTCCAGGCCGCGCAGGCGGCAGCCCGGCTGGACCCCTCCAACGAGCTCTATCCCATTCAAATCGCTCAGGTTCTGCAGGACCAGGGCCGCGACCCGCTCCCCGCCTGGCGGCGAGCCATCGCCATCAACCCGCGGAATGATCTCGCCTTGACGCAAGCCGCCATCGCCTCCGAAATGGCCGGCGACCTGCCCGGCGCCGAACGACTTCTCCTGCAAGCCGCCCGGACCAACCAGCTCTGGCTGCCGCGCTGGTCGCTCGCCAACTTCTATTTCCGGCGCGGCCAACCCGGCCGCACCCTGCACTGGGCAGCTCTGGCGCTCCAACGCGCCTACGGCGACCGCACCGCGCTGTTCCGCCTCTGCCGTGAAGCCGGGGCCTCCCCGGAACGGATCCTGCAGATGATCGAGCCGGCGGATGCCGAAAACCTGGCCTCCTACATCCATTTCCTCGCGGCGGACGCCCAGCCCGCGCCCCTCACGCTGGAGGCTGCCGCCGCGGGCTATCTCCAGGCGGCGCGAGCCTCGTCCCTCCCGCCTGAGAGGATCCTCACCCCTGTCGTCCACGCCGTCAACGCCCTCATCGCCTCCGGCCAGCCTTCGCCCGCCATCCGGCTCTGGGACCGGCTCTCGGCCGCCGGCCTCCTGCCATATCCCGCCCGCACCCCCGCACGGCCCCTGGTGAATCCGGACTTCGCGCGGCCCTTGCCGGGCGGAGGCTTCGACTGGAGAATCCGCCAGATCCCGGGCATTGAATCCTATCCGGGGGTCCCGGCCCGCGGCATCAAGTTCATCTTCTCAGGCAGCCAGCCGGAATCCGCAACGCTGCTGCAGCAGGTGCTCTACCTCCAGGGAGGCAGGTCCTGGCAGCTTTCGCACGATTGCCAAACCCTCCACCTGACCTCCGCCAATGCCGGCCTGGCGTGGACGCTCACCCCGGCAGCCGGCGGCCCCCCGCTCAAGCCCGCCTCCGCGATGCCGCTGGCGGCGGACGATTGGAGCCGCATTTCCGCTTCCTGGGCCCTGCCCCCGGGCGACGCGTTGTACCGCCTTTCCCTGGAGATCCGCCGGCCGGCCGGACAGACGCGCGCCGAAGGCGAGGCCCGCCTCCGCGCCTTCAGCCTGCGGGAGGCGCGGCCATGAGCGGCAACTCGGCCGGGGCCGCCGGGCCTCGCTATGCGCTGTTCGCCGGCTACGGCCTCTCGCTCCTCCTCGCCTTCGGAATCCTGACGCTGTGGGTCCGCCAGCGCTGGGCGCTGGCTGCGTTCCAGCTCTCGGTCCTGGCGCTCGCTTTCGCCTGGTCTTGGGCGTACGCGTGGCTCGGCGGAACTTTGCGGCTTCGCCCGGCGCTGGCCCCCATGGCGTTCATCCCCTGCTGGGGGGCCGCGCAACTGCTGCTGCGGAAAACCCTCCACCCTTGGCTCACCATGGAGGAAACCATCTCCTGGACCGTCTGCCTGCTGGCCGCCTTCCTGGCTCTGCAAGCCGCCGGCCAGCCCCGTTTCCGCGCCTGGTTCCCCGCCGCGCTCCTGGTGTTTTCCTCCCTTCTGGGAGTGCAGGCGCTGCTTCAGTTGTTCACCAGCCCGGGCCAGGTCTTCTGGCTGTTCGACAGCGGATACACCGACATGGTGCTGGGGCCCTTTGTGTACCACAACAAGTACGCGCAATTTGTCGAACTGGTCCTGCCGCTGGCGCTGTGGCGCGCCTTCACACGCCGCCGCGAAGCGCCCCTGTGGCTGGTGGCGGCCGCCATCCTCTTTGCCGGGGTCGTGGCCGGCGCGTCGCGCTCGGGCTTCGCCCTGCTGCTGCTGGAAACCCTGGTCGTAATCCTGCTGGCCTGGAGAAAGAGCCTGCTCTCCGGCCGGGCCGCGGCGCTGCTCCTGCTGCAGGCCGCCGTGCTGCTGGCCGCCTGGGGCTTCATCGCCGGCTGGGACTTCCTTTGGGCGCGCCTCACGGGACTCGACCCGCTCTCGGACCTCCGCTTCCCCATGATGCGCTCCACCCTGGCCATGATCGCGCGCTTTCCTCTCTGGGGCTGCGGCTTGGGCGCCTGGCCGGCGGTCTACCCCGAGTTTGCCGTCTTCGACATCGGCCTGTTCGCCAACCAGGCCCACTGCGATTGGCTGCAGTGGGCGGCCGAAGGCGGCGTGCCCCTCTTGCTGGCTTTCTGCTCGCTGGCCGCCCTCCTGGCCCGTCCCCTGCTCCGCTCGGTGTGGGGGGTGGGGTTCTTCACCGTATTGGTCCACGCCATCATCGACTATCCCTTCCACCAGTTGCCGGCCTTCACCGCCCTGCTGGTCTGCACTGCCTTGATCGCCGGAGAAAGCGCGGAGCAGCAATTCCCCGAGTCCGCGAAGACCTAGCGCATAGTCTCGCGGTCTCGACGCCTAAGCTGTTTATTTCCAATCGGGTTACTTGGTGTTTCCTAGGGTGCGGCACCTCCCTGGAAGGGTGTGATAAGCTCTATGCCGAGTGACGGATTCAGGGTCAGTTGAGATCAGCGCCCAGCCCGGGTGGGATGCCGAGGCGGCTGAACTGCAAGAAGTCCTCGCATCTCCCCTGTTTACCCGCGCCCCATCCCTTGGCCAATTGCTCCGCTACCTTTGCCAGAAGCAGTTCGACGGCGAGGCGCACCTGATCAAGGAGCATCACATCGCCGTGGAGGCCCTGGGGCGGCCTGAACCGTTCAACCAGAAGCGCGACTCCATCGTCCGGGTGGAACTGCATCGCCTGCGCAAGCGCCTTCAGCAGTACCACCAGACCGAAGGCGCTTCGCATGCCATCCAGATCACCATCCCGGCCGGCGGATACGCGCCCCGCTTCACCACCCAGGCCGGCGCATCGGCGCCGCCGTCCCCGGAAGCCTTTCCGCCCGCCGATGCCCTTCCTCGCGCGGATGCCCCGGCGCGGCGCCGTTTCAACTGGCGCTCGCTCGCCGCCCTGTTCGGCATGCTGGCGGTGCTTTCCACCGTCCTGATCCAGTTCTTCTCCTCTTAGGAGGCCGGCGTCCCACAGCCCGTGAATCACCTCCCCTGATACAATGATCCTTACTGCGGCCAATCCGCGAAAAGGCTCCCGGGAATGCGTACTCTCTTTCTGAATCCGCCCTCTTTTGAGGGATTTGACGGCGGCGCCAGCTCACGCTGGCCGGCCACCCGCGAAATCGAGTCGTATTGGTACCCGGTGTGGCTTTGCTACCCCGCCGGCCTGCTGCCGGACTCCAAGGTGGTCGACGCCCCCCCGCACAAGATCACCATCGAACAGACCGTTGAGATGGCCCGGGATTTCGAACTCCTGGTCCTCTTCACCTCCACCCCCGGTTTCCACGTGGACGTGAAGATGGCCGAGATGATGAAGGACTCCAACCCCAACCTCAAGGTTTGCTTCGTCGGCCCGCCCGTCACCGTCGAACCCGACAAGGCGCTTCAGCACAAGGCCATCGACTTCGTCATCCGCCGCGAGTTCGACTACCAGATCGTCGACTACGCCAACGGCAAGCCGATCTCCGAAATCCCCGGCGCCAGCTACCGCAAAGGCGACACCGTCGTTCACAACCCCGAGGCGCCTTACATCGAAAACCTCGACGCGCTGCCCTGGGTCACCAAGGTCTACAAGCGCGACCTGGACTTCACCCGCTACAACGTCCCCTTCCTCATGAACCCGGCCATCGCGCTCTACACTTCGCGCGGCTGCCCGGCCATGTGCACCTTCTGCCTCTGGCCCCAGACCCATTCCGGCCACCGCTGGCGCCTGCGCTCGGTGGACGACGTGGTGGCCGAGGTCGCCTGGGCGAAGGAGAACTTCCCGGGCCTCAAGGAAATCTTCTTCGACGACGACACCTTCAACTACAAGGGCGCACGGACCATCGAGCTGTGCAAGAAGCTAGCCCCGCTCGGCGTCACCTGGTCCTGCACTTCGCGCGTGACCACCGACTACGACACGCTGGCCGCCATGAAGGACGCCGGCGCGCGCCTGATGATCGTCGGCTACGAGTCCGGCGATGCCCAGATCCTGAAGAACATCAAGAAGGGCGCCACCCTCGACATGGCGCGCCGCTTCACCCGCGACGCCCACAAACTGGGCCTGACCATCCACGCCGATTTCATCGTCGGCCTGCCCGGTGAGACCCGCGAGTCCATCCGCAACACCATCAACTTCGCCAAGGAACTGGACTGCGAGACCATCCAGGTCTCCATCGCCCATCCCTACCCCGGCACCGAGTTCTACGACCACGCGGAGAAGAACGGCCTCATCCAGCTCGGCGTCTCCATGACCGACGAGGCGGGCCACCAGCTACCGAACATCGTCCACCCTGGCCTGGACCGCGCCGAACTGGTGGACTGGGTGCAGCGCTTCTACGACGAATACTACTACCGCCCCAAGGCCGCCTTCCGCGTGGTTGCCAAGGCCATCCTCAACGGCGACGCGAAGCGCCTCTATAAGGAGGCTCGCGAGTACCTCAGCCTCCGCAGCAAGCGCAAGCAGTTCGTGGCCGACGCGCAGGCCAACCGCGCCGCCATGGCCAACGGCGATTAGTTCTCCATG
Source organism: Bryobacterales bacterium (assembly GCA_027324255.1). Taxonomy (GTDB): domain Bacteria; phylum Acidobacteriota; class Terriglobia; order Bryobacterales; family Bryobacteraceae; genus Paludibaculum. The sequence goes on along the minus strand of DAHVTI010000215.1, from coordinate 15,928 downwards.
CGCCCCGCGACCATCCTCCTGACCATCGCGGTGGTCGTCTCCAACGTGCTCGGCAACTTCGCTCTCGGCTGGGGCATGAAGCACGCTCCCGCCGGCGCCGGCCCCCTGCTTTCGCTGCTGGAGCCCTTCGTCCTGCTCGGCATTGGTCTGCTCATCGCCTGGACGCTGCTCCGCATCCGCCTGCTCGGCCTGGCGGATCTGTCCTACGTGCTGCCCATCACTGCCGTCGGCTACGTGCTGAACGCCGTCATGGGCGCGGCTTTCCTGCACGAAACGGTCTCCCCGCAGCGCTGGGCCGGCACGCTGCTGATCGTGGCAGGCGCGGCCCTCACCTCGCTCACGCCCCACGCCACGGAGAAGGCACCCGCTGGAGAGAACGCCGAATGATGCTCCAGTGGCCCCTGGTGGCCGGCGTCGTCCTCAGCACCGTCTGCGCGGACCTGCTGCAATCGCACGGCATGCGCCGCGGCGGCGCGAAGTGGAAACTGCCTCTGTCCATCGTCTTCATGGCCTCATCGTTCTTCTGCTTTACCCGGCTATTGAAGGTGGCCGACCTCAGCTTTGCGGTCCCGGCCACGGCCGCCAGCTTCGTCCTGGAAACGCTGCTGGCCCGCTGGATGCTCAAGGAAAACGTCACCGCCCGCCGCTGGGCCGGAGCCCTGCTGGTGGCGGCCGGCGTGGCCCTGCTCTCACACTGATGCTGTCGTTGTTCCTACTTCTGCCCGCCGCCATCGCCCTGGCCTACCAGGCGGTGGCGCTGCTGGCTTGCCTGGTGTTCCTGGAGCGCAGCCGGATCCGGCGCTCGAAACCGATTCCGCCCCACACCCCGCCGGTCTCCATCCTGAAACCGGTCCGCGGCCTCGACGAAGCCCTCGACGCGGCTATCCGCTCGCACCTCGATCAGGACTACCCGGAGTACGAACTGCTCCTCGGCGTGCAGGACGAAGACGACCCCGCCGTCCCCGTGATCCGCGCGGCGCTGGCCGATCAACCCGCGGCGCGCGCGCGGCTCGTGTTCTGCTCCACCAAAACCGCCAACGCCAAGGTGGGCAGCCTCATCGACCTCGCCCGCGAGGCGAAGCACTCGGTCCTCATCGTCAACGACGCCGACATCCGCGTGCCCCGCGACTACCTGCGGCGGGTCGCGGCCCCGCTGCAAAGCTCCCGCGCGGGCGTCGTCACCTGCCTCTACCGCGCTTCCTCGGCCACTCTGGCCGGCGCCTTCGAATGCCTGGGCATCGCCGTCGATTTCATCCCCTCCACGCTCGTCGCGCCCCTGGTCGGAGTCCAGGAGTTCGGCCTCGGATCCACGCTCTGCTTCCGCCGCGCGGACCTGGAAGCGGCGGGCGGCTTCGAGGCCTTTGCAGACTACATCGCCGACGACTACCAGTTGGCCCGCCGCATCACCGCCCTCGGACGGCACGCCGTGATGTCGGAGGTGATCGTCGATACGCACCTGGCCGGTCCGGACTGGCGCGCCGTCTGGCGCCACCAGCTCCGCTGGGCGCGCACCATCCGCGTCTCCCGGCCCGGCGGCTACGCCGGACTCCCGGTGACGCACGCCGGGGTCTGGGCCTTGGCAAACCTGGCGGTTGGCAACGTGGGCGCGGCCACGGCGCTGTGGGTGGCGCGTTCCAGCATGGGCGCCGTGGCCGGATTCGCCGTCCTGCGTTATTGGCCGGCTCTGTTCCTGGCTCCGCTGCTACCCCTGTGGGACGTGTGGGCCTTTGTGGTGTGGAGCGCGGGCTTAGCCGGCCGGACAGCGTGGTGGCGCGGCCGGCGCATCACGCTTTCGCGCGACGGCCGAATTGTCAGCGCTCAGTAGGCGGCATCCGTCTCCAGACTTCTCCCAGACCCCGCGGCGCACTGCGCTGCGCCAGCCGGTAGTGTTGCCGCAGCGATTGCCGCAGCGGATCCTCCGCCGGATAGCCCCACAGTAAAACGGTATCCGGCAGGCTCGTCTCGCGCAGTTGCACCCGCGGCGGCGCGGCGCTCGTGTTGATGAGCCCCTCCACCGGAGCGCGCCGGTAACGCAGCGGGAAGTGGGCCGTGCGGGCCTCGTAGTTGTCGGCGTCCAGCGCGCCGTCGCGCAGCATCATCCAATCCGCGGCGTGCAGAAACGCATCCACGCCGCGCATCGCGCCGTGGCCGCCCGCCTCCAGCGAGTAGCGCAGCGCCAGCGTCGTGCCTTCCACCCTCAGGCCGCGATACTCCGCCAGCGGCGGCTGAATGACCGCCATGCGCCACACGGAAACGCCGGCCAGCAGCGTGGCCAGAACAGCCCCCGCGGCCCAGGTCCGCGCCTGAAGGTGGCGGCTCCATTCCTGCCGGCTCACCCACAGCAGCGTGAAGATCAGCGCGCACAGCAGCACGCGGCGCGGCACCAGGTTGCCTGTCATCGTCTGCTTGGGAGCCAGCGGCCAAGCCGCCCAGCAGGCGGCCGCCAGCAGCGCCAGTCCGTCGCGCGCGCCGCCCTGCCGCCAGGCCCACAGGGCCGTGCCACACAGCGTCGCCATCAGCCCGCCGGCAGCCAGCGCGTAACCGGCATGGACCACGGCGAACGGGTTCTCTCCGAAGAAGAATTCGCTGAAGTGCCCCGCCAGCAGCGGCGGCGCGGTGATCCCTGCTCCGCTGCTCCGGAAGACAAACAGGATGGCGCACGCCAACCCGGGAGACGCCTCCAGCGCCAGCCTCCGCCACCGCGGCCAGTCCTCCACCGCCGCGGCCGCCAGCGCCGCCGCCCAGCAGAGCGGATGGCTCAACCAGCACAGCGCCAACCACAGCCAGCGCGGCCGCGCTCCGCCGCCCGCCAGCAGCAGGAAGCCCAGGCCGAAAACAAACGAGTAGAAGCCCGAAAAGAGCAGCCCGTTGAAAAACAGCGGCAGGGCAAAAGGCAGAAGCCAGGGCGCCTGCCGCAAACAGCAAGCTGCGCCGGCGGCGCACACCAGCAATGCCAGCGTCACCACCGCCTTGTCCGCGCTCTCCGGGCTCATCACGGAGAGCAGCGGCAGCAGCAGCAGGTGCGCCGTCCAGTTGGTGGTGAGTCCGCGCTGAAACTCGTACACATCCCCGAGCGGCGCGCGCAGCAGGGCGGCATTGTAGGCGTGCGCCGGACCGTCCTGCGAAGGGAACACCCCGCACCACCACACCGCCCCCTCCAGCAGGGCGACGATCGCCCAGAACCACAGCCGCTGCACCCGCTCCATCTACTTCTTCACGGCAAGCGTAGCTTCGGCGTACATGCCCGGGGCCAGCGCTCCCGATGAATTATCGACGTCGGCCTCCACGGCCATGGCGCGGGTCTTCACGTCCAGCGAGCGCGAGATGCGCACCACCGTGCCGCTGAAGACGCGGTCACCGTGCGAAGCCACCGTGAAGTTCACGCGCACCCCGCGCGCCGTGTTTTTCCATTCGCTCTCCGGCACCAGCACCACCAGCCGCAGCCGCGACACCTGCTCGAGTTCGAGCAGCGGGCCTCCGGCCAGCGCGCCGCGATCGACGAGTCTTGCCGTGATCACCCCGGCAAACGGGGCCGTGATCCGAAGGTACGCCTGCATCTCCGAGAGCACCTTGGCCTGCGCGCGCGCCGCCGAAGCGCTCTTCCCGATGGCCGCGATGAGGGCGCGGGTGGCGTCCACCTGTTTGGCCGCCTGCACCACGTCGTTGGCCGCCACCGCGCCTGGCGTGGCCGCCGCCGTCCTGAGCTTCTCGAGCGTACTTTCGAGCCCCGCCAGCTTCGCCTCCGCCTCGGCCCGCTGCGCTTCAATCGCCTGCGCGCGCGCCTCGGCTTCGGCGATCTGGGCCTGCATCTCGGGCGCGGAGAGTTCCACCAGCAGGTCTCCCTCTTTCACGACACTCCCGCGGTCCACCAGCACCTTTTCCACGGTGCCGGCGACGCGCGCCCGCACGGTCACTTTCTGGTAGGGCGCCAGCTCGGCCGGCAGTTTGCCCGTCTGTCCCATGGCGGCCAGGGCCACCAGCGCGCTAAGCCACTTCATCGCTGCTCCTCTCCGTTCCCTTCATCACTACCGCGTAAATGGCGGGCAGCACGGTGAGAGTGGCCACCGTCGCCGCCGCCAGGCCGCCGATCACCGCGCGGCCCAGTGGCGCCGTTTGTGCTCCGCCCTCGCCCAGGCCCAACGCCATGGGCAGCATGCCCGCCGTCATGGCCGTGGCCGTCATCAGGATGGCCCGCAGCCGCCCCACGGCCGCGCCGTGAGCCGCCTCAGAAATGTCCGCTCCCTCCTTGCGCGCGCGCTCGGCGAACGAGCACAGCAGAATCGAGTTCGCCACCGCGATGCCCGTCGCCATCACCGCGCCCAGGAAGGACTGCACGTTCAACGTGGTACCAGTAGCCAGCAGCGCCAGCACCACCCCCACCAGCACCGCCGGGCCGGTCAGCACCACCGCCAGGCCGATCCGGAAGCTCTCAAAAAACGCGCTCAGCAGCAGGAAGATGGCGACCAGCGAGGCCGCGATGCCGTACTTCAGGTTCGTCTCCGTCTCCTGCAACGGCGGGATCTGGCCGCGCACTTTCACCGATACGCCCTTCGGCGGCTCGCCCGCCCGGGCGATGGCCCGTTCGATGTCCGCCGCCGCTTCGCTCAGCGTCTCGCCGTGGATGTTGGCCGTCAGGCTCACCACCCGCTGCATGTTGTAGCGCTCCACCAGCCCCATCGCCTTGCTCTCGCTCACGGTGGCGACGTCGCCCAGCAGCGGGCGCGCCTCGCCGCCGGACATCACCGGCAAGGCCCTCAGCGCATCGGGCGAATCCATGCGCTGATACGGAATCTCCACCTGGATCTGGAACGCGTTGCCGCTGGCCGGGTCGCGCCAGTAGTTGGGCTCGACGAAGCGCGACGAAGACGTCGCCGCCACCATCGACTTCGCCACCTGCGCCATCGTCAGCCCGAATTCGCCGGCCTTGCGCCGGTCGATCTTGACGTCCATCACGGGGTAGTCCAGCGCCTGCGCGTACTGCAGGTCGCGCAGCGAAGGAATCTTCTCGAGCTCCGCCTTCACCCTGGCGGCATGCGCGCGGCTGTTGGCCACGTTCGGTCCCTGTACCGCCACCTCCACCGGCGCCGCCGAACCGAAGCTCATCACCTGCCCGACGATGTCGCCCGGCTCAAAACTGAAGGCGACCCCGGGCAGCTCCGCTTTCAGGCGCGCCCGCAGCCGCTCCTGCAGGGCTTCGCCTTTCAGCGGCGCATCTCTCTTCAGCGCCACTTTGAGCACCGCCTCCTGCGGACCGCTGGTCCAGAGGTAGATCGTGTTGATCGGGTAGCTCGCCGGCTGCACGCCGATGAAGCCGGTGGAGATGGCCACATTGTCCTTGCCGGCTTCGCGCTGGATCACGTCCAGAGTCTTCAGCAACAGTTGCTCGGACTTTTCAATGCGCGTGCCCGTGGCGGCACGCATTCTCAATTGGAAAATCTCCTCGCCCGCCGGCGGAAACACTTCGCGGCCCAGACGCGGCGCCAGCAGCCACAGCAGGCCCGCTGCGGTCACCAGGTAGAACGGCGCCAGCAGGTAGCGCCAGCGCAGCACCAGCGAGATGTAGCGCCCGTAGATGCCGGCCGTTCGCACGCGGTCGTCCACGTGGGCCCTCAGCAGGCGTGACGCCATCAGCGGCACCAGGGTGCTCGACAGCAGGTACGACGACACCATTGCGCACCCCACGGCCAGCGCCAGCGGCCAGAACAACTGCCGCACCACGCCCGTCATGAAGTAGGCGGGCACGAACACGGCCAGCACGGAGACCATGGCCAGCAGCCGCGGCGTGGCCGTCTTGCGGCACGCCTCCAACACGGCCTCGGCCCGCTTGAGGCCCGACGCCATGTGCGAGTGGATGTTCTCGATCTCCACCGTGGCCTCGTCCACAAGCACGCCCACCGCCAGGGCCAGCCCTCCCAGCGTCATGATGTTGATGGTCTGTCCGAACGCCCACAGCCACACGAGCGCCGACAACAGGGAGACGGGAATCGTGGTGATAACGATCAGCGCCCCGCGCCAGTCGCGCAGGAACAACAGCACGGCCAGGCCGGTCAGCAGCGCGCCCAGCACCGCTTCGAACGACAGGTTGCGGATGGCCGAGGCCACGTAGCCGGACTGGTCGAACTCCAATGTCACGCGCACGTCGTCCGGCACCACCTTGCGCATCTCCGGCAGCTCGTTCTTCACGCGCTCGATTACGCGCAGCGCGGAAGCGTCGGCGCGCTTGGTCACCTGGATGTAGACAGTCCGCCGCCCGTTCACGTGCGCGTAGCCCGTGACGATGTCCGTCCCGGTTTCAATCGTCGCCACGTCGCGCAGCCACACGCCGCGCCGCACCGGCGCGTCGAGCAGGTCGTCGAGCTTCGCGCCGAGCACGGCGTTGGTGGAGGCGATGTAGTTGATGTCGCCGGCCCGCACGTTGCCCGAAGGCATCACGGCGCTGGCGCGGTTCACGGCGGCCATCAGCTCTTCCGGCGAAATGCGGTACTGCCGCAGCTTCTCGGGCTGCGCCCGCACCACGATGGTCTTCTGGTTCCCCCCGAATGGCGGCGGAGCCGAGACGCCCTCCAGCGTGGCAAATAGCGGCCGCACCCGGTTCAACGCGATGTCCTGCAGTTCCCCGGCGCTGCGCTTGTCGCTGGTGAACACGAGTTGCGCCACCGGCACGCTGCCGGCGTCGAAGCGCGTGATGAACGGCCCCACCGTGCCCGGCGGCATGAAAGCGCGGGCGCGGTTGACGTAGCCCACCACCTCCGCCATGGCGGAGCTCATGTCCGTCCGCGGGTGGAACACCAGCTTCATCAGCGAGGCGCCCTGGATGCTCTTGCTCTCGACGTGCTCGATGCCGGTGATGTACAGGAAGTGGTACTCGAAGTAGTACGTCAGGAAGCCCTCCATCTGCGAAGGGTCCATGCCGCCGTAAGGCTGCGCGACGTAGATGGCCGGATCGCCCAGCTTGGGGAAAATGTCCACGGGCATGCGGACCACCGCCAGGCCGGCGAACAGCGCGACGGCCAGAACGATCACGGTGATGGTGACGGGCCGGGAAAGTGCGAAATGGACGAGCTTCATCGCGCGGCCTCCAGAAACGGCTCCAGGTCGCCCGCCGCCACGGCGAAGGCCAGTTGCGCCCGCCACACGTTGAGCCGCGCCAGCGACTGGTCCACCTCCGCCTGCAACAGCAGCCGCTGCGCGTCGGATACCTCGACGATGCTGGCCAGGCCGGACTGGTAACGCGCCCGCGCCTGCGCATGGGCCGCGCTTGCCGCCTCCAGCAGCACCGGCGTCGTCCCGGCGATCCGATTTGCCGCGTCCAGCGCCGCCCGGGCCCGCTCCAGTTGCGCGTCCAGGTCCGCGGAAACCTGCTTCAGCCGCGCCTCCTCCGCCAGCACTTTGTGCTTCTCCACCTGCTGCTGCGCGCGGATCGAAGGCAGGTCCAGAAAGGGAAATAGCACGCTGAAACCGATGCCCCAATTGTAGAAGTGGGGCCCGATCTGCGCGGCGTCGCCCGTGCCGCGCGCATACAGCGCCGTTTGCGTGTTGAAGCGCGGCCGCCAGGCGATGTCCGCTTCGTGCCGGCGGCTGGCCGCTTCCAGAACGGCCTCTTCCTGCTCGCGCACAGCGGGGTGCGCGCCGCCCGTCGCGGGGGGCGCGGCGGGATCCTTCACCGCCAGCTTCGATTGCAGCTTCACCGCATCCCAGCGGTCGCCCGTCCACTGCGTTACGCCGATGCGCGCCGTCCGTGCCGCTTGCTCGGCCAGGATCAACTGCGCCTCCGCCGCCGCCAGTTCGGCCTTGGCGCGCGACGCGTCCGCCTCCGGCCGCAGGCCTGCTTCCGCCTGCGCGGCGGCCATCGCATACAGGCTTCGTGCGCGCTCCACGGCCGCCTTCCCGCCGCTCACCGTCTGGTCGGCGGCCAGCACCGTCAGGTACGCATCCGCCGCGGCGGCTTCCACTTCGAATCGCGTGCGCGCGTAGGTGCGCTCCGCGCGCCGGCGCCCCGCGTCCGCACTCGCCACCTTCGCGCCGCGCTGGCCCAGGTCGAAAGGCTCCCACTGCACCAGGAACCCCGTGGCCGAGCCGCACACGCTGGTGCCCGCATTGGCTGTTTGCGGCGGTCCCGAAATCGAGGGAATCACCGGATTCGGCAGCAGCATGCCAAAGACGTTGTTCCGTGTCGCGCGGTTCACCTGCGCGTAGAAGTCGCCGCGCGGCAGAAAAGCCGTGCGCGCCTGCTGCACCGCCGCCGCCGCCGCTGCCGCCTGCTCGAACGACACCTGCACACCCGCGTACTTCTCGCCCGCCCGGCGCACCACGTCCTGCAGCGTCCACTGCGCCATCAGCGGGCAAACGCAGAGCGCTCCGCCCAGCACAACCACGGTGATCCGCACTTCCAGCCTCCTACTCGCGGCAGATGCCCCTTTTGCTGCCTCTGATGAACTTTACCAGATGGAGCGTGTGCGGCGTCGCGGCTTCGGCCTCGATGCGCGACAGCGCGTCTTCCAGCTTCAGCTTGCTGCGGTAGAGGAGCTTGTACGCCTGCTTGATCGGGGCCACGTCGGCCGCGGTGAAGCCCGCCCGGCGCAACCCCACGATGTTCAGCCCGGTGGGCTTCAGGTACAGGCCGCCGTACAGGAAGTAAGGCGGCGCGTCCTGGTTCACCCGCACGCTGCCACCGATCATCGCCAGCGTGCCGATGCGCGAAAACTGGTGGATGCCCACGCCGCCGCTGACGAAGGCCCGGTCCTCGATCTCCACATATCCCGACACCAGCGAGCAGCTCGCAATCACCGTCTGGTTGCCGATCACCGCGTTGTGCGCGATGTGGCCCGACGTCATGATGTAGTTGCCGTCGCCGATGATCGTTTTGCTCTCCGGCGCCGTGCCGCGCGACACCGTGTAGTGCTCGCGGATCTTGTTGCCGTTGCCGATCACCAGGTAGCTGCGCGCGCCCGCGAAGTTTTTGTCCAGCGGATCCGTGCCCAGCACGGTGCCGGCGCTGATCTCGTTGTGGTCGCCCAGCGTCGTCCAGCGCTTCACGTAAACGTACGGCTCCAGCAGGCACCCGGAGCCGATCGCCGTCTCCTCCTCGACGACACAATACTCGCCGATTCTGGTTTGGGGCCCGATCACCGCACCGGGGTGCACGCGCGCCGTCGGCGCGACATAAGCCGAAGGATCAACCGGCATACACTGTGTATGATACAGGCCGGGCGGCGGAGAGCGAGGCGAACCATGACTGTCAGGGAAATCGCGGAACATCTCGGAGCCACATTCGAAGGCGACGGCGAGAAGCGGATCGAAGGCGTGGCCTCCCTGGAGCTCGCCGGCGCCCAGCACGTCTCGTTCGTCGGCAGCAGGCGCGCGGTGCGCGACGCGCAGGCCTCGGCGGCCGGCTGCCTGCTGGTAGCGGAAGAGTTCGACAACGGCGGCGGGCGGACGGTCGTCCGCGTGAAGGATCCCCGCGCCGCCTGCGCCGCCGTCATCCGGCTGCTGCAACCTCCGCCGGCGCCGCCCGCCGGCATCCATCCCAGCGCGGTGCTGGGCCGGGATTGCGAGCTCGGCGAAGGCGTCTCCATCGGCCCGCTGTGCGCCGTCGGCGACGGCGTCAAGATCGGCGCCGGCAGCGTGCTGCACTCCAACGTCACCCTCTATGCGGGCGTCGAAATCGGCGCGCGCGCCGTCGTCCACTCCGGCGCGGTGATTGGCGCCGACGGCTTCGGCATGGTCTTCACCCGCGGCCGCTACGAGAAGTTCCCCCAGATCGGGCGGGTCGTCATCGGCGACGACGTCGAAGTCGGCGCCAACACCACCATCGACCGCGCCGCGCTCGGCGTCACCAGCGTGGGCGACGGCTGCAAGTTCGACAACCTCGTTCACATCGGCCACAACTGCCGCATCGGCCGGCACGTCGTCATCGCCGCGCAGACCGGACTGGCCGGCGGCACCGTCATCGAGGACTACGCCGTCATCGGTGGCCAGGTCGGCATGGGCGACAACGTCACCGTCAAGTCCGGCGCCGTCGTCGGCTCCGGCGCGGGCATCCTCAGCTCGAAGATCCTGAAGGGCGGCGGCGAGGTCTACTGGGGTACGCCGGCGCGCCCGCTGAAGGAATACCTGGAGGCTCTGGCCAACGTGGCGCGGCTCCCCCAACTGCGGCGCGATATGGAGGAAATGCAGCGCCGGCTGGCGGAACTCGAGAAGGCCAAAGGCGAATGAGGATCATCGTCGGCGGCCTGGCGCGCAAGACGGGCAAGACCACCCTGGTGTGCCGCATCATCAGCCTGACCCCGGAAAACCGCTGGGTGGCAGTGAAGGTGAGCCACCACGCGCCACACGGCGGCGCGCCCTACGAACTGTCCGAGGAGTTCGAACCGGGAGAGAGCGGAGATACCCGCCGCTACCTGGCCGCCGGCGCCGCACGGGCCTTCTGGCTCAAGGGCGACCTCGAAGCCGGGCTGGAAGAGCTGAAGGCCCTGCTCGCCGCGGCCGAAAACTGGATTGTCGAATCGACGCGCGCCGTGCGCCTGCTCCCGCACGACTACGCCCTGCTGGCCATCGCGCCGGACCGCATCGAGAACGCTAAGCTCCTAGGCCTGCTCCACAGCGGGAAAGAGCATGGTGAGGGTGAGCACGCCGCCGGAGACCGTTGACGCCAGGCTCCCCCCGCAAGCCTCGAAGAACCGGTGCACGCCGCTGGCCGGGGAAGGCGTTTCCAGAATCCTCAGTGTATCCGCCGGATCCAATTGCGTCTCGGCCTCGAAGACCAGCCGCACGCGGCGATCTTCTCCAACCGCGATCACCCGGATCGGATCGCTGGCCAGCGCCACGTCGCGCACGAACGCCAGCAGGTGCTCGAACAGCCGCGGCGCCTGCTCCGGAACGGCGATCACGGGCAAGGGCTCGTCAAAGTGGAGTTCGAGCGTGCACTCTTCCTGCGCCGCGAACCTGGCGCCCAGCCGGGAGAAGTAAGCGCGCAGGTCCAGCGGGGCCGCCTCATTCGCCAGCAGCCGGGCCGCCAGCGAAGCATCGTTCAGAATCCAGTTGGCCTGCTGCACCATGCGCCGCAGCCGCTGGCAGTGCTGCCCGATTTCGGGCTCCGCGTCGGCCAGAACCATCTCCAGGTAATAGGCGATGGACTCGATCCCGGAAAGCGGCTGGCGCAGATCGTGAGCCAGGTGCCGGAGCACGGGTTCGAGCGCGGCCAGCGGCTGGCCTCCAGGCAACGAGATTTTTTCCCCGAGACTGGGCTGCATGCTTGGAACCTCACAAGGATAGCACCGGCACTCTCAGCGTGGATGTTCCCGCGGGTGCCGCTCGGCGTGGTCTTCGCATGCTTCCAGGTGGGTCATCACTTCCACCGGTTGCCCGAAGCTCTGCTCGATGGCGGTTTCGATCGTGGTGGCCTTCTCGTGCGCCTCCCCCAGCGAGGATTCGTACGGAAAGAGCAGGTGGACTTCCGCCAGGAAACGGCCGCCCGTCTCCCGCAGGCGCAAGCCGTGGTATGCGATGTTTTGGCTGGCCGTCAGCCCGTCCAGGATCTCCCGCAGGAGCGCCTCGGCTGCCGGGTCCGCATAGTCCAGCAGGCCCCGCGCGCTCTTCCAGATCAACTGCGCGCCCGACCACAGAATGTTCAGGGCCATCAAAATGGCGCAGATGGGGTCGAAGGGCTTCCAGCCGGTGAGCAGCACCAGGCACAGTCCGACGATCACACCCAGGCTCGTCCAGCAGTCGGTGAGCACGTGGCGGCCGTTAGCCTCGAGTATCAGCGAGTGATTCCGCCGTCCGGCGTGGATCAGGTAGAAGCCGAGGCCTCCGTTCAGCAGGCCCAGCGACAGGGTGATCAGTGTGCCCAGGCCGAGCGACTGCAGCCGCAGCCCCTGCATCCACTCGTAGATCGCCGTGACGATGATCGCCACCGCCGCCGCCGCAATCAGCGCCCCCTCGAAACCCGCCGAAAAAAAGCTGATGCGCTCGTAGCCATAATGGAAGCGCTCGTTCGCCGGACGCCGGCTCAGCCAGAGCGCAAAGGCCGCGAACGCCACCGCCGCCAGGTGGATGACGGACTCGATGGCGTCGGAGAAGATCGCCGACGAGTGCGTGATGAAGTACGCCGTGCTCTTTCCGGCCAGCATGACGAAGCCGGTGTAGAGCGACAGCTTCATGGCGAAGGCGGAATCATCGCTCCTGGACTCTTGCGGGACCACAGGCCGGATTGTACTAGAATCCCCGCGTCAGCGGCATCGGGCGAAGAAGGCGCGTCCCCCGCCCCTCTCCCGGGCAGCTTCGGCGCTTACCAGGCGTCGATGCCGCCGCGCATGTTCAGCACGTTCGGATAGCCGTTTTCGCGCAGAAAAGAGCAGGCTCTGGCCGACCGCACCCCCGACTTGCAGTGAATCACGATCTGCTTCGATCGGTCGATCTCGTGGAGCCGGCGCGGGATCTCGCCAAGCGGGATCAGCATCGCCTGCGGGATGTTGCGCGCCTTGTATTCGTGCGCTTCGCGGACGTCGAGCAGCAGGAAGTCGTCTCCGCGCTGGAGCTTGGCTCTCACTTCAGTGGGCAGGATTTCCATGGGCATTCCACAGAATTGATGATAATCGATGAGTTTGGTGACAGACGGATTGGGCCCGCACACCGGGCACTCGGGGTTCTTCCGCAGCTTCAACTCGCGGAAACGCATGTTCAGGGCGTCGTAAAGCATCAGCCGGCCTTTCAGAGTCTCGCCGATGCCCAGGATCAGTTTCACCACCTCGGTCGCCTGCACCAGGCCGATGATGCCCGGCAGGATCCCCAGCACGCCGCCTTCCGCGCACGACGGAACCAGCCCCGGCGGCGGCGGCTCCGGATAAAGGCAGCGGTAGCACGGGCCATCCTCCAGTCCGAACACCGACGCCTGCCCCTCGAAGCGGAAGATCGAGCCGTAGGCGTTCGGCTTCTTCAGCAGCACGCAGGCGTCGTTCACCAGGTAGCGCGTGGGGAAGTTGTCGGTGCCGTCCGCCACCACGTCGTATTGCGCGATAATCTCCATGGCGTTCGACGAGTTCAGCGCCGCCTCGTGGCGCACAATCTCCACGTGCGGGTTGATGCGCGCCAGCGCGTCCGCCGCCGAATCCAGCTTCGGCCGCCCGATGTCTGGCGTGCCGTGGATGATCTGCCGCTGCAGGTTCGACAGCGAAACCGTGTCGAAGTCAACCAGCCCCAGCCTCCCCACCCCGGCCGCCGCCAGGTATAGCGCCAGCGGCGAGCCCAGTCCGCCCGTGCCCACGCACAGCACGCTCGCCTGCTTCAACTTCCGCTGCCCCGCCTCGCCCATCTCCGGCAGCAGAATGTGCCGCGAATAGCGCTCCAGTTCCGCCGCCGAAAGGGTCACGCCCGGCCTCCTGCGATGGAGGGCACGATGGTGAGCGTGTCCGCAGCCGTCACGGCCGACGCCTCCTTGTCCAGGTAGCGGATATCGTCGTCATTCAGGTAGATGTTCACGAAGCTGCGCAGCTTCCCCTGCTCGTTGAACAGGTGCTGGCGCAGACCCGGGTGCTGCGCGGTCAGCGACTCCAGCACCTCCCCCACGGTGGCGCCGGCCGCCTCCGCGCTGGACTGCCCCCCGCAATGCGGGCGCAGCGGCGTCGGAATCAGGACTGTGGGCATCGAAGCTCCTCTTCAGTGGATGCGGTCTGGTTGTCGTTCGCCCGGAAAGCGCGGGCGTGGCTGACCTCGCCGCCGCGCACCGACACCACCAGGTTCGAGTACCACGGCCAGGAGTTCGCCAGGTCCGTGGCGGAAAAGTAGGCGTCGCAGTCCGGGTGCGAGTGGAAGAAGCCAAGCACCTCCAACCCCTGCCGCCGCGCCGCCCGCTGCGCCTCGAACTGGTCCTTCGGGTCCAACTCGAAGCGGTCGGACTGCTCTCCCTGGTAGGCGTTGACGCACGCCACCGCCGTGGTCACGGTGCGGACGTCGCCCTCCGCCGCCGTGCCCAGCAGAATGCCGCAGCACTCCCGCGGATAGCACGCACGCGCGTGGCTCACAATCACGCCCCAGGGTTCGGCCAGCAGGTTCAGCACGATCTGATGCCAGAATCGCAAATCACCATCATCCCAGTCAAGATAGGGAAGATTCCAGCGCGCCCACGGCGGCCCCGTCCAGGCGGTGGCCGCCCCCCTGCGCGGGACGTACGATCAGCGCGTCATTTTGGGGTGGCGTGTCTCAAATATTTTGAGAGCCCTGCCCGAACCGCGGCACTACCTCATCAAGCGGCGCGCCTCCCGACTTGATTCCTCAATCACTTCCTCCTCCGACAGGCGGCAGGCGCGCCAAACTCGAACGGCAAAGAAGCGATAGAATCGTGCGCTTGGAGGATTGTTTCATGCGCGCGACGGCCTTACTCCTCGCCCTCTCTCTTCCCCTGGCCGCCCAGAGCCTTCAGGTGCTCAGCGGCGCCGCCGACTACCAGGTCTTCCAGCGCGGTCCCGGCAACAACGCCACCCTGCGCCTGCAGGGCACGGCCGCCGGCGCCGCCGGCAAGGCGGTGGAAGCGCGCCTGGTGGCCGCCGGCTTGCCCGTCGCCGGCTTCGATTGGCAGGCCGCCGGCAAAGTCTCCGGCTCCGACTGGAGCGCCGAGCTCGCCAACGTACCCACCGGCGGGCCCTACCGCCTCGAACTGCGCGCCGCCGGCGCCTCCGCCGTCACCGCCGTCTCCGACCTGCTGGTCGGCGACCTGTGGCTGCTGGCCGGCCAGTCCAACATGGAGGGCGTCGGCAATCTCGTGAACCTCCCGCTGCCCAGCGCCCGCGTCAACTCCCTGGACATGACCGACGTCTGGGTGGCCGCCGAGGACCCGCTGCACCGCCTGCCCGACTCCAATGACCGCGTCCACTGGAGAAAGAACGCCCAAGGCCAGCCCGAGCGCCTCCAGGGCGAGGCCCTGGCAAAGTGGATCGCCAACCGCAAGAAAGGCGCCGGCGTCGGCCTGCCCTTCGCCCTCGAAATGGTCCGCCGCACCGGCGTCCCCGTCGGTCTCATCCCCTGCGCCCACGGCGGCACCTCCATGGCCCAGTGGGATCCCGCCCTCAGGGACCAGGGTGGGGATTCCCTCTACGGCGGCATGCTGCGCCGCTTCAAGCTGGCCGGCGGCAAAGTGAAGGGCGTTCTCTGGTACCAGGGCGAATCCGACGCCAGCGAGAAGGCCGGCCCCCTCTTCGAGCGGAAGTTCCGCGAATTCATCCAGGCCGTGCGCGCCGACTTCGGGCAGCCCGACCTCGGCTTCTACTACGTCCAGATCGGCCGCTACGTCAGCGGCGCCTCGGCCGCTTACTGGAACCTGGTTCAGAACGCCCAGTTGAAGGTGGAGTCCCAACTGCCCAACGTGTTCATGACCGGCTGCGCCGACTGCGAGCTCGACGACGGCATCCATGTCGGCACCGACCAGTTCGGCCTGCTCGGCAGGCGGCTGGCCAACCTCGCTCTCGGCGAGCTGCGCCGCGGCCCGCGGCCCCTTTCGGCGCGCGTCAAAGGCTCCGTCATCGAAGTGGAGTTCGCCGAGGTGAACGGCCGCCTGACCCACGCCGGGCGCCTCTACGGCTTCACCATCCACGACGCCGCCGGCAACCCCGTGCCCCTGATCTACCGCCAGCGGGTGAGCCGCGCCAATCCGCACGTGGTCGAACTGCTCTTCGGCGGCAAGCTGCCGGAGGGCGCAACGCTCTACCACGGCGCCGGCCGCGACCCCTACGTCAACCTCCGCGACGAAGCCGGCATGCCCGCCCCCGTCTTCGGCCCCCTGCCCCTCCAGCAGTAGACGGAAGGCGAAAATGCGACGGACTGTTGCCAAGCTGTGACGCCGCTGCTAGCATAAGAGTGCGGGGTGGAGCAGCCTGGTAGCTCGTTGGGCTCATAACCCAAAGGTCGTAGGTTCAAATCCTACCCCCGCAACCAA
>DAHVTI010000166.1 GCA_027324255.1 Bryobacterales bacterium | reverse complement strand
CGAGGTTGGCGGCGCGGGGATCGGCGGCGTATTGGGATTCAAAGCCGCGGAGGTGAGGGGGGACGGGCTTGGGGGCGGCGGCGGCGAGGGGGAGGGCGAGGACGGCGCGGCGGGAGAGGGGCATGGCTGGGTTCATGCTATTCCAATTGAGCGGCGATGTGGAGGGGCGGCAGGAAGCGGGGGGGGAGAGTGTGGGGAGTGCGTGGACCATCCCCGTACAGGCGCCCACCGCCTGGCCGTCAACGCCGTCCTCTATGCCGCCATCGAAGGCACGCGCACCGTCCGCGCTCTCCACTCCGCCGAAAACCGGGAGGACGCCGAAGGCTTCCAGCCCTACCTCTACTTCGGCGTCGAGCCCAGGACGAAGCCGCCTGAAAGAAGGCCGCGCTGGCCTACGAGTTCACCCACTCCGCCTTCTCCGGCTTCGACTACATCCGCGACTACGACGGTCTGCGCATGGTCCGCGGCGCCCAGGCGCGCAAGCCCGCCGCCGCCTTCGACGTAGACGAGTTCTCCCAAAAGCGCATCGCGGACACTCTGCCCTAGCGGTACGCCGTCATCTTCTGCTTCATCGTGCTGCGCCAATCGTTGATCGGCGGCGCCCCGATGCCCTCGAAGTATCTCCGCAGCTCGCCCGCGAAGGCGTCGCGCTGTTTGCGGTAGGCCGGGTGGCCGTACACGTTCCGAGTCTCGCCGGGGTCGGCCTCCAGGTCGAACATCTCGCAGGGGTCGCCTTCCGCCCGCTCCACGTACTTCAGGTTCTCCGTGCGGATGGCCCGCACGTAGGCGTATTCGTAGTAGAGCCGCGTCCGCCATTGCGACGGCGCCCGCCCGCGCAGGAAGCCCGCGTAGCTGCGCCCCACGCGCTTCGGGCTCGCCGGCGCCTCCAGTCCCAGGTAGTCGACGAGCGTCGGGAAGAAGTCGTACGACGAGACCATCGCGTCCGGCGCCGACGTCCGGATGCGCCCCGGATGGTTCCAGATCAGCGGCACCCGGATGGACTCCTCCAGCATGTTGAACGGCACCGTGCCGTTGCCCTTGCCCCACACCCCGTGGTGGCCCGCGTTCCAGCCCTGGTCGGCCGCGAAAATCACCAGCGTGTTCTCCCGCAGCCGCATCTCGTCCAGCCGCTTCAGCACGCGCCCGATGTTGGCGTCCGCCGCCGTGATCAGCGACGAATAGCCCAGCTTCGCCGCGCGCGAGCCGAACATTCTCCGCAGGCCCTTGTTTTGTTCCGCGCGCGGCGGCAAATCCGGGAAATCGCGGAAGGCGCTGTCACGGTAGGGCGCGCTGTACTCTTCCGGCGTCGGGTCGTAGGGGGTGTGCGGCGCGTAAAACGGCATGTAGAGGCAGAACGGCTGCCCCGCCTTCTGCCGGCTCAGGAAATCCAGCGCGTAGTCCCCCACCGCGTCCGTCTTGAACCGGTCCGGCTTCTTCGTCTCCCCGTTCACCACGAAGGTCGGGTTCAGATACGTGCCGCCGCCCCCCGGAATCGTCGCCCAGTAGGAGAACCCGCGCTGCGCCTCGCCGTCGTGGCCCATGTGCCACTTGCCCGTCATGCCCAGCGTGTAGCCCGCCTTGGCCAGCACCTCGGACCACGTCAGGTGGCCGTCGAGCCACGCCCGCGACTTCGGCCCGTAGGAATCTTCCGGGATCAGCCAGTCCTGCACGCTGTGCGTCGAAGGCAGCGTGCCCGTCATGTACGTCATGCGGCTGGGCGAGCACACCGGCGTGGAGGCGTACGCGCGCGTGAAGCGCGCCCCGCCGCGCGCCAGCGCGTCGATGTTCGGCGTGTGGATGTCGCGCGCCCCGTAGGCGCCCGTCGCCCACGCCCCGTGGTCGTCGGTCAGGAAAAACACCACGTTCGGGAGCGCGGAAGCGCGCCGCCGTGTTTGCACGAAGGGGGCGGCGGCCAGGAAGTTTCGCCGGGAGAGATTCATGGCTTGATGCGGAGGACGCTGTGCAGCGGAATGCCTTTCTCGATGTGCCGGATCGCTTTCTGCAGCTCGTACTGGCACAGCTCTTTCGCATGGTCGCAGCGCCGCCCCGTCAGGTGCGCGCGCAGCGCCGGCAGCGCGCGCCGGTCGCCGATCTGGCCCAGCGCCCACACCGCGTCCTGCCGCTGCCTCAGTCCGCACGACGTGCACTCCACCTGATCGATCAGCGCTTCGACGCGATCGCCCGGGAACCGCTCCGCCGCCAGCACCGACAGGTGCCACGCCGACCACACGATGAAACCTTCCAGCGCCAGCGCGCCCAATACCAGCACGCCCAGCACGGATAGTGTGACTTTCCACCAACGGTTGCGCGATGGCGAAGACACTTTGGCGTAACCTCCGCTGCCCAGCATACACCTTCAGGAGTTACGCTAACGGCAAGGATGAGCAAGCACATGAGACTCCTGAACTTCCTGGCGGCGGCTGCGCTTCTGCCCCTGCTGTCCGCCCAGCAGAAGGACATCTCCGGCACCTGGGTGGCCAAGCGCCAGACCCCCATGGGCGAGTCCGAAATCGTCTACCGCCTCAAAATGACGGACGGCAAAATCACCGGCTCGCAGTCGATGGGCTTCGGCGACGCGCCCATCGTGGACGGCAAGGTGACCGGCGACGACTTCGAGCTGATCGTCGAAATGGAGTCTTTCGGCGAGATCCGCCGCGCCACCATCAAGGGCAAGATCGTCGGCGACGAGCTGCACCTGACGCCCGCCATGCCCCCGCGTCCCGCCGGCGCCGGCGGCCCCGGCAGTCCCGCAGGCCAGGCCGGCCCCGGCGCCCCGGGCCGCCCCGTCCGCCCCGGCGGTGGCATGCGCCCGCCCATGGGCCCCGTCGTCGCCCGCCGCGGCACCCCCACCCCCTCCTATCGCGCCGCCCCCGTCGACTACAAGTCCCTGCCCAAACTCGAACTGCCCGCCCTGAAAGACCTCCCCTCCAACGGCCTCGCCAAAACCCCGCCCATGGGCTGGAATAGCTGGAACAAGTTCCGCACCCGCATCGACGACAAGACCGTCCGCGAAATCGCCGATACCCTCGTCTCCACCGGCCTGCGCGACGCCGGCTACGTCTACGTCAACATCGACGACGGCTGGCAGGGCAAGCGCGACGGCAACGGCGTCCTCCAGCCCAACCCCAACTTTCCCGACATGAAAGCCCTGGCCGATTACGTCCACGCCAAGGGCCTCAAAATCGGCATCTACTCTTCCCCCGGCCCCACCACCTGCGGCGGCTTCACCGGCAGCTACGGCCATGAAGACATCGACGCGCGCACCTGGGCCGCCTGGGGCTTCGACTACCTCAAGTACGACTGGTGCAGTGCCTCCCGCGTCTGGAAGGACGACGACATGCGCGCCGTCTACCAGCGCATGGGCGAGGCCCTCCGCAAAACCGGCCGCCCCATCGTCTACGCCCTCTGCCAGTACGGCCGCAACAAGGTGCAGGAGTGGGGCCCCAAGGCCGGCGGCAACCTCTGGCGCACCACCTTCGACATCCGCGACCAGTGGGCCTCCATGGCCAGCATCGGCTTCGCGCAAAGCGATCTCGCCCCCTTCGCCGGGCCCGGCCACTGGAACGACCCCGACATGCTCGAAATCGGCAACGGCGCCATGACCCCCGACGAGTACCGTACCCACTTCAGCCTCTGGTCCCTCGTCGCCTCCCCGCTGCTCGCCGGCAACGACGTGCGCAACATGGACGAGACGACGAAATCGATCCTGCTCAACAAGGAAGTGATCGCCATCAACCAGGACCCCCTCGGCCATGCCGCCTCGCGCCTTGCCCAGCAGGGAGAAACCGAAGTCTGGGCCCGCCCCCTCGACCACGGCGCCTGGGCCGTCGGCCTCTTCAACCGCGGCGCCGCCGGGGCCGAAGTCTCCGTCAAATGGGCGGACCTCAAGCTCGACGGCCAGTGGAAGGTCCGCGACCTCTGGGCGCATGCCGGCCGCGGCGCGCAAGCCCAAGGCTTCTCCGCCCAAGTGCCCTCGCACGGCGTGGTGCTGCTCCGTCTGTCGCGATAGCATCTTCCTGTGACCAGACGCCAGATGATCCTCGCGGCCGCGCCCCTCGCCGCCGCCGCCCAGACTGAACCAAAGGTCCGCATCGGCATCGCCGGCGGCCGCTTCGGCGCCGAGTTCCAGTGGCACCTCGACCCCGAATGCCGCGTCGACGCCGTCTGCGACCTGCGCGACGATGCCCTCGACCGCCTGTCCGAGGTCTACGGCTGCTCCAGCCGCTACAAGTCTTTCAGCCAGATGCTTCGCCACCCGGGCCTCAACGCCGTCGGCGTCTTCACCCCCGCGCCGCTCCACGTCGCCATGGCCGTTGAGGCCCTCAACGCCGGCAAGCACGTCATCAGCGCCGTCCCCGCCGGCCTCTCCGTGGAGGAGCTCGAGCTGCTCCTCGAAACCGTCAGGAAAACCGGCCTGCGCTACATGATGGCCGAGACCAGCTACTACCGCCCCGAAATCATCACCTGCCGCCAGTGGGCCCGCGAAGGCCGCTTCGGCGCCATCTTCCACAGCGAGGCCGAATACCACCACGAAGGCCTCATCACGCTCATGTTCGACGCCGGCGGCCAGCCCACCTGGCGCCACGGCTTCCCGCCCATGCACTACCCCACGCACTCCACCGGCCTCGTCATCCCCGTCCTCGGTGAGCGGCTCGCCGAAGTCTCCTGCCTCGGCTGGGGCGACGGCCACGAGGTCCTCCGCACCAATGTCTACAAGAACCCCTTCTGGAGCGAGACGGCCTTCTTCAAGACCTCCGGCGGCCGCCCCTGCCGCGTCATGGTCTCCTGGCATATCTCGGCCGGCGGCACCGAGCGCGGCCTCTTCTACGGCGACAAAATGTCCTACGTCATGGGCCGTCCCGAAGGCTCGCCCAATACCGTCTTCGCTTCCTCCAAAGGCACGCCCCGCCAGGAGCCCGACTACTTCGACCAGCTCCCCGCGCCCATGCGCGTGAAGACCGGCCACGGCAACTCGCACACTTTCCTGACGCACGAATTCGTGCGCTCCATCGTCGAGAACCGCCACCCGGCCGTCAACGCCTGGGAGGCCGTCGCCTACACGCTGCCCGGCATCATCGCCCATCGCTCCGCCCTGCGCGGCGGGGAGTTGCTCAGGATCCGCGACTACGGCCGCGCCGCCTGACCTCAGGCGCCCGGCTTCCTCCACGCCGCCGCGCATTCGGCGGCGAACTCCTCAAACGGCCGCGCCGGCCGCCCCAGCAGCGCCGTCAGCGCGTCCGTCTCCTCCTGGCTGGCCGCCAGGCCGTGCTCCAGAAAGTGCGCGTACATCAGGCGCAGATCGCGCACCATCCACTCCGGCAGTTGTTGCCGGGCGCTGTGCTCCCAGCCCTCCAGGTCCTCGCCGATGTAGCGCACGCCGCGGTGCAGGTGCCGCGTGAAAGCCGCTGCCACCTCTTCGCCGGTCAGCGCCTGCGGCCCCGCCACCGTGTACGTTTTCCCTTCATGGCCCGGCCGCGTGAAGGCCGCCACAGCCGCCGCGGCCACGTCACGCACGTCCACCCGGCTCACCCCCTTCGCGCCCAGCGGCTGCGGGTAGACGCCGTATTGCGCGATCGACTCCCGGAAGCGCAGGTCGTTCTGGAAAAAGTTGTTGGCGCGCAGGATGGTGAACGCCAGTCCCGACGTGTGCAGCCGCTCCTCCACCGGCAGCTTGGAGGCGAAGTGCGGGATGTGCGCCAGGCGGTCCGCCTGGTGCACGCTCAGGTAGACCACCTGCCGGGCGTGCGCGTGCAGCGCCGCCCGCACCGCGTTGAGCCCCAGTTGCGCCTCGTCCGGGTGCTGCGGCGTCACCAGGAACACCGCGTCGGCCCCGTCGAAGGCCGCTCCCAGCGAGGCCGGGCTCTCCAGGTCCCCCGCCACTGCGATGGCGCCCTCCGGCAGTGCTGCCGCCCGCCGCGGCGACCGCGTCAGGATCCGCGTGTGGTGCCCGCTTTCGAGCAATGCCCGCATCACGCACGTGCCCACCGTGCCGGTTCCGCCTGCAATGAGTACGTTCATGCGCCCTCCTTCCCGAAAGCTGTTCATCCCAGCGCCAGGGCTTCCCGTTTGCGAGTAGTGTAGACCATCGCCGATCCGGTGGGAACCCGGAAGCGCGCCCGTGCGTCGAGAGAACGAGTATGTTTGCACTTGTCCTGTTGGCGGCCCTGTCGGCCGGATCGATCGAGCAGGATGTCCTCGGCGGCGTCAACCGCTACCGCGCCGGCCGCGGCCTTTCGGCCCTGGAATGGAACGAGGCCGCCGCCGCCGAAGCCCGCGTCCACTGCCGCCACCTGCTCACCGGCCCCGTCGCCTCCCCCCACTCCGGCTTCGACGGCCG
The DNA here is from genome assembly GCA_027324255.1 of Bryobacterales bacterium. Lineage (GTDB taxonomy): Bacteria > Acidobacteriota > Terriglobia > Bryobacterales > Bryobacteraceae > Paludibaculum. The sequence goes on along the minus strand of DAHVTI010000166.1, from coordinate 3,559 downwards.
CGTCGCCCGCCTCAGGAAGAAAATCTCCTTCCGCGGCGCCGCCGAAAACGTCGGCCTGCTCAGCCTGCGCGACCGCCTCGGCGACGTCGTCGTCCGCATGTGGGCCGGCAGCGACACCCACCGCCGCAACCTCGAAGGCCCCTACCAGCGCACCGGCATCGGCGTCGTGCAGTCCAACGGCATGGTCTGCGCCGCCCAGATCCTGCTGGGCGCCGCCGCGCCTCAATAGCGCTGCAGCAGTTCGAGCAGCTTCCGGTCCAGCTTGTGGCCGTGCCAGTCCTGGTAGTCCGCGTCGGCGCGGCCCGAATCCAGCATCCCGAACGCGCCTCGGAAATTCCACAGCGCCCACCCGATGCCGTAGGTCTGCAGGATGTCCAGCACGTCCGTCATCCAGGCCAGGAATACCGCGTGCGGCGTCTTGTTGTAGCAGCCCGCCTCGCCGCAGTGCACCCCGATGCCCTTCCTGACGAGTTCGCCCCACGGCGCGTAGTGCGCCTCCAGGTTCGCCCGCGAGTATTTGAACGAGCCGTCGGGGTTCATCAGCGGCCACGCCGGTTCCGGGAAGTCCAGCTTGCGGTCCACCCACGGCGCCCGGTAGTGCGAAATGCCGGAAGGCGAATAGGCGTGCACCGATTGCGCCACGCCCGAAAAGATCATCTCGTCCACCACCTGGTTGCCCACCGACAGCCCGTCGATCAAGATCGTCCGCCCCGGCGTCACCGCCCGGATGGCGTTCACCGCCCGCAGCATCACCCGCGCGTAATCCTCCCGCAACATGTAGCCGTCGCGCGGCGCCGGCGCTTCGTTCAGCAGGTTGAAGCTCAGCGCGTAACTGGAAACCGGCCGGTAGCGCCTGGCGAAGTACTGCCAGTGGTAGGCGAACGCCTCTTCGGCGCGCGGGTCCGACCACAGGCTGAACGGCTCGCGCTGCGGGTTGTTGATGCAGTAGCCCGGCGCGCGGTGGAAGTTCAGCGACACGTGCAGCCCGTAGCGCTGGCCGTACTCCACGATGCGGTCCATCGGCTCCAGCGCCGCCTCGCTGATGCTGAACGTGTCGTCGGGCCGCATGCGCCGCGTCGTCCGCCAGCCGGAATCGATCCAGAACCAGTAGTCCAGCGGCACGCGCACGAAGTTGAAGCCCCAGTCGCGGATCCAGCGGCATTCGTCTTCGTTGACGAAGCCGGCGCCGGCGGCGGGCTCCTTCGGCAGCGCCTGGAACAGGTCCAGCAGGTTGAAGCCGCGCCACCGCGGGATGGCGTTCTGCGGATTCACCTTGGCGTATGCGGCGGGCGCGGCGGCGGCCGCGGCCAGGAAATGTCGTCGTTGCACGGTGCGCGCTCCTCTCGAATCCCGGCGTTAGCGGGCGCAGATGTCCACTTCGGCCAGCACGTTGATCCCCGCCGCCTGCAGCGCCGCCATGGCCGCGTCCGGCCGGTCGAAGCGGAAGATCAGCACCGCCTTGCCGGCCCGGCCTTCGGCGAAGGCGTACATGTACTCGATGCTCACCCCCGAATCGTGCAGCGCCGCCAGCACGTCGGTCAGCCCGCCCGGATGGTCCGGGATCTCCACCGCCAGCACCTCCGTGGCGCGCGTCGCCAGGCCCGCCTCCGCCAGGATCCGCTCGGCCCGCTCCCGCTCCGGCACGATCAGCCGTAGGATGCCGAACTGCTGCGTGTCGGCCAGGCACAGCGCGCGAATGTCGATCCCCGCCTCCGACAGCAGCCGGCATGGCTCCATCAGCGCGCCCGGCTGGTTGGCGAGGAATACGGAAATCTGCTGCAGTTTCATGCGCTACGCTCCCTGTTCGTTGCGGCGGTCGATCACCCTCCGCGCCTTTCCTTCGCTGCGCTGGATCGTGTTCGGCGCCACCAGCCGCACGCCCGCGCGCAGGCCCACCACGTGCTCGATGCTCCTCGTGAGCCGCTCCTCGAAGGCTTCCAGCGCGCCTACCTTGTCGCTGAACACCTCCGGCGTCACCTCCACCTGCACTTCCAGGTCGTCCAGCCCGTGCCGACGCGTCAACACCATCTGGTAGTGCGGCAGCGTGCCCTCCACCGCCAGCAGCGCCTCCTCCACCTGCGACGGGAACACGTTCACCCCGCGCAGGATCAGCATGTCGTCGCTGCGCCGCCCGATGCGCCGCATGCGCCGCAGCGAGCGGCCGCAGGCGCACGGCTCCTCCATCAGCGACGTGATGTCGCGCGTCCGGTAGCGGATCATCGGCATCGCGAACTTGCTCAGCGTCGTCAGCACCAGTTCGCCCTCGGCGCCCGCCGGCAGCGAGTGGCCCGTGTCCGGATCGATGATCTCCGGGTAGAAGTGGTCTTCGAACACGTGCAGCCCGTCCTGGCACGGGCACTCCACCGCCACGCCCGGGCCGATGATCTCCGACAGCCCGTAGATGTCGATGGCGCGGATGTCCGCCGCCGCTTCGATGTGCCGCCGCATGGAGTCCGTCCACGGCTCGGCGCCGAAGATGCCCGCGCGCAGCGGCAGCTTCCGCAGGTCCACGCCCATCTCCGCGGCGCGCTCCGCCAGGTGGATGAAGTAGGAGGGCGTCGAGCAGATGGCCGTCACGCCGAAGTCCTGCATCAGGCGGATCTGCCGGTCGGTGTTGCCGCCCGAAATCGGGATCACCGTGGCGCCCAGCCCCTCCGCCCCGTAGTGCGCCCCCAGCCCGCCCGTGAACAGCCCGTAGCCATAAGCGTTTTGGATGATGTCGCCGGCGTGCAGCCCGCAGGCCGCGAACGACCGCACCATCACCGACGTCCACACCGCCACGTCTTCCTTCGTGTACGCCACCACAATCGGCTTGCCCGTCGTCCCCGACGACGCGTGCAGCCGCACCACTTCTTCCATCGGGCTCGCGAACAGCCCGAACGGATACGTGTCCCGCAGGTCCGTCTTCGTTGTGAACGGCAGCGCCGGCAGGTCGTCGAGCGTGCGGATGTCCTCCGGCTTCAAGCCCCGCTCGTCCATCCGCTGCCGGTACAGCAGCACATACTCGTAGGCGCGCCGCACGATCGTCTGCAGCCTGTCCAACTGCAAAGCGCGCAACTGCGGCCGCGGAAGGTAATCCGGCGTGCTCGCCGGGTGGAAAAGGGCGGTGTCGGGGACGGTCATCGGGATCGCACGCCTGAACTGAACAGAGTATCAGACCCCATTGCCCCACTCCTGGAGTACCAGCGGCGCGCCCGCGCGGCCAGGCGCGTGAGCGGCGGGCTCCTTCCCCCGGCCGCCTTGTGCGCACCGGGCGAGCGGGTCTGACCCTACTTCGTCACGATCTTGAACGCGTAGGCGTAAGGTGGGGCAGGCCTCCAGGCCTGCAGCCGGACCTCCAGGTCCGGCTGCGACCGCCCGCATTCTACTTCGTCACGATCTTGAACGCGTAAGCGTAATTGCCCGTCTTCTGCACCGGCGCCTCCACCTTCAGGCCCTCCGCCGTCTGCTGCCACTTCAGCTTGTCCTTCGAGCCTACCAGCGACACCGACGCCACCTTCACCGAAGAGTCGATCGACTTCACCGTCAGCCCCGCCGCCGGCCAGTCCAGCGCGATGGC
>DAHVTI010000158.1 GCA_027324255.1 Bryobacterales bacterium | reverse complement strand
CATGGCTGCGATTGTATCAACGCTACCGAGGGAGTGGAACCGAAGGAAGGGCGCCGGCGTCCTGGCGCGTCCCGGGCGTCCTGATCCACCGGCTACCCACATCAACTGATTCCGGCAGTTTTCCTGGCGGGAGGGCGGGAGGTTTGAGGTTTTGTTTCGTACCGCCTCAGCACTATACTGAGAGGCACGCTGTTTCCCCGCGCGTAGTTGAACTGTGTACCCTATCGATGTCGAGGTTCAGCTTTTTTTTGCAACGAATGCCACACGGAGATGGAGAAGATTGTTGATCGTGTGCGACTCCCAACGCTTGGGACAGTCCAGGAGCTGTTGGAGAAGAGCATGCCGGAACGGCTCGGTCTTTCCGAGCTAGCGGCACTGCTGGAAATCGGAAACGAACCCGATGCGGTGGGACAATTCCAGGCGCTGCGCTCATTCGTATACCGCCAGTCTCGGAGGCCTCTTGGGAACCGGCTTAGATACATCGCGCCGATCTATTTGTCCAGCTACTGCAACGACACTCGCGGGTACTGCAACTTCTGCGGACTCAGAGGGAATCCAGCGCCCAAGCGGCTCAGCATCGAAGCGTTGGAGGACGAGCTGGCCGCTGTTCTGGCCACTGGAGCCCAGGTGATCGAGCTAGTGCTTGCGACCGATCCTGAGGTTTCCTGGCCCGTGCTGGCACGCTACGTGGCCAGGACGGCGGCATTGCTGAAGAAGGAAGCAGGCCCAGGAGTTCTGTTATGTTCCGCGTACCTCCCCGAGGAGGCGTACATCACGTTGAGAGATGCCGGGCTGGGGGGGATGATTCAGTGGGACAAGACGCTTGATAGGGATGCGTACCGGCGCTGGCACGCGGCGAGTCCGAGCAAGCGGCACTTCGAAGTACGGATGGATAATCACGACAGGGCCCTGGCAGCCGGACTTGAAGTGGCCACTGGCGCACTGTTCGGACTGGCCGATTATCGAGTAGCTGGATCTGGGTTTCACATTGATTACGCGTGGATCGGCAGGTGAAAGCGTCCCGGAATTTGCCGACGAAGCGATGAAGGTCCTTGTGCTTGACAACTACGACTCGTTCACCTGGAATCTCGTGCAGACAATCGAAGCCAGAGGCGCCCGATGCATTGTTCATCGCTCGGACCAGATCGGTCTCGAAGAGATCGACGGTGTTGAGCCAGATCGGATCGTGCTTTCTCCGGGGCCGTTCGGCCCCGACAAGGCCGGAGTGTGTGGGGATGTCGTTCGCAGGTTCATGAAGCGCGTCCCCATCCTGGGGGTGTGTCTGGGCATGCAGGTCATCGCCACCGCGGCGGGCGCGTCCGTGGCGCCGTCGGGACGGCCCGTTCACGGCAAAACGTCCGCGGTGACACACGATGGACGGGGATTGCTACGCGGGCTACCGAATCCGTTTCGCGCCGCCCGTTATCATTCTTTGGTGGTGCTTCCTTCGAGCGTGCCTCCAGGTTTGGAGCTCACGGCGTGGACGGAGGACGGGACCATCATGGGATGCCGGATGCGGGGTCGGTGCGTGGAAGGTGTGCTCTTCCATCCCGAGTCGTTTCTGACCGAGTGCGGCCCGGCTTTGATCTCGAATTTTCTTGAGGGCTGAACGCCAATGTGGCAGGAACGGCTCTCACGACCACATCGGCGCCACCTTGTGGATTGCCTTCTTCGGATCCTGCCTCCACCATCCCAGCACGCGAGCAGCGGGAGAACGCGTCTGAGAGCGGAACCTACGCCGGATCAGGTGGCCGAAGCCCTGCATCTAGAGCCAGGATTTGCCTGGCTGGACGGAGATGCCGTGGAACAGCGCATCTTTTCCAGGCCGCTGGCGGTCCTCTGTGCTACCGGGAGCAAGGTGGTGGTGCAGGGTCCCGGAGGCAGAGCGGTGTTTGAGGAACGGGCGCTCGATGTGCTGGAAGCCGCGCTCGCGGCATGGGGTGGGCCGCCTGGAAGCATGCTGGTGGGCTTCCTTGGCTATGAACTCGTCTCGGAGCTCGAAGCGCTGCCCCTTCCTCCCCCACGGGACTTCGAGTTTCCGGACCTTTGGCTCGGCCTATTTGATTCTTTCCTGTCATGGGAACCCGGAGGCTGGCGGTTTTTGGGAACGGATGCCTGGCGGGGCCAGGATGGCTTCCCTTACCCACCGGTTCGAGCCGAAAACCGGCTTTTTGCGGCGCAGCGCGTGGACCCCATTCAGAATCCGGCGGGGGCGCTATCCGTGGGTCCAGTTCGCAGCCGGCCGAACCGCTCCGATTTTGCAGCCGGCGTCTCGCGAACCATAGCGCGCATTGTTGATGGCGAGCTTTTTCAGACTAACCTCTGCCGCCGCCTGGAAGTCCCGTTGGCGGCATCGGCCGCCTGGCCGCTGTACTTTCGCATGCGGAAGAGCAACCCGGCCCGCTACGGCGCGTTCCTCCGCCTCGGCCCCAGCCGGTGCGTGCTCTCCATGAGCCCGGAGCTCTTCCTCAAGGCCAGCGATGGGGGCGTCGAATCCCGTCCGATCAAAGGAACGCGCCCGCGGGGGAAGAATGCCCGCGAAGACCTTGCCTTGGCCGAGGACCTGAAAAACAGCGAAAAAGACCGCGCTGAACTGGCGATGATCGTCGATGTCGTCCGCAACGATCTCGGCCGGGTCTGCGCCGCCGGCTCCGTGCGTGTGGAGAGCTACGCGGATCTGTTGAGCCTTCCCACCGTTCACCACACCAGCGCGACGGTCACCGGCCGTCTCCGCCATGACAGAGACATCGTGGATCTCTTGCGGGCCACTTTTCCTCCGGCGTCGGTCACGGGCGCTCCCAAGATTCAAGCCATCCAGGTGGCGCTGGAGCAGGAGAGGCAGCGACGGGGACCGGCGATGGGCGCGATGGGCTGGATATCGCTCGACGGTGGGCTCCAACTGTCGGTGGCGATTCGCACCGCGGTGGTTACCGGGGGACGAGTACTCTATTGTGCCGGCTCGGGGATTACCGCTGGCTCGGACCCTGATCAGGAACTGGAGGAGACCAGCGCAAAGGCTCAGGCTTTTGTTCGCGCTCTCGGACTGCCCTGCGAGCCAGTCCCCTGACAGAGCCTTCTTGCATAATGAAGAGGTAGTATCGCGACAAAATCGTTTCTGCGTAACGTCCTCAACCTTCCGAAACTGGGATTGACAACACGCAAGCCGCCTGCCGGTTCTGTTCACTTCCACCCGTAGTCGTCCGGGAACGGCGGAGTCTCCACTTCGGGCTTCCAGAGGTTTGGATTCATGTAGCCGGGGATTGACCGCAAGAAGTCGCGGCCGGCCTGGCTCGCCATCACCTTCCGCTTCAGCGCCGGAGCGTCCCAGTCCTTCTCGGCCCGCGCGCGCAGGGTCTTCTCGACCTCAGCGTATTCCTTCCGGCCCGCCACATTCACCGTCTCGTCCGGGTCCTTGTTCAAGTCGTAGAGTTGCGGCGCGTGGCCGTTCACCGCGATGTACTTGAAATCGCCGCGGCGAACCATGCGAATCGGCTCGATGGTTCCCTCGCCGCAGTAGTCGCCGATCACTTCACGGTCACGCCCGTCCTCACGGCCGTCCATCAGCGGCGCCAGGCTCCGGCCATCCACCGGCATCCGCACTTCTATGCCGGCCGCCTCGGCAAATGTCGGCATCAGATCCACCAGGGACGCGAGCGACTTGACCCGTTGCCCGGCAGGAATCCGGCCGGGATAGCGGACGAGGAGCGGAACGCGAGCGGACCATTCCAGGTACACGCGCTTGAACCACTGTCCCTTTTCTCCCAGCATGTCCCCGTGGTCGCTGGTAAAGACGACCATCGTGTCCTGCGCCAGACCAAGGCGTTCCAGTTCGTCGAGGAGCAGGCCCACCTTCTGGTCGAGCCAGGTGCACGCCGCCAAGTAACAGCGGCGCGCTTCCCGCACCTTTTCCGGAGACGGCGTCTCCCGGTCGAGGCCGTGCACGATGCGCACCCACTCGTAGGCCGGGCTCAGCTTGCGGATGTCCTCGTGCGGCTTGGGCATCGGAATCTCCGCGGCACGGTACATCTCCAGGTACTTCTTTGGGGCGCAGTACGGATCGTGCGGCTGCGTGAAGGAGACATTCAGGAACAGCGGGTGGTCCTTGGCCCTCAGCGCGTGATCGCGCAGCTTCTCCATCGCCCGGCTGAAGGCCAGCTCGTCGAAGACGATCTGCCCGTTCACTTCCGAAGGGCCGAGGCTTCCGAGGCCGACCTGGATCGATGTGCCCTGGATCCAGTATGGTCCCTTGCTCCACGGGTGCAGGAACGCGAAATGCGTGGGGTAAATGCATGGCGTGAGCCGCTCGGTGAAGCCGTGGTACTGGTCCGGTCCGATGAAATGCGTCTTGCCCGAAACCACCGTCTCGTAGCCGGCCCGGCGGAGGTAGTGCATCATCGTGGGGATTTCGGCTTTCAACTCGGAGGCGTTGTCCCAGACCTCGATCCGGTTGGGGAGGAGCCCCGCGAACATCGACATACGGCTCGGGACGCACAGCGGCGCGTTGCAGTAGGCGTTCTCGAACACCACCCCGCTCCGCGCCAGCCGTTCCAGGTTAGGCGTGATCGCCGCCCGCTGCCCGTACGGGCTCGTCATGAACGGCGTCATCTGGTCCACGAGGATGAAAAGAATGTGCGGCGGCTTGCCACCAGCCCGCCGCGCGGCAGATCCCTCGCGTTGGGCGGCAGATGCCGGCGCCGCGCCCGGCGGCGATGCACCCAGAGAAGCCGCTGGCAGTTGCATCAGAGTCCTTCTCGTCATCGCTCCTCCACGGTGGCGCCTACAACTCCGGCGGCATGCGCCAAGCAAAAAGCTGCGCTTTCATCTCTTCCGCTCTCCCGCGGCGCTCCGGCAGCAGGGCGAGATTTCTCATCTCCTGGGGATCGTCGCGGAGGTGGTAAAGCTCCGGCATGTCGTTGACGTAGAAACAGTACTTCCAATCCCCGCGCCGGATCATGTACTTGGCGTTCCTGCTCCGCAGAGCGAACTCGGCGTACACCGTGGCATCGACTTTCCGCGACGGCTCGCGGACGAGCGGCACGAGGCTGCTTCCATCGAGGCCCGAAGGCGCCGGCAGCCCGCACAACTCCAGCAAAGTAGGCAACAGTTGCACCAGGCTCACCGGAACAGCGCAGCGCTCGCCGGGCCGCGTCATGCCGGGCACACGCAAGAGCAACGGCACCCCAACCGACGGCTCATAGAAAACAAACTTCTGCCAGAGGCCGTGCTCGCCGCCCATCTCGCCATGGTCCGCGGAGTACAGCACGATCGTGTCCTTTTCGAGATCCATCTCCTGCAAGGCGCGCAGCACCTGGCCGACACAATCGTCCATTTGCGCCAGGTTGCCGTAATACATGGCGAGACGCAGCTTGGCCATGGCCGGGTCCCCGAGTTCCGGAGTGGAACCGGCCGATTCAATCCGGCGGCGGATCTCCTTGGGGATGTTGGCGAGATCCACCTTGCCAAAGGTGGCGGGCAACTCTATGCTCTCAGGCGAAAACATCCGGGCGAAGCGCCCGGCCGGCATGAAGGGGTCGTGCGGCTTGAGATAGGAACTGATGCAGAAGAAGGGCTGTTTCTTGCTGTGATTCTTCAAAAAACGGATAGTCTCCCGCGCGACAAAGCTCTCGAAGTGGTCACGTTCGGGGATCTTCGAAGACCGTCCGATGTGCACTGCCCCCTTGCGCCCGTCGTTTTCCCGCACACCTGCCCAGGGATCTCCGTAATCGCGCCAAAGATCGTCGATTTGGGGTAGGCCCGAGCCGGAGTTGGGGCGGCTGAGCTCATCGGCATAGAGCTTCGTCTTCGGTCCGAGGTACTGAGACCAGTCGTTGAAATCCAGGCGATAATCAAAGCCGTGCGTCTGGGCGTCCACGAAGTGCATCTTGCCAATCAGCGCGGACATGTAGCCGGCGCGGCTGAAATGGTGGGCCACCGTCTTGATCTCGAAAGGCCACGGCGTGCCGTTGCTATAGGCGCGATGATTGTGCGTATACAGCCCCGTCAGGATCGAAGCGCGCGAAGGCGTGCAGACCGGATTGGAGCAATAGGCCTGCTCGAAGCACAACCCACTCCGGGCCAGGACATCCAGATTGGGGGTGCGCGCATAGGGATCGCCGAACAGGCCCAGCGCGCGCGGTTTGTGCTGGTCGGAAAGCAGAAAGAGCACGTTTTTCGGCCTGCCGGTGGATTGCCCGGCGTTCGCGCCCGGCATGCGCGAGGCGGCAATGCCGGCCGCGCCGCTGGTGAGGAAATGCTTTCGTGTGATTCGTGCCATAACCCGCCGCTCCCCGCGGAGTTCAGGCCTTCTCGGGGGGTGGAAGCCGCACCTGGAATTTCTCTTCCAGCAACGCCCGGCGCCCGGCCACCACTTCCGGATGGTCCGCGATGACGTTCTTAGTTTCGCCGGGGTCGGCCTCCAGGTCGTAGAGCGCGGGACCCTTGCCGCGGTCCTCACCACGGAAATTCTGGAAGTAGTGCCACTTCTTGTCCCGGACGGCGGCGAAGTTCCCGAAGCCTATAAAGACGCGTTCGTAGTTCTGCTTCCCTTCGGAGCCCGCCAGCGCCCAGAAATCCTTTCCCACCAGCCCGGGGAACTCGCGAATCCCCAGCAGAGCGAGGAACGTCGGCATGTAATCCACCGCGCTGACGAAGCCCTCTACACGCTTGCCGGCATATTTCTTGTCCGGATGGCGCACGATCAGCGGCAGGCGCGCGACGCAGGAGTTCAACAAGCCGGGCGTCTTCTGCACGCAGCCCAGCTCGCCCAGATGTGTCCCATGGTCGGTGGAAAACACAACGACGGTGTCGTCGCGCAGTTTGAGCTGATCGATCTTGTCGAGTAGCCGCCCGATGCAGTGATCGCTGAAGGTGACCTCGGCGGCGTACAGGTCCCGTAGAATCGCGTAGTCGCTTTCGCGAATGTCCTGGTGCCGGACGCCATAGCCGAACAGGTAGCGCTCGTAACCGTAGTCCTGCCGGTACATCTTCTGGAAACGCGGCGGAGCGTCCCAGGGCTCATGCGGGTCGAACATGTCCAGCCACAGAAAGAACGGCTTCTGGCGCGCGTTCTGCTCCAGCCACTTCATGGCGGCCGAGCAGCTCTGGGCGCAGTAGTAGTCGTCCTCCCCCTGGCGCATCGAGCTGTTCATCATGTACTGCGTCATGTTGCGCAGGTAGTTCGGGTTCCTGAGATGCTCCGGCATGTGCCGGCCGGGATCGAAGCCATCGCGCGGCCCGCTGATCCATAGGTCCGTCTCCTGGCCGCGGATCCACTGCCAGGAGTCGTAGCCGCGGTGGAAGTTCATGTCGGGCTTGAAGTGGTGATAGGTGTCCACCACGAGGCCAGTAGTGAAGCCCGCTTTCTTCAGCACTTCGGCCAGCGTCACGTCTTCCGGGTCCAGCGGCCTCCACCACGGCCGCTTCTCATGAAGGATGGTCCGGCCGCTGTGGTAGACGCGGCGGGCCGGGATGGTGGGCAGCCCGTCGGCATAAGCGTTCTCGAACACCACGCCGTCCGCGGCCAGGCGGTCCCGGTTCGGAGTCTTGACCCTCCGGCTGCCGTACGCGCCCAGATGGTCCCAGCGCGTGGTGTCCGCGATGATCACGATCAGGTTCAGCCCGTTCGGTTTCGGCAAGGGCGTACCTAACCGTTTCTGCCGCGTCAGGGGCGGGATCACGACTTCGGGAGCTTTTCCGGCCCCCTGTCCGGCTGCGGTGGCCGCCAGGCCCAGCGTGCCCGCCGAGGCGCCAAGCACTTCGCGCCGGCTGGGCCTGTTGGCAACGGCTTCTTGCTGCATCCGCACTCCTATAGTTATTCCTCTTACCACATCAGGCGCGCGCTCACGGAGATCTTGCGCTGTTCGGTCCAGTTGGTGCTGCTGACCGTGCCGAAGAGCGTGCTCACGGGGCTGGTGTTGGGTCCGGCGAACAGCGCGTGGTTCAGGGCGTCGTTGGCTTCGGCGCGCAGTTGCAGCCGGATGCTTTCGGCCAGGCGGAAGGTCTTGAACAGCGAAAGGTCCAGGTTGTTGATTCCGTCGGCGCGCAGCCCGGTCAGCCGCAGCGGGAAGGCGCGCAGGTTGGAGCCGAGCTGCCGGCGCGGGTCGCGCTCAAAGCCCGCTTCGGTGTTGAACCAGCGCTCGACTTTCCGCTGCCCGCGCGGCAAAACGATGTCGTGCAGGTTGCCGTAGAAGGCGATATTGCCGAAGCCGATCGGCGGCCCGCTCTGCCCCTGGTAAACGCCTTGCACCGACCAGCCACCCAGGAAGTGGTCGGCCCACCCCGGCCAGCCGCCGCCCCAGTGCCTGCGGCGCCCGAACGGAAGCTCGTAGATGCCGCTGATCACCAGGTGCTGGGGCCGGTCTCCCGCCGACACGACGTGATGCGGGTAGGGGTCCGAAGCGTTGAGCTTGTCCACCGCTTGCATGAACTTCGACCAGGTGTAGGTGCCCTGAATAGTCAAGCCGTGCGAGAGCCGCTTCTCGGCGCGCAGACTGAGAGCGTGGTACCAGGAAAAGCCCCCGTTCAGGGTGGTGCCGACGCCGAGAAACTGCGAGAACGGCCGCAGCAGTTGGCCGCGCGACACGGTTTTCCCTTGCAAACCCGTCCCGTTGAATTCCGGCAGGCCGTAGAACGGATTCGGCACGGCGGCGCTGAGAAAGTCGATCGTGGCCTGGTCGCGCACCGGCGAGGTGCTCAGATATTGGGATGGCAGCGCGCCGTAGTCCTGCCCCAGGTCGAGACCGGTACCACGACTGCCCACGTAGCCGACCTCCACCAGCACGCGGTGCGGGAATTCCTGCTGGACATTGAAGCTCCAGCGCTGCGTGTAGCTGTTGGGGCGCGACGGGGTGAAGAAGCTGACGCCGCGGCCCAGGAACGTCGTCAGTCCTCCGGCGCCGCCGGGAGGTTGCAGCAGGCCGTCGGGAAGGGGATTCCGCAACGTGGCGCGGAAGGTCTGGCCGTTATCGAAGCTCGGGACAACCAGGGTCCGCTGACTAAAGCCCTGCTGGGGAACATCAGCCTCCACCGATTGAAAGAAGATTCCGTAGCCGGCCCTCAGTACGGTCCGGGGCCGCACCAGGTAGGCTAAGCCGACGCGTGGCGAGAAGTTGTTCGCATCCGCCTCCCAGAGCGTGCGCGGCACACCGCCTGCCCCGGCGAACAGCAGGCCGCCCGGGGTACGGAATACGTCCGGCGGCAGTTGCGGAATCGGCTGGCGCGTATAGTTGGCGCGCGCGGCGGCCTCGATCGGATTGGGCGCGGTGAAATCAAAGCCGCGGTTAAAGCGATTGAAGCGTTCCGTGGTGGGGAAGTTAAATTCGTAGCGGAGTCCGATGTTGACGGTCAATTTCCGCGTCGCCTTCCAGTCGTCTTGCACAAACCCGGCCAGGTATTCCGACTGGTCCGCGTAGGAGGCGTTGTTGTCGCTGTAGCCGCCCGTCGGCAGTCCGAGCAGGAAAGACGCCAGCCCCTGCCCGATCGGCGCCGAGGGGGAACTGTCGAGCGGGCCGTGGGTCCAGCCGGTTCCGAAGCTCAAATACGGCGAGACGTAGCCATACTGCAAATTGTTCCTCTGCAGGATGCGATACTCGCCGCCAAACCGCAGGCTGTGCGTGCCGCGGACGTGGGAGACGGTCCCCAGGAAGCTGTGATAGTTGGTGGGGGAACGCCCGCCGCTATCGCCGCTGAGCGACACGTAGCCGGCCACATCGATTCCCGGCAGCGCGGTCAGCTTAGGATCGAGCCGCCGCACCAGGTCCTGCGGGAAACCGACCGTGGCCAGATCGAAGCCGATGCTGAGCGGCTGAACGATGTCCTGAAAGCGGGTGAAGCCATACCGGAAGTTGACGACCAGGTCGGGCCGTAGCGTCAGCACGTCGTCCAGCGCCATGCCTTCGTACCGGCGGTTTGATCGCACTCCCCGCGCCATGTTGCCCAGAATCTTGCCCATCGTCTCGTGATGCTCCCACTTGGTGAAGGAGCCGAACATCCGGTGGTTCTGGCTGAACACGTGGTCGACCCTGACGATCTGGCTGTTGTAATTGACGCGGCTGGGCGGGGCGCCGGTGAAGTTGTTCCGCCCATCGGTCGTGCCCGCGGCGTTGGGCAGCGGGTAGTACTTCAGAATCTCCACCGCGGTGGGATCCAGCCGGCTGGCGGGAATGATGTTGCCAGGCAGCGGTTGCCGGCTGAAACGCCCGCCGGCGGCGGGCGCGATGGTGGCCGGATCGTAGATCTGGTATTGGGGCCCGATCGCCAGCAGCTCGGAGAAGTCGCCGCTCCGCTCCTTGACCGTGGGCACGGTCGGGAAGCCCTGATTCGGGTAGATGCGCAGCATGAAATCGGCGCTGAACTGCCAGAAGGTGCGATTGCGGCCGTTGTAAATCCCAGGGATGTAGACCGGCCCGCCGGCCGTGCCGCGGTAGCGGTTCGTCTTGGTATAGGGCCACAGGCGCTTGCTTTTCTCCTCGGTCGGCGGCCCCGTGCTGAGGTCGTACAGCGACCGGTTGGTGAAGAACGGCTTGGTCATCAGCGGCCGGCTCAGATGGGTGAACTGCGCGATGCCGTGCAACCGGTTGGTGCCGCTCTTCAGCGCCGCGTTGACGTAGGCC
>DAHVTI010000115.1 GCA_027324255.1 Bryobacterales bacterium | reverse complement strand
ACCCGCAGCGGCTTGCCCTGGCGGCCCAGGGCGAGCATGGTCTCGACGAAGTTCGACCCCTTGTCCCGGCTGCCGGTGTAGCCGTACAGGCCGCAGACCCGGAAGATGAAGTGCTTCTCCCAGGCGGCCTGCACCATCAGTTCGCCGCTGAGCTTGGAGATGCCGTAGACGGAACGCGGGCAAGGGCGGTCGGTTTCGACATAGGGTGTGCGGCCGGGGCCGTCGAAGACGTAGTCGGTGCTGAAGTGGACCAGCACGGCGCCGCAATCGCGCGCCGCCAGCGCCAGGTTGCGCGGGCCATGAGTGTTGGCGGAGAAGGCGGCTTCGGGACGGTCTTCGGCCTCGTCCACGCGGTTGTAGGCGGCACAGTTGAGGATGAGCTGCGGCCGGATCTCCGCCACGTGCGTGCTGACCTTCTCACCGTCGGAAAGATCGTGGTCTTCGAACTCGGTTAAGTGGAGGTCATGGCCCAAAAGACGAGGCTTGAAGTCGGTGGCCAACTGGCCGAGGTGGCCGGTGAGGAGGGTCTTCATAGGTGACTCATCGTAGCTTAGGACACCGTCAAGCCTCGCGGAAAGGCGGGCCGGCTCGTTCGCGCGGACATCGACCCAACCATGTCGCGTCGCCGGTCCGAACTGGCGCCGGCCTATCGATTCCGCCGAGCATGTCTTTCGATCCTGCATGCTCGTGCCGTGGCTGGCCTGCCCCGCGAATCGGCAGGGATCGACTGAGCGGAAACCGGGGGCGCCGCCTGCCGGAATGGAGCATCTGATCCGGATACGCCGACGAAGGACATAACCTCCTGGCAAGCCCCGGGGGTATTGCCGGAGGCACACTGTTGTCCGATCGCCGGATGCCGTCGCGCGGATCAGGCGAGGCCCAGCAGTTTTCTTGCGGTCAGGACTTTCGCGGGCGGCGGCGGATCTCCCGAGGACTCGGGCTGGCTGGCCACCTCCTCCACCGTGAGCCACTCGATATCGTCGGGCCATCGGTAACCGGCTGCCGTGGCCCAATCCACGCTGGGAACCCAGAACCTGCGTGATCCTGAAACGAAGAACACTCGACCACCAAACCCGTTGCCCTGGGCGGCGATGAGCCTGGCCTCCTCCAGCGCGCAGTCCGATTCCCCGTGGAGACGGTTGCCCGGGATGAGAAATCGCTCGAACGTCTCCTCCGCGACCTCGCCCCCACCCCCTTTTTCTGTTCGGCGGAGAATCACGAAGAACTCGTTCTCGCCGGCCGCGGTCGGCCAAAAACGGGCAAGTTCAAACCCGAGCAGCCCCAATGCCGCCGCATCCCGAAGCAGCCGCAGCAGGGAGGAAGGTGTGAAGACATGGGCGTGAACGTCCACG
The DNA here is from genome assembly GCA_027324255.1 of Bryobacterales bacterium. GTDB lineage: Bacteria > Acidobacteriota > Terriglobia > Bryobacterales > Bryobacteraceae > Paludibaculum. The sequence goes on along the minus strand of DAHVTI010000115.1, from coordinate 16,493 downwards.
TACCGCTCTCCCCGCATCGCCACCTGTGCCCAGTCCAGTGCTTCCCGGAGTCGCTGATGGCGGCGGTTCGCCCGTTCGGTCGGCTCCTCAGCAGAAGCCAGCACATACTCGCTGAAGTGATCGAAGACCGCCCGGAATGACGGGCTTCGGTGGTCCTGAAGGCGGGCTTCGGCAAGATCTCCCAGGGTGGTTTCGCGACGGCACGCGTCGAACGTCCGGCGCATGTCCGGAATCGCGCAGCATACCAGCCCGCGCGGGCTCAGGATTGTCCGCAGGTCATCCAGGTACGACAGCGGAGAAGGCAGGTGCTCGAAAACGTGGCTGAGCATGACGTAGTCGAACTTCCGTCCGGGCTCCACGACCGCGCTGAGCTTGTGGCTTCCAGTGACGTAATCCACTTCCACAATCTTGCTGACATCGACCGTGGGATCCTGCGAGTACTTGAGTTTGAGTTCGCGAGTGGAGAGTACATCCGCGTAGAAGACCGGCCCGTCTCCCCGCGTCACGATAGGTGAACAAAGCGCCCCTACCTCGAGCCCCACCTGCACCGGCACCTTCAGCAGCCACCTGAGCTTCTCAGGTCTACTGACGTTCATCCGCCCTCCCGCAGATCCTCTCAATGGCGTCGAGCCAATCACTCGCTCGCAAATTCAGTATGCGGTTTCGTTCGACAAGCAACCGCGCATTCTGCGCCAGGTGGCGGCGCAGGTCCGGATTTCCAATCATCAGTTCCAGGCTTTCTTCCCATTCGTCAGGAGTGCATCCACAGAGGAGCCCGGTTTCTCCGGTCACGATGGTGCCGGAGTAAGGCGGGAGGTCGCTGAAGATCCCGGGAATTCCAACGAAGCCATAGTCGAGGAATTTGATGTCCGATTTGTAGTTGTTGAAGCGCGTCGGACACAGGGGGCCGATGCCGAAGTCCCACTCCGCGTTAGCCGCCCACCAGGCCGCGAACTGGGGGTACTCCAACCCGCCGAACCCGGGTATCGTCCGAACGGGCAGGTCGCGGAACAGCGAAAGCACCGCATCGTCCGCTACCACGCCGACCAGCTCGAGCTGGAAGTTCCCCTTGTGTCTCCTCAGGACCCGTCGCAAGACCTCCACGACCAACAGAAGGTCGCCCTGGTGGGTCCCTGTCCCCATGTAGACTGCCCGCACATCCGTCCGAGACGCTTCCGCGGCCGATTCGCCGGCCCGGAACAGAGACTCGTCCAGCGCATTCTCGACGATCTCGATCCGCCGGGCCAGGCGCGAGAATCGATCCGCCAGGAGCCTAGTGGAGACGATCACTCCGTCAGCCTCTCTAGCGAACAACCGGACCGCCGCCCGCTGTTCATCCCCGATGGGGGAGCGCCAAGGCGCGTCGAGACCGAGATCAAGCAGGTTGTCGTCCAGTGTGTAGACAAAGTGCCGGCACCTCTTCCGGATCCCGTCTACAAGCTGGCCTGCCTCTTCCACGGTGATGCCAGGATGCCAGAACCGTTCCAGGAGCGCGGCATCGCATTCGGTAAGGTCGTTTGTTGTGGTAGAAACGGTCTCCACCCGCCCGGCAAGCGTCTTGTGGTTCAGCGGCCGCAGCAAGCGGATGTGGGCTGTCGCGTGCGGTCGAAGCGCCGCATTGTGCTCGGGCAGGCAGAGAACGCGTTTCATTGCTTCCTCCCCGCCTGTCCAAGCCCGGGAAGGAACAAGGCATCCAGCAGCTTCCCAGCGGCTCTTTCCGGAAAATACCCGGGCATCGAGGCGACCGCCTCCATCCTGAGCCGATTCCTCAGTGAAGCGTCCTCCAGTAGCCTGTTGGCTGCTTCAAAACAGCACTCGGGGTTCGCCGTGTCGGCGAGCAGGGCATTCTGTTCGTGAAACGCGAACACGCCGCTTCCGCCACTCTCGGGGACCACCACTGCGCAGCCCGAGGCCATGCACTCCATGGCCGTCAGGCCCATCGCCTGGAACTGTGAGAAGTCCAGGAAGACATCCTGGCTGGCGAACAGCGCCGCGCACTGTTCGGGCCTCAGTTTGCCGTATCGCCGGATCCGGCGGAAGTTGTCCTCCCCTAGGCTCTCATACCCTGCCAGGTTTGTTCCGAACCCCGTTGCCTCGACCCGGGCCCCGTGCCTCTGGACCAGGCGGTTCAACACTTCCACGGTCAGGCGCGCGGCCCGCCGAGGGCTCTCTGGCCGCACCATGGCGAGAATCCTCACGGGTTCAGACCCGGTTTCCGAGCCTCCTCGCGGCTGGAACAGGTCGGTGTTCATGCTGGCGCCCACCACTTCGCACCGAGCGCCTGCATTCTGAAGAACCTGATCGCGGTTCCACTCAGTCTTGGTAAAACAGCGCAGACCTTCGTAGGCGCGATAGGATCGGATCGCTTCGCGGCGTTCGCTCGTCCCGTCGGCGAAGAAATACGGCTCATAGTCCTGGATATAGTAACCGACCGTAGTCTTTCCGCGCCGGGCGACATCCGCCAGCCAGAAGACAGACTTGTACAGAGTCGCCACCACGGCGTCGAACCCTTCGCATAGGGGCGCTATGCTCATTTCGTCCGGGACGTACATCGTCTCCAGTCTGTTGCCAGGGTAGCTCTGCTCGAAATACTTCCGGAAAGGCGACAGGTTGATGATGCGAGCGTCCACGCCGAACCGGCGCATCGCCAGCGCCTCGGACAGGATCACGTTTGCGCCGCCACCCGCATCGCAGACGGGAAGAACGAACGCCACCCGCCGCCCCTCGTATTTCTCCTGGTAAACCCGGACGACTTCAGCCCGTTCGAGGGACGCCTTCACCCTTGCGCGAGCACCCAGCAGCGGCAGGCTGTTCCTCACGATGTGGACGCCGCGATCGACGATCTCATCTCCATGCTTGGTCCGCAGATTGACGTCCGCCCGCTTGGCCAACTGCAATCGGCGCTCGCTCGAGTAGCTCTTGGATTGTGCATGGAACACATATGCGTCGTCGGCGACAGCGGCTTCCCAACCATTCTTCCAGGCCCTGACGCAGTAGTCGTTCTCTTCGCCGTAGCCCGCCCCGAATGTCTCCTCGTCGAAGAGTCCGATCCCATCCATGGTCGCCCTGCGAATCAACAGGCAGAAGCCATTCAGAAACCGGATCCGCGGATAAACTCGACCGGAGCATCTCGCAACGTGCGAGGCGATCTCCTCCACGCTCATCCCCTCGGGCGGCCGATTGGCGGCCCAATCGCCATTCTCGAACAGGTCCGGCACCGACTGCCAGGACGCCGTATTGCTCAGCGGGCCCACCAGCCCGATGGACGGGTCCGATTCGGCGCAGGCGACAAGCCGGTCCAGCCAGGTTTCGGTGACAATCGCGTCGCTATTCAGGAGCACGGCATACTGGCCGCTCGACGCCCTCATTCCCTGGTTCGCCGCGAGCGTGTATCCGCGCGCCACGTCGTTCCGCAGAAGCGCCGCCCCCTGCGCCGCGCTGAAATCCTCCAGATACAGGCGGACGTCGTCGTTGCTCCCGTCATCGACGATGATCAACTCGTACGGCGGCAACGTGTGCCGGATCACGGAGCCCAGGCAGCGCTTCACGTCGTCCAGGGCATTGTGGACGGCCACGATGATGCTGACGTCCGCGGTCCGCTTGGGCACGCTGTCCGGCGGCACCTGAACCGCAGCGGCGACTGCCAGTTCCCGGTCTGATGCTGCGAGGGCGACGACGGCTTCCGTGCGGGCTGCCGAACGCACGGCGGACGCAGCGCCCTGGCCCTGCGTCCGGAAGCCGGGATTCGGGTCGCAGCCGCTCCACGCAATGCTCCGAATGTAGTGTGAAAGCGGATCTTCTCCGGGGCCCATCCGGTCGGCGTAATGCTCCAGGTAGTGGTCAATGTCGAATTCCGGATGGGGAGATTTCCGCATGGCTGGGGGACATGCCAGGTAGTGGATAACGGGGTTCCTGCAGAGTTCCGCCGTCGGGATGTACTGGCTACAGTAGTAATCCGGGTCAAACAGCGGATGCGGAGAGAGCATGTTCTTCGCCCCGTGCTCCACAAAATGCAGTAGTGGATTCGTCCATGGATCCCCAGCCTCGGGGCATCGCCTTTTGTAGTGGCTCACATCGAAGAGCGGATGCGGGTTCAAGCCCAGCCTCGCGCCTTCTAGGATGAAATGCCGGAGCGGGCAGGTCCGCGCTCCCGCGGTCTCTGTGATCTGCTTCGTGTAATACTCGCCATCGAAAAGTCGATGGGGTGAAAGCCGCCACGCCGAGGCCTCGGTAAGGTAGTAGAGAAACGGATGTCGCGGATCGGTCCGTGCAGCAGGACATTGCCGCAGGAAATGGGCACAGTCAAACAACGGATAAGGGCTGCTTTCGCGACCACGGGATGCCAGGAAGTGGACGAGTGCGTTGCCGGCGCCAACCGGCGAATCGGCTTCAGCGCGGTACCAATCGGCGTCGAACAGAGGCCCCGGCTGCCGCCCTTCCGCGTACCCGAACAGAGCGTAATGCAGCAAGGGGTTGATCGCGGAGCTCACGACGTCCGGATACCGCTCAAGGTAGTACTCAGCGTCGAAAAGCGGATTGGGGGCGGCACCGGCGGAATGCCCCCGGAGAAGATAATGGCGAGCCGCGGCAACCTGCGAATTGAAGCCGGTTCCTTCTGGACGGTATGTGTGGAGGTCCATGAGGGGAGCAATCACTCCAGCATGGGCCTCGATTTCCAGCCCTGATAGCCCAAGGGCCCGGAGACGACGGCTGAGCGTCGCGGCAAACGCCGACACCAGCTTACGGGCCGTCTCCTTGCGAAGGAGAAGGGTCCCTCGCCGAGGAGCGACCGATGCGACGGCCTCCCGCAGGTCACTGCGAGCCGCCGCCAGGGCCTTTAGCGTTCGAGAGTGCTCCAGCAGCCCCCGTTGCTCGCGCATCGCTGCTTCTGAACAGACGTCGCTCAACTCCTTCTTCAGGCGGGTGACCTCGGCTGCCTTGAGAACACCCGCATTCCTGCTTTCGGCCAGCTCTTCCTGGAGCCTGCAGTTGTGCTGATGCAACTGCTCGATATCAGCCTGGCGCTCCCTATACCGGTCAATCTCACGCGAGTATTGTTCGCTGGTCTCCCTGGCTGACGCCAGTTCGCACGTAATTCGGCCGTTTTCCTTCCGGATTTCTTCCAGTTCGGTCTGGCGGCACGCTTCCGCCGCGCGCGCATCGGACAGCTCTCTCTGCGCGCGATCAAGTTCCCCGGCAAGCCTTGCCACTGAGTCACGGCTATTGGCCAATGCGACCGCCAGTTGCCTGGACTCCTCAAACCGACGCGTCAGTTGAGCATCACGGTCCGCCAGGGCCGCCTGCAGTTCGCAAACCTGCGCCCGCAATCGATTGTCGTACGCCGCTCGGACTTCAGTCGCCACCCCAGGCATGGAATCCAGCATCTCGCCGCGCTGCCGGAGGTGCTCTGCTTCAGACTGTTCGCACTCAGCCACGCGCTCCGCCTGCAGCTTGCTGATCAATTCATCGAGGCGGCTCGTGGCGATTTCGTCCAGGGTCAGGCGCCGCAACAGTGCTTCGCTCTGTCTCTGGTATTCGGCCTTGACCGACGCCAGCTCCTCGCGGAGTTGGCCGGCCACCCGTTCGGCCTCCTCGGCCCGCCCCTGCAATGCCTGCGACTCGAGGAGCGCGTTCGCCTTTTCCTGAAGCAGGCAGCGGGTCATCACCAGCTTGGAGAACAACTCAAGCTCGTTGTCGGGGACGGGCTCGCCGCGTCGAAGCAGCATCGACTGAGGCGAAATATAGGTGGCATCGTAATCCGTCACGGGGTAGAATCCGTGCGATGCGAACGACTCCAGCCACGCTCGGATCGGCTGCACGTTGATGTGCGTCTCTTCGGTCAAGTCGAGCGGCGTGGAGGAGAACAACACCTGGTCAGTAGCAGAGGCAAAGCGCGCCAGCGCCGTATCGCACTCTTCCGGAGTGACGTGCTCCAGCACCTCGATGCAGACGATCAGATCCCACCTGCCTTCAATGGGGTCCGTCACCGATCCCACGCGGCAATGCGCCACCATGTCCCGCCTGACCTGCGAGATGGCATAGGTGGACACGTCCAGGCCATGCGCCCGGATTCCAAGGTCCCAGAGAGCTTCCACCAGCATGCCCATCGCGCACCCGGCATCGAGTACCGTCCGCGGGGCCAGGCTCACCTGAATCTGCTTCGCGATGTTCGCGAACGCACTGAGCCACGAAGCATTTCGTTCGTAAGGGAGCCGCCCACAACAACAACGGTAATACTCCCTGCCATAGTAATTCGCGGGAAGCGATCCAAGTTCTTCTGGGGACACGGTCAACTGTGCTTTCTGCTTCATTGTACGTGATGATCGAGTCGCCCCCGGAAGTCGTGACGAGGGTCGATCCCCGCCCGAGTGATCTACGGACGGACTCCTGCATGTCGTCCGGCTCGCTGCCGTCGGCGCCTTGCCCGCTGTCCGCCGCGCGCGCGTATTCTGCACTGTCCCGCATCGGGACGCCGCTTCAGGTGCTGTCTCTCAGAGTGTGATCGCTTGCCCGGATTTCGCCCCGTTACGACGCTCGTTGGCGTGGTTGCGGCCAGGCTGTTCGCGGGCCGCATCTACTCTGAACCGCCTCAGAACCGGGTCGAGGGACGACCCCGTCCGCCCGGTCGGAGGCTCGGCGAGAGACTGTCCCGTCGGCTCCCGATGCCCATCAGCAGCCGCGCCATGCCTTGAGCACGGTTTCGGCACTGACTCCGAGGTTGTAGATTGCCCACGCCCGAAGATGGCTGGAGCCTGACCCTCCCGAGCGCAAGAATGCCTCTGGTCCTCTCCTCGCAGTGCATCGACAGTGCCTCCGTATGGTCGGCTTCATGCTGCCGGCAGGACAGTTGTGGACCACGCCTTTCCATGTTTACGACATGGGGGCCGTGCGGGTGCGCCAGCGAGCGGATCGACCTCCTGTGCCCGGGACGAGCCATAGAGGGCGCCCGCCGCGACGAGCAGTCAACCAAAACGTGGTCCGTCTTTTGTCAGAAGGGCGTCTTTTTTGACCAACATTCTAAAATCGTGATTGAAGACATCCGTGAGATTGAAGTCCCTGCAATTCGCCAGAAATGGCGGCACCGGCATGTGTTCGTACATCCGGTCAAGCCGCAGAATCGACCAAGGATATTCGCCGACGACGGCCAACAGCTTGGACATGGTAAGTTTATTTAAGTAGCATCCCTTTTTGCCGTTATGTATCATCTGCGGGGGGCAGTCAGTCATGAAGTTCGTGGATGATGGATCAAGGTGATCCCACGCGGGAAGCTTCGTCACATTGTCGGCGAACGTTCCGTGGCTACCCCACGAAGAGAAATAGAGTGGATTGATCGTAAGATAAAAGAGTCCACCTGTCTTGAGGAGTCTATCGGTCTCTTTCATCACTTGAGCCACATTCTCAATATGTTCAAAGGTCGAGTGAGAGACGACGAGGTCAGCATAGCTGTCTTCTATAGGCATGCTCAACCCGTCATAGATCACCGGCTCTACATTCGGTATGTGACGGTAATTGTCTCGGTAATCGTCCACATCCAGGCCTATGTAACTTTTGAAACGCTCAGCATAGAAGGGCGCAAACCCGTTGGGCCCTAAACCAATCTCGACCACGCGCCCCCCCAAAGGCCGGCCAGCATTGGCAGTGAGCCACTCCCAAAACAGGTTAAACAGTGGACGTAAGGAATCTGAAGTACCGCTCACAAAAGACATATCTCCCATCGACGGTTGAAACCTGCGGGGGGCTGGCATTCAACAGGATTGTCATTGAATGCCCCCTGGCGAGATCATTGTACTCCATGCCACCTGAAGGCGAGGCCAGTCCGCACCTTGGATCAGTGCTCTCCGCGGCAGTCTAGCTGTGGGTAATTGCTGGGGTGTTCCACGGCCTTCGGGGACCCGTACGGAGCCAGTGGCGTCTCGCCTGCGGCTGGATGAACGCGTGACCGAGGACGTGGCGGCCCGCCTCAGTGCACCCGGGCCGGAATCGGCGCTCTGCCCTCACTAGAGCGAGAATCCGCAATGGGCGCGGGTATGAACAGCCAGGTCAGGATACTACTGCCGGCAAAAGACACGTATTCCATTGGATCCGGCCGGGCATTCGACGATATGGAAGGCATGAGAGCATCGACGGCCATGCGATCGAAGGGCTGCAGGAACCGGAACGCGGTTGGCCTGCTGCTCTGCATTGTGCTAGCCTCCTCGTCCTATGCGGCACGGCCCATCAGGTCCGCCGCGCTGCCAATGGTCTTCCACGCGGAGGGAAGCGTCTGGCTGGCGACGGGCGGGACCGTCGGTGCGGCGATATCGCCTTCGGGGATTACGCTTTACAAAGGCACGTCAGTGCTTCGCGTGGTGTTCGAAGGGGCTTCCCCGGATGCTGCAATCGAACCTTGCGGCTCCGCGGCCGGGCGAGTAAGTGTGTTTGCCGGCGACAATCCTCGGGCCTGGACTGTCGGTTCCCCGGCCTTCGGATGCCTTGAGATCAGGGAGATCTACTCCGGAGTGTCGCAGAGGTTGATGAGTCAGGATGGCGATCTGAAGACGGAGTTTGTCTTGTCACCAGGCACCGATCCCGGGATCATCCGGATTCGCTATCCGTCGGCCGAAGCGGTTACAGTGGAGCCGGACGGAGCACTGCTCATCACCAGCCGGGGCGACAAATGGCGAGAGTCACCGCCCGTGAGCTACCAGCACGGCAAGCAGGGTAAACGTCCGGTGAGCGGCAGGTACCTCCTGCTGGAGAGCAATACAGTCTCGTTCAAGATCGATGGGCGTGACCCTTCCCTTCCCCTGGTCATCGATCCCCTGGTGACGTTCAGCAGCCTGATAGGAGGCAGCGGGTTGAGTTGTGCCACTGCCGTTGCGGCCGATGGCGCCGGATTCCTATACGTGGCGGGCTACTCCGACGCGTTGGATCTCCCGCTGAGAGCGTCCGCGACTCCCCGCAGCGGGGGAGTGGAGGCCTACGTTGCGAAGCTCAATGCTTCCACCGGGGAGTTCGTGCATGCTACTTACTTCGGTGGGACGGCCGATGACCGCGCACTGGCGCTGGCGGTCGAGCCGGATGGAACTGTCTATGTGGCGGGTTCGACGACTTCCACCAATCTCCCGCGTGTGGCTGCCGCACAGTCCAACATTGCAGGCTCCAGGGACGCCTTCCTGTTCAAGCTATCCACCGACGGCACCAGGCTGTTGTTCAGCACTTACTTTGGAGGATCTCAGGCTGACCAAGTCAATGCGCTAGCCTTCTCCGGCGGCAGCCTGTGGATGGCCGGAGACAGCTCCTCCTTCTCTTTGCCGGGTGCAGGAGGCTGGAAGCCCTCGAACTCCGGCGGCCAGGACGGGTTCGTCAGCCGTTTGACTGCCGGAGGCCAGTTCTATTCCTACACCTTCGTCGGCGGCACGAACGACGACACCGCCAGGGCGATTGCCGTCGATGCTTCCGGAGCGGTTCTGGCTGGGGGGAGTACGGATTCGCCAGACCTTCGTCTTCCGATGGGTGCGGCTCAGTCCGCGTTGAAGGGCGGGCAGGATGCTTACCTGATGCGATTCGACGGCGCTCTCGGCCAGCAGTTGGCAGGCACCTATCTGGGCGGCTCCCTGGGCGGCTGGACCGGCCTCGAGTCTGTGGCCGGCATTGCGGTGGACTCCTTCCAGAATATCTATGCCGTCGGCAGCACCCCTTCGACGGACTTTCCAACCCCGGGCGCGTGGAGCGGGACCAACGCCGGACTGCAGGATGCCTTTGCAGTGAAGTTGACCTCGGGGCTGAACACCATCCTGTGGGGCACTTATCTTGGCGGCGCTGGGAAAGACCAGGCTACCTCCGTCGTCCTCGACGGTAGCAACCGACTTCTGCTGGCAGGCCTGACCACGTCACCCAATTTCCCTCGCATCTCGGCCCTGCAGGGCCTCTCCTCGGGCGGGGCCGAAGGATTCCTGGCTCGCCTAAGCCTGGCGCAGGGTACCGCCGACCTCTCCACGACGTTCGGCGGATCCGGGGCCGACGGGATCTACGCCCTCGCGCTGGCTCCTGGCGGCAGCGTTCTCGTCGCGGGCCAGAGCGGCTCTATCGACGTTCCGTTGAAGAACCCTGCGCAACAGGTGAGCGGCACTACGTTACGGATGATGGTAGCCCGTATCGCGCTCGGCGAACTGCCTTCTGTCGCCGGCGCGTCGCTCGGTTCGGCAGGGCAGTACGGCCAGGTGCTGTCCGCATCCGTAGTCTCTGCTTCGGGGGTCTCCGCAGTGTCATTCGTTGAATTGAGGATCGGTGATTCCTTGACTGCGCAAACGGCCTGCAGGGTCAGGTTCTCCACGGCCACAGTACAATTCAGTCTCTCCGACGACGCCGGCGCCTCTTGGACTGTGGTCCGTCCCGGGACTACCGACTCTTCCCAGAACTCCTTTTGTTCACTCTTGGGAGTCGGGAGTTCCTACAATTACTCGGGGAACACATTGACGGTCGGCGCCGCGCTCCAATTCCGCCCCGTCCTTGCAGGAGCACGGAAACTCTTCCTCAACGCTGCCGCCGCGTCCGGGGAAGAAACCGGATTCCAATCCGTAGGCACGGTCGCGGTTCAGGCCGCCAGCAACCAGGCGCCCAGTATCGGCGGGTTCTCGCCCGCTTCCGGATCGGGCGCATCCGGGACGTTCACGTTCACCTTCCTGGACAACAACGGCGGAAGCGATATCTGGTACGTGCAGATGTTGTTTAACACTCAAATCAGCCTCGCGGCGGGCTGCCCCGTCCTGCTGGATCGAGTCGGCGGAGTGGTCTATCTGGCGAACGACGCGGGGACGGCGTACCTGCCAAGGGGAATCCTGGGGACCTCTGGCGTGCTGGAGAACAGTCAGTGCCGAATCGATCTCTCCGGCATCCGCTATGTCGCCTCGGGGACGACGTTCACCGTGAGCCTCGATATTGCTTTCAAGCCGCAGTTTGCCGGAACCAGGACGGTCTATGCGGCAGTGGCGGACTTGGCGTCAACGGGAACCTACTGGACGCCCGTTGGAGCGTGGACGGTCACCGCCGCTCACGCCAACACGCCTCCCTCCACCGGCTCCTTCTCACCCAACACCGGTAGCGGAAGCACGGCATCGTTCACGGCGAGTTTCACGGACGTCGACGGCGGCTCTGACATCCAGGTGGCACGGCTGCTGATCAGCACCAGCGACAGCAGTGTTGGCGCGTGCTCGATTCACCTCGACCGGATCGGAGGCCACTTGATCCTCCTCAACGATGCAGCCACGGGTGCCGTACCACTGGCGCGCCTCGGCACGCAGGATGTCGCGGAAAACAGTCAGTGCCGGGTTCACATGGAGGGTACCTCCGTATCCGTGTCGGAAGACACCTTGACCGTCCGGTTCCAGTTGGCTTTCAAAACCGGGTTCGCCGGGGACAAGCGAGTCTACACGGCCGTCAGCGATCTGGCTGGAACTGGCACGTGGTGGGTCCAGGGTGGCGCTTGGACTGTCACTCCCGCAGTGCCTAATGCGCCTCCTGTGACCGGTACCTTGTCTCCCAACGCCAGCAGCGGCAGCGCGGCCCTGTTCACGGCCACCTTCACGGACGTCAACGGCGGAGCAGACATCCGGGTGGCTCGTCTGCTGATCAACACCAGCGACAGCAGTGTCGCCGCTTGCTCCATTCATCTCGACCGAATCGCAGGCCACGTGATTCTCCTCGACGACACTGGCGCCGGTGCCGTGCCGTTGGCGCGTCTCGGCACACAGGACATCGCGGAGAACAGTGGGTGCCAGGTTCTCATGGAGGGAACCTCCACCTCCGTGTCAGGAAACACGCTGACCGTGCAGTTCAATGTCGTGTTCAAGACCGGCTTCGCCGGAGACAAGCGCGTGTTCACGGCCGTCAGCGACCTCGCCGTAACCGGAACGTGGTGGGTTCAGGGCGGGAATTGGAGCGTCAGCGCCTCCGCGTCGAATCAGGCGCCCCGCATTGTCTCCATCTCACCCTCTCCAGCTTCTGGCAACCGGGCCTCGCTGTCCGTCAACATGACCGACGCCAATGGCGCCCTCGATATTGCAAGCGCGCGTGTCCTGATCAACGCCAATCCCCAGGTGGGCGGAGGCTGCTATCTGATCCTCAACCGCGCGGCCAACGTCATCTACCTCGGCGACGCCCAGGGTGCCAACTTCGCACCAGTGCTCCTCGGCTCGCAAGAGTCCGCCCGCAACGGCCTCTGCACGCTGTACGGCGGTTCGTCCGCGCTCACGGTCAGCGGCAGCTTGCTGACGCTTCGACTCGATCTCGCATTCGACGCTGCCTTCGCGGGAAGCCGGCAGATCTGGACGAACGTCAGCGATTCCGCAGGCCTCACCTCCACTGGCCAACCAGCCACATTCACCGTCACCCCTTGAGGGGAAGCTGCCGGGATTGCGTCGCCGTTCTGCTGCGGCCTCCCCCTTGCTCCGCGTCCGAAGCCGGAAGGCGTATCCGCAACGCCGCCGGCTTCCGATACCCCGCCAGCCGCGCCTCACACTCGCCGCTTGACCCTCTGCGGCGCAATGCTGTCGGGCTCCAGCGGCAGGGCCGCCCACCTTGGAGGGATTGGGGATTGGCGGTAGTGTGATGCCAACGGTCGCCTAGCCGCGCGTTTTGGAGGCTGCGCGTCCGGCCTTGCCCCGCGGAGCTTCCCCTCCGGAATTCATCACCCCGACTGCCTCCGGAATCGGATCCGCATTGGGGCGCTTCAGGAAGTCCAGATATGCCGCCAGTGTCTCGGCCGACCTTCCGTCTTTGATCAGTTCTCCCTGATGGAGCCAGATGGCCCGATCACAGAGTTCCAGCACCATCCCCGGATTGTGTGTGACCAGCAACATGGCCTTGCCGGCCTTCCGGATCTCCCGGATCTTGTCCATGCACTTCGCCTGGAAGGCCGCATCTCCAACCGCCAACACCTCGTCCACGATCACCAGTTCCGGGTCGCAGTGCACCGCTACCGCGAACCCGAGCCGCAGGATCATGCCCGACGAGTACGTCCTCAACGGTTGGTCGATGAACTCGGTCAACTCCGCAAATTGCACGATCGCGTCGAACCGTTCCAGCGCTTGTTTGCGCGACAGGCCCAGGAACGCCGCGTTGAGCAGCACGTTCTCTCTGCCGGTCAGATCCGGGTGGAATCCCGATGCCAGTTCCAGCAGTGCCGCCACCGGCCCGTCCACTTCCACGGTCCCCTCATCCGGCATCGCCAATCCGCAGAGCATTGCCAGCAGCGTGCTCTTGCCTGCGCCGTTCGCCCCGATGAAGGCCACGCTCTCGCCGCGCCCCACCTCGAAGGTGATGTTCCGCAGGGCGTAGAATCCGCTCTCCTGCCGCCGCCTCACCACCGCCTTGACCTGGTCCTTCAGCAGGCGGCGGCCCTGCTTCTGGCGGAAGATCTTCGAGGCGCCATGGACCTTGATAATGCTCATGTTACAGGTACTCGTAAAAACGGCGTTCCGCCTTGCGAAAAACGGCCGCGCCGATGGCGAACGCCACGAACGCGACGCATGCGAGTTTTGTCAGAAGCACGGTGGAGGGAGCCCTTCCCTCCAGGATCACGTTGTGCGTGGCGAGAATCAGCGCAGCCACCGGGTTGAACTGATACAGGCCCCGCATATCCTCGGGCACCATGGAAAAGGTGTAGATGATCGGCACGATCCAGAACAACACCACGTTGATCGACTCAACCACGTAACGCGTGTCTCGAACGAAGACATTCGCAGCGGCAGTCGCCAGTCCAAGTCCGAACAGAAAAACCAGTTCCAGCCCCCACACCACAGGAAGCCAGAGCCATTGGACGTTCATCCCGATCCCGGATCCGAATACGAATAGCAACAGAAGCCCGAACTGAATCACAAGGTGCGTCAGGTTCGAGAGAATGGCGGTGATTGGAATGATCTGCCTTGGCAGCGGCACACGCTTGATGATCCCGGCGTTGTCCACGATGGACGTGGTGGCGCTGCCCCATGCGGACGTGAAGAACCCGAAGGTGATCAAACCGCTCAGCAGGTAGATAGGGAAGTGAGGGATCGGATTGGCGAAAATCTTGGTGAAGACGTAACTGTAGACGCCCATGAGAACCAGCGGGTTCAACAAAGACCAGAACACGCCCAGGGACATGTTCCGGTAGCGAATTCGGAAGTCCTTGAAAACAAGCTCCCAAACCAGGAAGCGTAAATCGCCCTTCCATCTCATCTGTGCCTCGCCTGTGCGGCTCGCCCTCCGCCGCCTTCCCGCGGAAGAGCCGCAGGTTCACAGTGTAGCACTTCGAACCCTGTCCTCGCAGGGGAAGCACCTTGGCCCGACGAGTCACTCACTAACTCGTGGTTTCGTTGGTTCAGGTTGATTCCGGCTGATGACGCTTTTTCATTTACGAATCTTCACCAGGGTCCACGGATTCGCAGCACTCCCTTCCACCGGCGCTTACCCACACAGCTGGTTGAACCAACAGTACTTGAAGCTCAAAACTCATGTGGCAGCAAAGTGAGAATGTCGTATTTGAGCAAAGTAGAAATGTCGTCTTGACAGCCCCAAACTCGGGGGATGCAGGAAGGACAGCTACTGATGACTCAAGCCGATAGGGACCGGCTGGTGACGCTGAAGAAGGCGACGAAGAAGCTGATCACGCAGCGGGAGGCGGCCGAGGAACTGGAATTGGGCTTACGGCAGGTGCAGCGGTTGCTGGCAGCATTGAAGGAGCAAGGCGACAAGGCGGTAGTGCACGGCCTGCGGGGCCTGCCCTCAAACCGAAGGATCGACGAGACGATCGAGCGGGAAGCGGTGAAGATCCTGTCGGCGCCGGTGTATGAGGGCTTCGGGCCGACGCTGGCGGCGGAGTATCTGGCAAGCAAGCACGGCATCGAGGCGAGCAGAGAAACGGTCCGGCAGTGGATGATGCGGGCCAAGCTGTGGCGGGGCAAGAAGGCGAAGGTCAAGCAAGTGCACCTGTGGCGGCCACGGCGAAGCCGCTTTGGCGAACTGGTGCAGTGGGACACGTCCGATCACGACTGGCTGGAGGGGCGGGGAGAGCCGTTGTATCTGATCGCAATGATCGACGACGCCACGAGCCGGCTGTTAGCGCGTTTCGTCCGGCACGATTCGACGGAAGAGAACATGCGGTTGTTGTGGAGTTACCTGGAGAAGTACGGCCGGCCGCTGGCGTTCTACACGGATAAGGCGAGCCTGTTTCAGACGGCGGAGAAGCACAAGCGGGACGAGCCTGGGGTGGAGAAGGACCCGGTGGAGATGCCGCCGACGCAGATCGGACGAGCCCTGCGGGAGTTGGGCATTGCCTGGATTGGAGCGCATTCGGCGCCTGCCAAAGGGCGGGTGGAGAGGAACTTCGGCACCGCCCAGGACCGTCTGGTGAAGGGCATGCGGGTGGCTGGAGTCACAACGCTCGAGCAGGCCCATCAGTACCTGCTGGAGGACTACCTGGTGTGGTGGGGGCGGGAGATGACGGTGGAGGCGGCCAGCAACGACGATGCACACCGGGCGTTGGACAAGAGCCATCATCTGGCGGCTTCGCTGAGCTATGTGGAGACGCGTCAGGTGCGGAACGATTACACCGTGCGCTGGGACGGCAAGCTCTACCAGATCGAACGCCAGGCCGTCACGCCAGGCTTGCGCAAGGCGAACGTGCGCGTGGAAGCGCGGCTGGACGGAACGCTGGCCGTACGACACCGAGAGCGGTACCTGCCGGTAAAAGAGTGCACGGTAGCGAGCAAACCCGCCGCGATGCCTGCGCCGAAGCCGGTCCCAAAGCACCGTGGCCCGCGGGCCAGGAGCACCTGGATGGACAATTTCCACTTGAAGAAGCGCAAGCCGGCAACCGGGCCCGAGGCGTCTGCTGCCGGTCTGCGCCGGATGGGGATGCCATGAGCTGCCAAGGCGAGTGGCGCGAAGGCAAAGTTCGCCCGATACCGGGAAGCTCTCCGCACGGCCGGCTGCGACGTGGGCCGGATTTTCAACCGTTGAAGGAGAGCTTGCGACGATCCCTTCCGCGCCGCCTCGCCGAGACAGCATCAAACAAAACTGAAGCGCCTCAATTGCGTTTTCTGAGGCAGGCGGAATCTATCCGTCCGATGGCGGGCACATGCCGGAGCCTGAACTGGAGCAGCAGCCTCCCGCCTGGCTGCTCCTGCCCAAGCACGAGAACACGCCGGGAGGAACGCATTCTCCTCATCGTCCGGATGAGTTCCGACCGGCTATTCCTCGATCGGGTTGCTCGCCAGCATTGCCCGTCTCCGCTTCACCGGCACGAGCAGAGTAACACGCACCTCTCAAAGCCCAGGCCCAAAGGCGACGTTTCTACTTTGCGGAGAACGCGACATTTCTACTTTGCGTTGACAGGCGCCGGGGTGCGCTTGACCCCGGACCCGCCGGAACTTAGTATAGAACAAGAATTATCGATAATCGATGGAACGGCACGCAACACAGGAGGCCGGGTGAACAGCGCGCAGTGGATGGAGGCGATTCGGGGACGGCTGATC
>DAHVTI010000103.1 GCA_027324255.1 Bryobacterales bacterium | reverse complement strand
GCGGCGGGGGCGGAGCGGGTATACGTGGTGTGCGGGAGCGACGCGGCGGAGCGGATCACGGGCTGGGATTACGGGGACGGGGATCCGATTGAAGCGCAACTGCGGGAGTACGAGATGCTGGTGGCGCCGCGGCCCGCGCTGTTTGTGCCGCCGGCGGCGCTGAGGGGGCGGATTCACGCGCTGGAGCTGGAGCCGGGGTGGGCGGAGGTTTCGAGCACGGAGGTGCGGCGGCGGATGCGGGCGGGGGAGCGTTGGGAGGAGCTGGTGCCGGACGCGATTGTGGATTCGGTGCGCGCCGCTTACTCCTGAGGGCCGTGCTCGAGGAAGGCGCGGAGGCGGTGGCTGCGGCTGGGGTGGCGGAGCTTGCGGAGGGCCTTGGCCTCGATCTGGCGGATGCGCTCGCGGGTGACGGCGAAGTGCTGGCCGACCTCTTCGAGGGTGTGCTCGCTGCCGTCCTGGAGGCCGAAGCGCATCTTGATGATCTTCTCTTCGCGGGGGCTGAGGGTTTTGAGGACCTCGGCGGTCTGCTCGCGGAGGTTGAGGTTGATAACGGCCTCGGAGGGGGAGACGACGCGCTTGTCGACGATGAAATCGCCGAGGTGGGACTCTTCCTCCTCGCCGACGGGGGTTTCGAGCGAGATGGGCTCCTGGGCGATGCGGAGGACCTTGCGGACCTTGGGGATGGAGAGGTCGAGGCGCTTGGCGAGCTCCTCGGTGGAGGGCTCGCGGCCGAGCTCCTGCTGGAGCTGGCGCTGGGTGCGGACCATCTTGTTGATGGTCTCGATCATGTGGACGGGGATGCGGATGGTGCGGGCCTGGTCGGCGATGGCGCGGGTGATGGCCTGGCGGACCCACCAGGTGGCGTAAGTCGAGAACTTGTAGCCGCGCAGGTAGTCGAACTTGTCGACGGCCTTCATCAGACCGATGTTGCCTTCCTGGATGAGGTCGAGGAACTGGAGGCCTCGGTTGGTGTAGCGTTTGGCGATGGAGACGACGAGGCGGAGGTTGGCCTCGATGAGCTGTTTTTTGGCGCCGTCGGCTTCGAACTCGCCGCGGTCGGCGACGCTCAAGGTGCGGCGCAGATCGGTGGCGGTGGCGCCGAACTCCTGCTCGAGATCCTGCAATTGCTGGTTGACGGTCTTGAGCTCCTTGCGGAGGTCGCGGACGGCGGGAGAGCCGGCGGCGCTGGCGTCCTCGATGGCGCGCTGGAGGCGGGCGATCTCTCTTTCGAGGGGGCAGAACTGATCGACGGCGGCGCGGAGGCGGTTGGCGAGGTGGTGGTAGACGGTGGAAGAGAGCTGGAGCTTGCGGATGTCCTGCGAGATGCGGACGATGGCGCGCATGAGGCTCCAGCGGATGGAGCGGTGCTGCTTGGGCTTGGTGGAGCGCGGGGTGGCGATGAGTTTGAGGCGGACCTGCTGGGTTTTCTTGAGCTGGCGCGCGACGTTCTCGATGGCGGCGTTGAAGGCGATGGCGTGCCGCTCGAGCTCCTCGTCGGTGGTCAGGAGCTCGGGGAGGGAGAGGACGTCGCGCAGGCTCACCTTTCCTTCGCAGACATCGTGGGCGATTTCGAGGATTTCGCCCATGAGGAGGGGGGAGCGGGAGAGGGCGCGGACGGCGGTGCGCTGGCCGTGCTCGATGCGGCGGGCGAGATCGATTTCGCCTTCGCGGGTGAGGAGGGAGACGGTGCCCATCTCGCGCAGATACATGCGGACGGGGTCGTTGGTTTTTTCCGCGCCTTCGGCGACGATTTCGGCTTCGCCGATCTCTTCGCCTTCCTCGCCCTTTTTTTCATCGAGCTTGGGCTCTTCGAGGAGATCGACTCCGGCTTCGTCGAGGCCGGCGAGAAGATCATCGATCTCGGGACCGGCGTTGATGTCTTCAGGCAGGGCATCGGTGACGTCATCGTAGAGGACATAGCCTTTCCGCTTGCCCAACTCGATGAGCTTCTGAAATCGGTTGTATCTTTCTTCCGCTGCCACGGAAACCTCGTTCAGGAACCCCTCGTCTAATTACGTCTCACTCATATTACAACAGCGGGCGCGGTGGGCACTGCATCAGGCGCGCTCCAATTCGCTGAGCGCCTGCATGAGTTGGAGGGCGGTGTTGAGATCGCCCGCGCGCTCGGCGTCGCGGATTCTTTCGCGGAGTTCGTCGCGGCGGGCGCCACGTTCGCCGCTGGCGAGTTTGCGGATGCAGGCGACGGCCTGCTCGACGGTGAAGTCGCGGCTGAGGGTATCGTCGGCGAAGACGAGAGCGGCGAGGCGCTCCTTTTCGGGTTCGGGGAGGCGGGCCTCAACGCTGGAGTAGGAGGGAGTTTCGCCGGCCTCGATGAGGCGCAGGATGGTCTCGAAGATGGCGCGGGAAGCGAAGCGCTGGACGACGGACGACTGATGGAGGACGGGGACGATTTCGGCGCGGGCCTCGGGGCTGTCGAGCATGGCATGGAGGAGGAGGACCTCATTGGGATCGGGGAGGACTTCCTGGCGCTTGCTGACCTGGCCGCCGCGGCCGGAGACGGAGCGGCGGACCTCGTTGAGGACGACGCTTTTTTCCATCTTCATGTAGCCGGCGAGGTCGTCGACGACGGCGAGGCGCATGATTTTGTCGGGCATTTTCTGGATGGCGGGCAGGAGGGTCTGCCAGATGGCGACAGTGCCGTCGGGGGTGTTGCGGTCGACGCGGGCGCGGGCGCGGTCGGCGAGCCAGTGGAAGTAGCCGCCGGCTTTGGTGAGGGCGTCGAGGTAGGCGTCGGGGCCGTGCTCCTTGATGTACTCGTCGGGGTCGAGGCCGCCGGAGAGCTGGAGGATGCGGAGCTTCATGCCCTCCTCGATGAGGATGGGGATGTACTTTTCGGTGGCGTTGGCACCGGCGGCATCGGGGTCAAAGTTGAGGACGAGCTCGGAGGCGTGGCGGCGGAGGCTGCGGACCTGGAAGCTGGTGAGGGCGGTGCCGCAGGTGGCGACGACGTTGTGGATGCCGGCGGCGAAGACGCCGATGACGTCCATATAGCCTTCGACGAGGATGCTGAAGCCGGCCTCCTGGAGGGCTTTGCGGGCGCGGTTGAGGTTATAGAGGACGTGGCTCTTGCGGTAGATGGAGGTTTCGGAGGAGTTGAGGTACTTGGGCTCGTCGCCTTCGCCGAGGGCGCGGCCGCCGAAGGCGATGACCTTGCCGGACTCGGAGTGGATGGGAAACATGAGGCGGCCGCGGAAGCGGTCGTAGAAGCCGGAGCCGTCAGTGCGGCGGAGGACGAGGCCGCTGGCTTCCATGTCTTCGTGGGAGAAGCCCTGTTTTTCAAAGACACGGACGAGGGACTGGCCGCCGCGCTCGCTCAAGCCGAGGGAGAACTCTTCGGCGGTGGGGCGGGAGAGGCCGCGGCGCTTGAGGTATTCGCGGGCGTCGGAGCCGGCGGGGGAGAAGAGTTGATCGCGGTAAATTTTGAGGGCGAGCTCGTGCATTTCGAAGATGCCGCCGCGCTGGCGGGCCTCTTCGTCGGCGAGGTCGTTGCGCTTGGGGAGCGGGATGCCGTGGCGTTCGGCGAGGTATTTGAGGGCCTCCCAGAAGGTGAGGCGCTCAATCTCCATGATGAATTTGATGACGTCGCCGCCGGCTCCGCACCCGAAGCACTTGTAGAACTGATGGGTGGAATGAACGGAAAAAGAGGCGGTCTTTTCCGAGTGAAAAGGGCAGAGGCCGGTGTAGCGGGGCCCGGCGCCGGAGCGCTTGAGGCGCACGTATTCACCGACGACGCGGACGATATCGACGGAGGATTTCAGGTGCTCGGCAAATTCCATGGATGCGGGACCGCCCCGATGCGGACTTTCATTATCGCCCTTCCGGCGATTGCTCGCTGACGGTGATGCGGAGAGAGCGGGAGAGGGAGTAAGCGATGGGACGGCGGGGCGGGGCGGCGGGATGGGCCGCGCGGTAGAGGACGAGGTGGCGGGCGCGGCGGAAGCGGGCGGCTTGGGGGAAGCGGTCCGGCAGGGAGGCGACGGTTTCGAGGATGAGGCGCTGGTCCGGGCGGGCGGCGGCGGAAGGGGTGTGATCGACGACGAGCCACTGGACGCCGAGGTCTTCGAGGAGCGCGGCGGTCTGCTGGGGCGAGGCGGCGGCGAGGTGGTAGGAGCCGCCGTACCAATCGCTGTCAGAGAGAGTTTTGGCGGCGCGCAGGACAAAGTCGCGGTGGTGGGGGGAGGAGGCGGCCATCTCGGCGGCAAAGGCGGATTCGCCGAGTTCGTCGGAGGCGACGAGGACGCGCAGCGGGGTGGATGCGGAGCGGCGGAGCAGTTGTGCGGCGTCGTGAAAGCCGGCGGGGGATTGCGGCGCGACGTGCATCCGGAAGACGAGGAGGAAGACCGCGGCCGAAGCGGCGGCGAGCGCGGGCCCGCCGCGCCAGGGCAGCCAGCGGCCGGAGGCGGCGGCGAAGTAGAGCAGGAAGGGGAGCATGGGGGCGAGGTAGCGCTCGTTGTGGGAGAGCGGGAGCGCGGCGTGGAAGACGAGGAGGGCAGCGAGGGAGGCGAACATGGAGGCGTCGAGGGACGAGGCGCGCCTTTTCCAAAGGGCGATGCAGGTCCAGGCGAGGCCGGCGGCGGCGAGGGCTTCGACGGCGATGCCGAGTTGCCAGCGGACGTTCATCTCGTACCAGGCGAGGCGGTCGAAGGCGGCGGCCCAGCCGCCCGACTCCGGCGGGTTGTGGCCGCGCAGCAGGAGCGCGGAGACGACGGCGAAGGGGACGCTGAGCGCGGCGGCGATAGCGAGGGCATAGAGGGCGCGGGGCCAGTGCCGGCGTGGCAGCCGCCACAGCAGCGCGGCGAGAAGGAGGGCCGGCAGGGCGGCGAGGCCGTTGGCTTTGACGGCGCCCCAGAGACCGGCGGCGAGACCGGCGCGCGTCCATTGCGTATCCGGCTGCTCGAGCCACCGTGCGCAGGACCAGGCACAGGCGAGCGCGCCGGCGACGAGGAGGACGTCGATCATGATGGCGGTGGAGAGATCCGCCATCAGGCGCAGCGACCACAGCGCCGCGGTGAGCGCGACAGCGGCGGGCAGGCCGAAGGCTTGCCGGCCCAGCGCGAAGAAGAGCGCGAGACCGGCGCCGGCGGCCAGGGCGACGAAGGCGAGGGCGGACGGTTCAGAGAGTCCGAAGACGGCCATCCACGCACCGGCGAGGAGGTGAAAGAGAGGCGGCCAGACAAGCGGAGCGAGGACGGGATAGTGCAGGTAGAGGTCCTTGGTGAACGCCAGGGGCGTGGCGGTGCAGCCGGTGCGCAGATAGTCCGCCACGGCGAGGCTGTTCATGAAATGCGCCGACTCGTCGGCATGGCGCACCGTTTCCACGTTCCAGGCGCCGGTGCGCCACTGCCACCAGGCGGCGGCGGCGGAGCAGAGCAGGACGATGCAGAGCGCTTCGAGAACGAGGCGGAGGCGGGATTTGGGAGAGGACGCCGGCATCAGCGCCTCGCGCGGTAGTCGCCGCGGCTGAAGTACTTTTCGAGCCAGCAGTAGAGGGCGATGAAGAGATAGCGGCTGCCCATCTCGCGGATCTTCAGCTTGGAGATGCCGGTGCGGCGGTTGCGCCAGGTGATGGGGATGACGGTCCAGGAGTAGCCGCGGACGATGGTTTTCAACGGCAGCTCGACGGTGAGGTTGAAGTGCGGCGAGAGGAAGGGGCGGCAGCCGTCGATGGCGCGGCGGCGATAGGCCTTGAAGGCGTTGGTGGTGTCGTTGAGAGGGATGTGGAAAAGGAGCCGGAGGAAGAGATTGGCGGCGCGGTTGACGAGGAGTTTGTGAAAGGGATAGTCGACGACGCCGCCGCCGCGCACGAAGCGCGAGCCGAAGACGGCGTCCCAGCCTTCCTGGAGCTTTTCCCAGTAACGCACGACGTCGCGGCAGTCGTCGGACTCGTCGGCCATCATGACGACGACGGCGTCGCCGCGGCTGTGCTCGAAGCCGGCGGCGACGGCGCGGCCGAAGCCGTGCTCGCCTTCGTTGCGGAAGGGACGGAGGGTGGGGATGCTGCCGCGGAGGTCTTCGAGCACGCGCCAGGTGCCGTCGGCGCTGCCGTCGTCGACGACGACAATTTCGTGATCGATCAAGCGGGCGCGCAGTTCCGTGTGGAGATGCAAGACGGTGGAGGCGACGCAGCCTTCCTCGTCGCGCGCGGGAATGACGATGGAGAGGAGGCGCAGGGGCTCGGGCGTCGCGGGCGTCATTGCCCGCTGGTCTCCAGCCAGTGGGGATGGCTTTCGGCGTGGGCGGCGATCTCTTCGAGCAGAGCGTAGATGCCGGTTTGCGGGGACCAGCCGAAGTCGCGTGCGGCGGCGCAGTTGTCCAAGGCCACCCAGGGAACGTCGTAGCGGCGGGGCGCGGGATCGGCGGCAGGCGAGTGAGGTTGGAAGCGGCGGTCGCACCAGCGGGTGAGCTGCTTGAGCGAGATGGCGTTTTGCGGGCCGCCGCCGGCGGTGTAGAGGCGCGGGCCGCCGGTGCGGGGGCATTCCATCTGGCAGAGCAGGAGGCGGCAGAGGTCGGCGGGATGGAGGGCGTCGCGGGTCTGTCGGCCGGCGCCGTCGAAGCCGGTGTAGCAGAGCGGGCGGCGGCGGAGGTGCGCGTTGATCCAGTAAGAAAAGATGCCCTGCTGGGCGGTGCCGAACTGTCCGGCGCCGGCCAGCACGCCGCAGCGCGTGATCCAGACGGGGAAGCCGAAGGCATCGCCGTATTCGAGGGCCATGGTTTCGCAGGCGAGCTTGGTGGCGCCGTAGAGGGAGACAGGCGGGGCGGTGGTGAAGTCCGGGCCGAGGCCGTTGGAGGTGAGGCCCGGAGGGAGTGACGAGTGGGGGTCGAGAATGAAGCGCTCGTCTTCGACGGCGAGCGGGATGCGGCAGAGGGCGGGGATCGAGTAGACGCGGCTGCTGGAGAGCAGCAGCAGGCCGGCGCGGCGCTCGCGGCAGTATTCGAGCATGTTGCCGATGGAGGCGAGGTTGTGCTCGAAGAGCAAGCGGCTGTCGGCGGCGCCGCCGGTGCCGGCGAGGACGCTGGGGTTGGCGGCGGCATCGATGACCCAGCCGGCGTCGGGCAGGGCGGCGACGTCGGCGGCGGAGCGGATGTCGCCGCGGCGGAAATCGACGCCGAGCCTGCGGAGCGGGCCCACGTTGATTTCCGAGCCGGGCCGCATGAGATTGTCGATGCCGCAGAGGCGGACGTCCGGCACAGACTCTTTGAGGCAGCGGGCGAGCGTGCTGCCCACGAAGCCGCAGATGCCCGTGATGAGGATGTTCATAGCCGAGCCGCGTTCGATCTTTTCCATGCTAACCCAGGGATTGCGCGGACATTTCCTTCTGATAGGATCGTGACCGATGCCCTTCATCGGTTTTCACACGGACGCATTCAATTCCGCTTATTGGAGCTTCGAGCAGTGCCTGGAGTGGGCGCAACGCAACGGGCTGACGCACATCGAATGCGGCGCCATCGACGGGGTGAGCTGGATCCACGGGCTGGGCTATCAGCCGCACGTGGCGCTGTGGGAGGATCCGCTGCTGCTGCGGCGGAAGATGGACGCGATGGGGTTGCGGTTCTCTCAGATCGACGCGGCGTTTCCGCTGTCGAAGCCCGAGGGCGCGACGCTGGGCGTCGAATACATCCTGCACACGCTGCGCTGGGCGAAGCTGGCGGGGTGCCCGTGCGTTGACACCACCGACGACCGCTTCGCGCCGGCGCAGATGACGGAGCGCGAGGCGCTGGAGCACATGCGGCGCATCTACCGGCACGTGGTGCCGGTGGCCGAGGCGTACGGCATCGTGATCAACATCGAGCCGCACGGGCACTTCACCACCAAGCCGGAGTTCATGGAGGAGATGCTGGGGTTCGTGGATTCGCCCTGCCTGCGCATGAACATGGACACGGGCAACACGTTCATCGCCGGGCAGGATCCGGTGGCGTTCCTGGAGCGGTTCAAAGGCCGGGTGAGCCACGTGCACATCAAGGATGTGAGCGAATCGCTGGCGGCGGCGGCGCGCGGGGAGTTGACGGGCATCGCGGTGAGCCACTGCGCCATCGGCGACGGCGTGAACGCGGCGAACATTCGCAAGTGCATCGGGGTCTTGCGCGAAGCGGGCTACGACGGCGTCTTCAGCATCGAATGCGAAGGCGCGGGCGGGCCGATGATTGAACGTAGTCTGGCGTGGGTCAGGGAGCAAGTATGTTAGCAGCAGCCGTTCTCATCAAAGTATTGATCGTGACGGGGACCACGGACCTGCCGTATCACGACTGGCGCGTTTCGACGCCGTTCCTGCGGGCCGAGCTGGAAAAGACGGGGCGCTTCGACATCAAAGCCGCCGAGGAGCCGCGCGGGCTGAATGCGGCCGCGCTGGCCGGTTACGACGTGATCCTGTGGCACTACAACGGGCCGCGGCTGGGCGCGGCGGCCGAGCAGGCCATCGAGAGCTTCGTGCGCTCGGGTAAGGGGTTTGTGTCGTTTCACGGCGTCACCTACGGGGCGTGCTACGGGCAGACGCGGCAGCCGAACATGAAGTGGGTGCAGGATTCAGAGGCGTGGCCGGCGTATGCGGACCTGGTGGGCGCGAGCTGGAAGGTGGAACACATCGGCCACTCGATACGGCACGTTTTTCCCGTGAAATACACGGACCGCGAGCACCCGATTGCGCGCGGCGTGCCGGAGACGTTCACGGCCAACGACGAGCTGTACCACAAGCTGGACCTGCGGCCGGGCGTGCGGGTGATCGCGCAGGCGTTCAGCGACAAGGCGAAAGGCGGGACGGGCAAGGACGAGCCGATGTTGTGGACGAACTCCTTCGGGCAGGGGCGCATTGCGCACTGCCCGCTGGGGCACGACCTTTCGGCGATGGCGCAGCAGGGGTTCCTGACGGCGCTGGCGAGGTCTCTGGAATGGGCGGCGACGGGCGCGGTGCAGCCGGCGGCGGTCGCGCCTGAGAAGGCGCGCGTGCTGGTGGTGACGGGCGGGCACGGTTTTCCGGCGGATTTCTACTCGCTGTTCGAAGGCCACCCGCGGATCGCTTGGACCCACGCCGGCACGCAGGCCGCGGCGTTCGGGCGCAAGCTGGCCGGGAATTTCGACACCATCGTCTTCCACGACATGGGCGAAACGATCGGCGAGCAGGAGCAGGCCAACTTGCGCGAGTTCGTGGAAGCGGGCGGGGGCATCGTCTCCACGCACCACTCCATAGTCAACTACACGTCGTGGCCGTGGTGGTGGGAAGAAGTGATCGGCGGCAAATACTTTGTGAACGAGCTGCCGGGACATCCGAAGTCAGCCTACAAGGAAGGCGTGGATTTCTCGGCCACGGTGGTGAAGGGCGCGCAGAAGCACCCGGTGCTCGAGGGCGTGCCGCCGCTGCCGGTGCACGACGAGGTGTACAAGGGCATGTGGCAATCGGCGAGGATCCAGCCGCTGATGGAGACGGACCATCCGGACAACGACCGGGTGGTGGTGTACGTGGGGCCGCACCCGAAGGCGCGCGTCGTGTACATCCAACTGGGGCACAGCGCGTCGACGATGCGCTACCCGGGCTATCGCAAGCTGGTGCAGAACGCGATTCTGTGGACGGCGCGGAAGGTGGACTGACGGAACTGGCCTACCAGATGCCGCCGGGCGTGACGCGGAGGTTGACGTCCGCCAACTCCCCGTGGCGCGCCGTGACGCGGACCCCGTGGGAAAGCAGGCGGCGGACGAGCACCGGGTCTGAAAGCTCGTCGGTGTCCTGGGGCTCTTCGAAGGCGAAGGCGAGGTAGTCGCCCGGACGCAGGCTGCCCACTTCAAACTGGCCGCCGGCGCCGGCTTTGGCCATGCGGATGAACTGTCCGTCCCAGAGGGTTTCGTCGGCGGGCAGCAGCACCACCTGCGCGCCTTCGCCGCGTTCCACAGTGCCGCGAACTCGTCCGGCTTGCGGCTTGTAGACGATGCGGATGGGCGGGCTGCCCGGGCGCAAGTCCACGAAATCCTTGAGCGCCGGCGTCTCTCCGAGGCGCACCGAATCGAGATACCAGCCGGGGACGAAGCCGAGCGGATAGATCCGGTAGCGGCCGGGATAGACCGCCGGAAAGACAAAGCTCCCGTCCTGGCGGTGGAAGACGGGGCCGATGCCGCCCGGCCCGTTCTCCTGCTGCAGGATGATGGCGCTGGTCTTCCTTTGACCTTCGGCGTCGCGAGGTTCGTCCCGCTCGACGAAACCCGAGAGAGCGAAGGGCGGGTCGAGTTGCAGCCGCACGTGATCGGCGCCGGACCTGGAGACGGTCACGGGCTCCAGGCCTTTCCGCGTGAGGCCACCCTGAGAGACGACGCCTCTCACCGTCCAGTCGCCGGCGCGCACGCCGGCGAACGCGAAGGAACCGTCCGCGCCGCTCCGGCACTCATCCTCCGGGCCGAACCAGGCATCGGGGCCGTAGAGTTCGATACGCACTCCGGCCAGTGGATCTCCGCGGTCGTCCACGGCTTTGCCGCGAATCGAGAAGACCGGCACGGGCAGGAGGCGGAGCTGCAGGTTTTCGACTGCGGCGCCCGCCCTGAGCGGGATGGGTTCCGCCTCGGCGGAGGTGAGCACAGCCGGAAAAAAGGTGGGCGCCCAGCCCGCGGCGGTCTGATCAGCGGAGGGGGCGGCAGGCATGCGATAGGCCCGATCCCTCCGAAACGAGGCGCCGCGGCCTCCCGCCGAGATGAGGTAACGCGCTGGGGGAAGCGTATCGAACCGGAAGGCTCCTGCGGGATCGGTGTAGGCGATGTAGCGGGGGCGGCCTCCGCGGCGGCAGGCCTCGACGGGGATGCCGGCGGCGGTTTGCCCCGCGCCGAAGATCACGCGGCCGGCAAGGACCGCGCCGCGCAGCATTGCGGCGTCAACCTTCGTGGTTCCGGATCCGACTTTCACCCATTGCCGAAAACGAACGAAGCCCGCCATCTCGCAGCCGAACTCGTAATCTCCCGCGGCCAGGCCGGTGAACCGGAAGCGGCCCTCCTCCCCGGTGACGGCGCGCAGAGCCTGATCGCGGGCGGCGTTGTTGGCGCGCAGCGTGACGGAAGCGCCGGGCAACGCGCCTCCGGAGTGCCGGCGGCAGACTCCTTCGACACTGCCGGTCTCCTGGGCGGCGGACGTCAGAGCGTAGAAAACAACCGTTGCGCACAGAGGGATGGAAGGCACATTCGACTCTCACGAAGAGTATTGCACCGGCGGCGGGGTGGAACAAACACCGGCCCGACCCGGGCCGGAGACCAGCGACGCAAAGTGGCGGCGTGCCGGGCCAGCGTGTATATTCGTGGGCAGAGGGTGCATTGGGGAGAAAAGGGAAAACACCATGGATCTGCAGAGAAGGCAGTTGCTGAAGGGCATGCTGGTGGCGGCGCCGGCGGTGGGCGCCGCGCAGAGTCCGGGCAAGAAGCTGGGGATCCCCGGACCCTTTCCTGGACGCGTGATCGCGGTGGAGCACCCGGGCAGCGTCATCCAAGGGAAGCACCAGCGCGAACCGGTGGCGGCGATGGTCAGCAAGGGCATGTGCGAGCTGACCGGCGCGCCGAGCGCGACCGAGGCGTGGCGCTTCTTTTTCGAGCCCGGCGACGTGGTTGGGATCAAAGTGAACCCGGTGGGCCAGCCGTTCCTGATCTCGGCGCCGGAGGTGATGCACGAGATCGTGGCGGGGCTCGAATCGGCCGGCGTGAAGCGCGCCAACATCTGGGCCTACGACCGCTACGAGCGCGAATTCCAGAGCGGCGGCTTCGAGAAGTGGCTGCCCGACGGGGTGCGCTGGACGTCGGCGACGGTGCGTGCCGTGGACGGGCTGCAACTGGACATGGACCGCTACGACCGGGACATGTACATGGAGATGGCGCTGGTGGCGGCCAAAGGCGACCCGTCGAACCCGCACCACCGCCGTTCCTACGTGGCCAACTTCATCTCGAAGCAGGTGAACAAGGTGGTGACGCTGGGCGTGGTGAAGCACCACCAGTCGGCCGGCGCCACTATCGCGCTGAAGAATATCTCGCACGGCTTCGTGAACAACGTGGCGCGCAGCCACGTGAGCTCGTCGAACAACGCCTGCGGCATGTTCATCCCCACCGTGGTGGACCTGCCGGTGTTCCGGCAGAAGGTGGTGCTGCACGTGATCGACGGCATCATGGCCGCCTACCACGGCGGGCCGGGCCGCAAGGTGGGCCGCTACCTGTGGGAGAACAAGACCATGTACTTCGCCACGGATCCGGTGGCGGTGGACACCGTTGGTTTGGCCGTGATCGACCGCAAGCGCGGGCAGATGGGCATGGAGCCGATCGCCGCCGCCAAGCCGGACCAGGACAGCCTGTTCGTGCGCATGCAGCCGGAGTTCATCGAGATCGCGGGGCTGCTGGGACTCGGCGTCGGCGACGAGTCGAAGATCGACCTGAAGAAGATCGCGCTGGGCTGAGGCGGCGTTCAGCGGCCGGCGATGCGGCGCCGTTGCGGGAGGCCCTCCTGCGCGGCGCGGCAGAAGAGATTCACCACGCGCATCTGTTCCAGCGTCGAGCAAGAGGTGCGTTCCAGCGCGGGGCTGGCGACCAGTACGGCCAGGATCTGCGCGCGCGACAGTGCGACGTTCATGCGGTGAGGATCGAAGAGGAATTCGATGCCGCGCGGCACGGCGCGGCCTTCGCTGGCGGCCATCGAGAAGATCACCACGGGCGCCTGCTGGCCCTGGAACTTGTCCACGGTGCCGACGCGCACGCCGGGCAAGGCTGTCTGCAGGGCCTGGACCTGCAGGTTGAAGGGCGCGACCACCAGGATGTCCTGCAGGCCGAGGCGGCGGGCCCGGTGGCCGGGCAGCAAGAGGGACTGCTGAGTGAGTTCGCCGATGATGCGGCGGACGGCGTCCACCTCTTCAGGCGATTCGTAGCTGTTGCCGTCGTGCTCCACCGGGACGTAGACGAGGCCGGCGGGGATGGGCACGAGTTGCGGTGCATGGTCGAAACGGATGGCGCGGCGCGACGTGCACTTGTCGGCATGCAGGCGGTTCTCGTAGATGGCGGATGAGATGAACTCGCAGAGTTCGGGGTGCAGGCGGTAGGTGTCGGGCAGGAAGACGCCCCGGCCTTCAGGCACGGTGGCGTGGTCCTCCAGAAAATAGTCGAGCACGGAGAGGCCGCTTTCGCCGGGGTGCAGGCCCTGGATGGGCTGGCTCAACTGCATCTGGTCTCCGAGCAGGACCAGGTTGGCGGCGGCCGGCGCCATGGCCACGAGGTTGGCGACGGAGACCTGGCCGGCTTCGTCGATGAAGAGGTAGTCGAACAGACCCGCGGCTTCTGCGCGGCTGAAGACCCAGGCCGTTCCGCCGGCGAGTTCCGGCAGGGGATGGAGATCGAAGAGGCCGGAGTTATCGACCACATCGACGCCGGCGGGCAACTGGTCCGCGCCGTTTTCGCCGCACTTCACGGCGGAGACTTCGAGACCGAGTTCAGCGGCGGCGTCGAGCGCGGATTTCATGAGCAGGGCGATGGCGTGATGGCTGTTGGAGGCGACCGCGACGCGCTTGCCCTGCTGGATGAGGGCGGCGATGAGGCGGCCGCCGGTGAGGGTCTTGCCGCAGCCGGGCGGGCCCTGGATGCAGAGGGCGCTGTTGTTCAAGGAGAGCGCGGCGGCGAGCGGGTCCGGCAGTCCCTGGCAGCGCGGCGCGCGGCGGCGGAGAAAGTCATTGAGGGCGCGTGGCAGAGCGGCTCCGGAGTGGAACGCGCGGACGGTGCGCTCGATGGATTGCACCATGGCTTTGGGATCGACGATCTCATCGGGGAGCAGGCTGAGATGATCCGGCAGCGCGCCGTGCTTCCTGCCGCGGCGGAGCGTGAGCTTGCGGGCGTCCCTATCGAACGTCGCGATGACCAGCTTCGTTCCCGTGTCCCAGGCCAGCAACACCCTGTCCCCGGCGCGCAGTTTGGTTTCCTGCTCCGGGAACTCGTATTCGTAAATGAATGACTGCTTGTCGGGCACGGGCGGCCGCTGGGTGCGCCGGAGGCCGGCCAGACAGTCGGCGTCCTCGATGAGTTCCTGCTCCGTCACCGCAGCCCTTTCGAACATGGCCCAGTAGCGCGACTTCAATTCGCGGCGGTGGAACTCGAGCAGGTGGGCGAGGAGTTCGGTGACGCGGCGGCGCTCCGGGGGCAGTGCGGAATCCGGCTCGAGACTGACGAGCATTTCTTGCGCCAGCGCGGCGCGGGCGGTGAGCTGTTCGTTTACCTCCGCTGGAGGAGGCGGTGCGACGTAGGCTTGCCCGC
>DAHVTI010000095.1 GCA_027324255.1 Bryobacterales bacterium | reverse complement strand
GTCGCCGAAGAAATACCAGCGCTTGAGGTGTCCGGCGCAGAGCTTGCCCTTTTCGTCCTTGAGGCCGCAGGAGCGGATGCGCGGGGCGCGCTTCATGATCTTGGTGCCGTCGCTGAGAGCGCCCACTTCGGTGGCCTGGGGCACGGGGCGCGTCGCTTCCGCATATTTAGGGTTCGCCATAGGACTTCCGACGCCCTCATTATGGCATAGTGGGGCGGGGAGGCTTCACCAGACGTGCGTAGCCTCCACGCGGGGCGGGCCCGGGGTGTGGGCGTGAACGTCGCAATAGAGGACGATCTGCAAGTTGCGGCTTGGCCAGTCGGTGGGCGCCTGGCTGGTGAACTGGCGGAAGAGGCGCTCGTCGGTGAGGAACTCGGCGGCAGCCTGCGTGCCGCGGGGGCTCATGCCGGCGGCGATCATAGCCATCTGGCCGCTTTTGGATTCGAAGACGCGGGAGACGAGAGCGTAGTCGGAGGACGGGTTTTCGGGGTCATCCCCAACTCGCCGCATCCATCTGCGGCCCGGTTGCCGCGTATCGAAGATGGCATTGCCGCGGCCTTCGTAGTTCGCGGACAACTCGAACCTGAGTCCGCGGCTCATCTCCATCGACCAGGGGGCGGTGAAGGCTCCCAGCAGCAGCACCGGCTGGCCGCGGAGGTCTGTGAACGAGATGTCGGGGTTGATCTTGAACTGGACGGGCCGGCCTTTTCTGCCCAGGATTTCGCTGAAGCGGACGGCTCCAGCCACGGCACCCAGGCCCACCCAGTAATGTTCGCGGTACCGGAGGTCCTCCAGCCGCAGGGCGGGCGGCTCCTTGCGCTGTCCCGCTTTCCATTCCCTGCACTCTTTCTCCGAAGAGCCGACGAGCACAGAAACCACGGGTGAGGGAACGGCGATCAGCACCGGCCGGTTCTGCGACACGACCGGTTTCCAGAGCCGGTCGATATCCGTTTCCGGGGGTGGACGAAGATTCCACAGGCCTGCCGCGGCCAGCGCGGTGATTCCCGCCGCGGCGGCAACCCAGGGCCAGCGCCGGGCTGGTTGGGCGGCCGGCACCGGAAGAGGAGCCGCTTCCGGCGGGACGGCTTCCCGGAAGGACGGCACGTAGGTCCCTTGCGGCAGTTCGATGACGAGTCCGTCGGCTGTGCCCTGATCGTAGAACAGCGCCAGCCGCTTGCGGACCTCCACCGCCTTGACGCGCACGATGGAGTCCTCGGAGGGCTCGTACTTCTCGCCGCGGCCGAAGACAGCCCTGCCGATGGTGCGCTCTTTGACCGAATCCGCGCGGCCGTCCAGCGTCTCCGTGACGACGAAGCGCAGGAAGTCCTGACAGCGTCGTGAGGAGGTGAACGCAGACGACCGGAGGACGGACTCCAGATGCCGCTCAATGGCGGTTCGATCCACGGTCATCCATTCTATACCCGTCCTTCTGGCCGCGTAACAGTTACGCAGCCTGGCCTGTAACGCCAGCATCCTACGGAAAAACAGGGAGGATACTCGCGAAACAGTCAATAGCCGCTCGGAACTGGAAGCGCCGGAGGATCACCCTTAACATTGCTGCAAGGAGTTCACTTCATCATGCTGCGCTGGCTGCTGGCCTTGTCCGCCCTGTCATTGTCTCTGATGGCCCAGACCGCTTCGGTCACAGGCCGCGTTACCGACCCTTCCGGCGCGGTGATTCCCGGGGTGACCGTGACTCTCACCAATGAGGGCACCGGAATTGAATCGCAGACCTCGACCAATGAAGAGGGCTACTTCCGCGTTCCTTCGCTGGCTCCCGGCAAGTACCGGGTGGCCGTGGACAGGCAGGGCTTCAAGCCGGTTCGCGAGGCAGGGCTGGAACTGATTGTGGGCCAGGTGGCACGCCTGGACTATACCCTGCAGGTGGGCGCGCTCACCGAAAGCGTAGAGGTTTCGGCGCGGGCGGTGCTGTTGGACAGTGAGACCTCGTCGCTGGGCCAGGTGATCGGCGGACGGCAGGTGACGGAATTGCCGCTGCTTGGCCGCAACGCCTATTCTCTGGCCGGGCTGGTGCCGGGCGTGCGGACTTCGGTGGGGATGAACGACCTGCCGGTGGATCAGATCTCGACGGTCTCGGCTTCGATCAATGGCGGGCGGGCAACGCAGAACGAGTTCCTGCTGGACGGCGCGCCGAACACGGCGGCGGCGCAGAACCAGCCGGTGATCTTCCAGAACGTGGATTCGGTGCAGGAGTTCAAGATGGAGACCAACACCTTCTCCGCCGAGTACGGCCGGTCGGCCGGCGGCGTCTTCAACGTCGTCACCAAGTCCGGGACCAACGACCTGACGTTCACGGCCTATGAGTTCCTGCGCAACAACGCGCTGAACGCCAACGATTTCTTCTCCAATCGCGCGGGCAAGAACAAGGCTCCGTTCCGGTTCAACCAGTTCGGTGGGGTGATGGGTGGCCCGGTGAAGCTGGGCAAGTTCTACGACGGCACCAACCGCACGTTCTTCTTCGTCTCGGCGGAACTGGTGCGGTTCTCGCAGGGCGTTACGTGGACGGCCACCGTGCCGAGGCCGGAGCAACTGACGGGCGACTTCTCGACGACTCGAAACGCGGCCGGGGCGGTGATCGGCGTCTACGACCCGTTGACGACCACGGCCAATCCGGCGGGCGGCTACCGCCGCGATCCCTTCCCCGGCAACCGGATTCCCGTGGAGCGCTTTGACCCGGTTGCGCGCAACATCTTGAAGTTCTGGCCCGCCCCGAATGCCGCCGGCGCCACCAACACGGGCGTCAACAACTACCTGCGCAACGACTCGAGCAAGATCGACAAGAACACCTGGTCCGCGCGGCTCGACCACAACCTGAACAGCAACAACCGGCTCTTCGGCCGCTTCTCCTACGACAACTCGCCCATCAACCGCTCGCCGGTCTACGGCGCGGACAACGCGGCCTCGCCGGCCTTCGGGCCGCAGGTCTTCAACCGCTACAACGCGGTGGTGGAAGACACGCAAATCTTCTCGCCGACGCTGCTGGCCACCTTCCGCGCCGCGTACGCGCGCCTGTCGAACTTCAGGACGCCTTATTCGAACGGCTTCGACATCACCACGCTCGGGCTGCCCGCTTCGCTGAAGCAGCAGATTCCGATCGCGTCGTTCCCCGTGATCACCGTGACCGGCTTCAATACGACGGCTTCGATTCCCAATACCGGGAACGGGGCGACGCTGGGCGGCGCCGATTCCATCGCGTTCGGCATGGACAACTGGTCCCTGATGGGCAACACTACCAAGACGCTGGCCAGCCACAACATCAAGTTCGGCGGCGAGTACCGGGTGATCCGCTTCAACTCCCAGCAGTTCGCCGACACCAGCACGAACTTCAGCTTCGGCCCGGCCTTTACGCAGGGACCCAATCCCACGCAAGCCAGCGCGACAGCGGGCGTGGCCCTGGCCACCTTCCTCCTGGGCATTCCGGGTGGCTCGGTGACGCCCGTCCCGGCGCTGGCCATGCAGAACGTTTACTACGCCTTCTTCCTGCAGGAAGACTGGAAGGTGACGCCGCGCCTGACGTTGAACGTCGGATTGCGCTACGACTTCGAGTCGCCGCGCACGGACCGCTTCAACCAGTTCACCAACTTCGACTACGCCGCCCAGGCGCCGCTGCAGGCCGCGGGCCTGAACCTGCGGGGCGCGCTGGCCTTCGTCGGCGTGAACAATGTAAGCCGTTATCAGACCAACCCTGACCGCAACAACTTTTCGCCGCGCGCCGGCTTTGCGTTCCGTCTGACGGACAAGACCGTGATCCGCGGCGGCGCGGGCATGTTCATCGGCACCATCACCGGCGTGGGTGGCGGCGCGGGCAGCTTCGGCGTATCGGGCTTCACGACCAGCACACAGGTGGTGACCTCCCTCGACGGCGTCAACCCGAACCACTATCTGCGCAACCCGTATCCCAACGGCCTGCTGAAGGCCACTGGAAACTCGCAAGGCGCGGCCACCCTGCTGGGGCAGGCCATCCAGTACACCGACCGCGGCAACTACTCGCCCTATTCGGTGCAGTGGAACTTCAACCTGCAGCGGGAAATGCCCTGGAGAGTGCTGTTCGACCTCGGTTACGCCGGCTCGCGCGGCGTGGGCTTCTCGCAGGACCGGCAGTTCAACCAGTTGCCCGATTCGGCGCTCGCACTCGGCGATGCGCTGCGCCAGCAGGTGACCAATCCCTTCTATGGACAGATCAGCGTGGGCTCGCTGGCTCAGAGGACCGTTTCCCGGGCCCAGTTGCTGCGGCCCTTCCCGCAGTTCGACACCGTCAACGCCGTGAACTCCGCCTGGGCGACCTCCAGCTACCACTCGCTCCAGTTGAAGATCGAAAAGCGCTATGCGAAAGGTTTCACGATTCTCGGCTCCTGGACCTGGTCCAAGCTGATGGATTACGGCGCCGGGCCGTTCGGCGGCGAGGCGCTGGGCTCGGGCGGGTTCCAGAACTGGAACGACCTGGCCAGCGACTGGTCCGTTTCGACCACGGATCAGACGCACCGCTTCATCATCAACGGGGTGTGGGCCCTGCCGTTCTTCAAGAACTCGAAGGGCGCGGTGAAGGCCCTGCTGACCGGCTGGGAAGTGGGCGCGGTGAACTCCTGGTTCTCCGGCGGCCCCATCGGGGTCGGCTCGGCGGTGAACAACACGTTCTCGCAGGGCGGCGGGCAGCGGCCCATGTGGAACGGCACCAGCGCCATGCTCGACAACCCGACACCGAACCGCTGGTTTGACGCCTCGGTCTTTTCCAACGCGCCGTCCTATCAGTTCGGCAACTCGCCGCGGACGTTCAACGGGCTGCGGACAGACATCACGCAGCAGATCGACGCCAATTTCTCCAAGACCACGGTTCTGCGCGAGAAGCTGCGCCTGCAATTTCGTGGGGAGTTCTTCAACCTGCTGAACACTCCGCGTTTCTCGCCGCCGAACTCCAGCTTCGGGAACCCGTCGTTCGCGGTGGTTTCCAGCCAGCTGAACCAGCCGCGCATCGTGCAGTTCGGCCTGAAGCTTCTCTACTAGGGAGACCACTACACATGAACCGCCGCGATTTCCTCCGCTCCTCCTCTCTGCCTGCCGCAGCCGCGGCCGCGGCGCAGCCGCCAGCCGTCCAGAAGCCCGGTGGCAAGCCGAACGTGATCTGGTTCTTCGGCGACCAGCACCGCGCGCAGGCGCTGGGCATCAACGGCGACGCGAACGCGCGCACGCCGGTGACAGACAACCTCACGTCGATGGGGGTGCAGTTCACAGGCGCCGTCTCCGGCTTCCCGCTGTGCTGCCCGTTTCGCGGATCGCTGCTGACGGGCCGGTATCCGCATCACTGCGTGGTGGGCCACCAGTACCCGCTGCCTGAAGGGCAGCCCACGGTCGCGCAGCCGCTGAAGGAGGCCGGCTATCACACGGCCTACTTCGGAAAGTGGCACCTGGGCGGCTGGCAGGAGAGCCAGGGCCGGGCGGCGATGTTCATCACGGACCCGAAGAAGCGCGGCGGGTTCGACACGTGGACGGGCTATGAGAACAACAACTCGCAGTACGACTGCTGGGTGCACGGCGGGGAAGGGAAGGACGCCTTCCACTATCGCCTGCCGGGCTATGAGACGGACTGCCTCACCGACCTGCTGATCAAATACGTGAAGGAGCAGGCGGCCGCGCAGCGCAGCGGCAAGGGCCAGCCGTTCTTCGCGGCCTGCTCCGTGCAGCCGCCGCACGATCCGTACGTGGCGCCGCCCGAGTACCGCCAGCGGTGGTCGGCGGGCAACATCCAGTTCCGGCCGAACGTGCCGCTGGTCGGATCCATTCGCGACCAGGCCGCGCGCGAGATGGCGGGCTACTACCCGATGGTCGAGAACCTCGACTTCAACCTGGGGCGCGTGATCCGGACGCTGCACGACGAGGGGCTGTACCCCAACACGCACCTGCTGTTCTTCTCCGACCACGGCGACATGCTGGGCTCGCAGGGCCAGTTCCGCAAGATGACGGCCTACGAGGAATCGATCCGCATTCCGTTCTTCATCGCCGGCGCGCAACCGACTTACAACGGGCACATGACGGGGCGGCAGCCGGTGTTCGTGAACGCGCCGGACATCGCACCGACCACGCTGGGCCTGTGCGGGATTTCGAAGCCGGCGTGGATGGAAGGGCAGGACCTGTCGGCGTTCCGGCTGC
Organism: Bryobacterales bacterium; assembly: GCA_027324255.1. GTDB lineage: Bacteria > Acidobacteriota > Terriglobia > Bryobacterales > Bryobacteraceae > Paludibaculum. The sequence goes on along the minus strand of DAHVTI010000095.1, from coordinate 2,372 downwards.
GCAAGCCGGGCACGCCGCCGCCTTCCGCGCCGGATTCGGCCTACCTGCAGACCGTGGTGCCGACCGGCCACGGCTACTCCGTCAACAAGCCCTACCGCGGCATCGTGACGAAGGATGGCTGGAAGTATTCCTGTTTCGACGGAGTGAGCTGGATGATGTACAACCTCAACGAGGACCCCTACGAGCAGGCCAACCTGGCGCATAACAACGCCTACCGGGCGCAGCGGAAGAAGCTGATCGCGCGCCTGAAGCAGTGGGTGGCGGACACGGGGGACAAGTTCAACATTCCGGAAGACTGATAAGCTCAGGGGCGTGAAAGTCCAAGCTCTGATCGCATTCCTGGCCTGCATCGGACCGCTGCCGGCGCAGGGATTGCCGCCATACGCCATCGGCGCCGACCTTTCGTTTCTGAAGCAGGCCGAGGACCGCGGCACCGTTTTCAAAGACGGTGGGCAGGCCAAGGCGGGCCTGCAGATCTTCCAGGACCACGGCTACAACTGGATCCGTCTGCGGCTGTTCCACACGCCCACGCAACTGCCGAACAACCTCGAATACACCATCGCGCTGGCGCGGGCGGCGAAGCAGTTGGGTTTCCGGTTCCTGCTGGACTTCCACTACTCCGACACGTGGGCCGATCCGGGCAAGCAGTTTCTGCCGAAAGCCTGGGAGGGGCATTCGCACGAGCAGTTGGTGAAGGACGTTTTCGAATACACGCGTGACACTATCGCCGCGTTTCGGGAGGCGGGCGTGCTGCCGGACATGGTGCAGCCCGGCAACGAGATTTCGAACGGCATGTTGTGGCCGGACGGGAAATTGCCCGCCAACTGGGACCACCTGGCGGAGCTGGTCCGCGCGGGCATCGACGGCGTTGACGCCGGGCGCGGTAACGGCCGGCGCCCGCTGATCATGATCCACATCGACAAGGGCGGGGACGCGGCGCGGACCAAGGCCTTCTTCGACAAGTTCCACACGTACAGCATCGGCTACGACGTGATCGGGCAGTCGTACTATCCGTGGTGGCACGGCTCGCTGTTGGACCTGAGGGAAAACCTGGCGCTCATGGCGGAGGCCTACCGCAAGCCGATCATGCTGGTGGAGGTGGCGTACAACATGCGCCCCGGCGAGTACCTGAAGCGGCCGGGGCCGTTTGCGGAGTCGCCAGATGGGCAGCGGGAGTTTCTGGAAGAGGTGCAGCGGGCGGTGCTCGCCACGCCCCACAACCTGGGGCGCGGCGTGTTCTGGTGGGAGCCGGCCGTCACCGGCCCGCTGATGCGGCGCGGGATGTTCGACGCCGAATACAACGCGCTGCCGGTGATGGGGGTGTTCGACAGGTACGCGCGGAAGTAAGGCTCAGGCCACCATCTTCGAAGCCGCGAGCAGGACTTCGGTGACGGCCATCTCGGTGTCGGGCGTGGCGTCGAGCGGCTTTTCGCCGCGGATGGCCTGGGCGAGGGCGGCGATTTCACCGGCGTGGCGTTCGTAAGGGGGCAGGGCGACTTTCTGCCGGCCTTTCTGATAAGGCCCGGCGGCCTGGGCGAGGTCGATTTCGAGCGAGGGCGGCTCGATGGGCCGCACGACAGCGCTGCCGTTGGCGCCGAAGATTTCGAGCGCGCGGTAGGGGAAGCTGTTGGGCTGCAGGGCGCTGGAGACGAGGATGGCCAGGGCGCGCGGGTATTCGAGCACGGCGGCGGTGTTGTCCTGCAGGGAGTCTTCGAAGGGCCCGTCGTGGCGCAGGAAGGGGGTGATGCGCCGCGGGCGGCCCATGAGGCGGACGACGATGTCCACCAGGTGCGCGCCCATCTCGAACATCTGGCCGCCGGCGAACAGGCTCACCTCAGAGCGCGCCGCGGCTGTCATGAGGGCGTTCATGCGGGCCTGGACGGAGTAGATTTCGCCGAGCCAGCCCTGGCGCGCGGCTTCGAGGGCGCGCTCGACGGCCGGGTTGTGGCGCCACATGTAGCCGCTCTGGATGACGAGACGGCGCGACTTGGCCAGGTCGACGATGCGCCGCATATCGCGCAGGTTATCGGCGGCGGGCTTTTCGATGTGGCAGTGCTTGCCGGCCTCCAGCGCCTCGATGGCGAGCGGGCCGTGGGTCTTCACGGCGCTTTCGATGAAGACGGCCTCGATGCTGCGGTCGCCCAGAACCTGTTGCCTGGAGAGCCAGCGGATTCCGCTGGGATTGCCCAGCGCGGCGCGTTCCTTCGCGCCGTCTTCCCAGACTCCGGCCAGGTCGTAGCCGGGGGACGACATCAGCAGGCGGAGCTTGGTGACGGCATGGGGGTGGCTGGCGCCGAGGAAGGCGGCCCGGATCTTGCGGCCTCCCTGCATCAGGGCCCCGGCAGGGGCGGCAAGGAACTGGCGTCTCGGCA
>DAHVTI010000089.1 GCA_027324255.1 Bryobacterales bacterium | reverse complement strand
ACCCGCATCGCCATGGGCATCCCCGTCGGCAGCGACCTCGAATACGCCGACGAGGTCACCATGTCCAAATCCCTCGAAAACCGCCGCGAAATGTAGCCCCGTGGGGCAGGCCCCCAGGCCTGCGGCCGGCCCCCTGGCCGGCCCCCGCGGTAAAGTAATCAAGTGCGCCTCTCCCTCGCCGCCTTCTTCTTCCTGTTCTCCGCCCTCGCCCAGGACCGGTCCCGCATCCTCGCCGAGTTCTCCGGCTTTCTGAAGATCCCCAACACCGCATCGAGTCCCCAGGACCTCCGCCGCAACGCCGAATGGATCCGCGCGGCGCTGAACAGGCGCGGTGTGGCCTCGAAACTCCTCGAAGTCCCCCGAGCCATCCCCGCCGTCTTCGGCGAGCTCCGCACCCCCGGCGCCAAACAGACGGTCCTCTTCTACGCCCACTACGACGGCCAGCCCGTCGACCCGTCGAAGTGGCAGGGCAGCGCCCCCTTTGAGCCCTCCCTCCGCGGCGCCCGCCCCACTGATCCCGAGGCCCGCCTCTACGCCCGCTCCACCGCCGACGACAAGGCCCCCATTCTCGCCATGCTCGCCGCCCTCGACGCTCTCCGCCAGACCGGCCGCCACCTCACCATCAACTTGAAGTTTCTCTTCGAAGGGGAAGAGGAATCAGGGTCAAAGAACCTCGGCCGTATCCTCGCCGCCCACCGCGCCGCCGTCGCTTCCGACTTCTGGCTCATCTGCGACGGCCCCGTCCACCAGACCCGCCGCATGCAGCTCTACTTCGGCGCCCGCGGCGTCACCGGCCTCGATCTCACCGTCTACGGACCCCGCCGCGAACTCCACTCCGGCCACTACGGCAATTGGGCCCCCAACCCCGCCATGACGCTCGCCCGCCTCCTCGCCTCCATGAAGGACGACGAAGGCCGCGTCACCATCGCCGGCTTCTACGACGGCATCGAGCCTCTCAGCCCCACCGAGATCGCCGCCATGAAAGCCGAGCCGCCGGTCGACGAGGCCCTCCTCCGCGAGTTCTGGCTCAACCGCCCCGAAGCCTCGCCAAGAAGCCTGAGCGAGGCCATCAACCAGCCTTCCCTCAACATCCGCGGCATCACCAGCGGAGCCCCGGGAGCCGCCGCCGCCAACGTCGTCCCGTCGCGCGCCGACGCCTCCATCGACATCCGCCTCGTCAAAGCCATCGACCCCGCAGCCATTCTCCAAAAGGTGAAGAACCACATCCGCGCCCAGGGCTTCTACCTCGTCGACAACCGCGAGCCCACCGAAGCCGAGCGCCTCTCGCACCCCAAGGTCGCCTCCATCCACACCAAGGAAGGAGGCTACCGCGCCGTCCGCACCTCCATGGACCTCCCCGCCTCACGTCAGGTCATCGCGGCCCTCGAAGCCGTCCACGGTCCCATCGTCAAGATGCCCACCCTCGGCGGAAGCGTCCCCCTCGCCATCATCGAGGATGAGGTGCACGTGCCGCTCATCGGTGTGCCCATCGTGAATCACGACAACAACCAGCACAGCCACAACGAAAACCTCCGTCTCCAAAACCTTTGGGACGGCATCCGCACCATGGCATCCGCACCATGGAAGCCCTCTTCACCATGTGATAACATCGCCCCATGGTTTCGCGCCTGAGTCTCCTGGCCGCCGCCTTCCTTTTCTTCACACCTCACCCGTCCCAGTCCAGGATCGTCAGCGACGGGCTCGCCACGCCCACCCCCGTTGCTACCCTGGCCTTCAGGCCAGGGTCGTGGGCCCCCCAGCCCCGGACCGTCAGCCACGAGGTCCCTGACCCCATCGCCTCCCTCCTCGACCGCGCCCGAGGCGAGCCCGTGGAAATCTTCGCCGACCTCGCCTTCCGCCTCCTCGAAGCCACCAAAATCCCTCAAAACCAGAAATCCGCCCTCCTGGAGGAAGTTTTCGAGCGCGCCCCCCAGGCGCGCGAGCCCCACCCCTGGTCTCTCGCACAGCCCGCTTACCCAAATGGTCCAGCCCTCGCCCGTGCCCAAATCCAGCCTCTCCGCCTCGACGCCCTCAGCCTCCGCGGCCGCGCCATCCAACTCCTGCTCGCCGCCAACCCTCGCCACGCCGTCGAACTCTTCGACCAGATCCCCACCATCCAACTCCCGCCCGCCGCGTGCGAAGACCCCTACGTCGCATCCATCGATCCGCTCTACGAAACCCTCCTCCCCGTCGTCACCCGCGGACGCTTCACCCCCGAAGAGCGCGAAAAGAAACGCCCCCTCGAAATGGTCTTCCGCCGCCTCCGCGAACTCCGCTCGCCCTCGGAAATCGCCCCCGCCTCCCTCCTCGTCCGCGAACTCGTCTTCACCCACAACTGGCCGGCGGATGATCTCGTCAACGCCTACGCCTCCGCACTCGCCTCCATCCAATCCGACGACCGGACGTTTTCGTTTGCCATCGCCAGCATTCGTGCCCTGATTTACGGCTTGGCCCTTGGCAGCGATCTCCGGCAGCGCGGCGCCAGTCCCGTCGCCATCGTATCCGCCTTGCGCACCTTCCTCGGCCGGCACTTGAGCGCCGCCCGCTGCGCCGACTCCTACGCGCGCCTCAATCCGGAAACGGCCAACGAGAAGTGGCGCGACGCATTCCTCGCCGAACGGGTCTTCAACAATACCCTAACTCTGTGGCAAGTCACCGACGTCTCCCCGCTCACCTCTGACGAAGTCCGCCCCGAGAAGCTCACCGGTGTTGCCTCCGACCCTCCCTGGCAAAATGCCGAGGATCTCTACACCCTCTACCGCGCCATCAACCGCCTCCGCACCAACGGAGAATCCGAGGCCTGGCTCTCCGCAGCCGAGCGCCAGACCCCCGAATGGGACCAGCGAGCCGCCCCTGTCCTCCGCCGCATAGTAGACTTCCGCGGCGTCTCCAAGATGAGCGCCAACGACGTCTGGCTCCAGCGCGCCGGACTCTGGCGCGCCCTGATGGACGCCGCCCCGCCCGGCAGCATCTTCCAAAGCGCCGTCCAGGGCTGGATCGCCGAAATGTCCGACGCCCGCGTGCGCGCCGAACAGCCCGCCCTATGGCTCGTCCAATTCGGCTTCGGCTTCCGCCTGGCCCGCTCGTTCTCCAAGGAAGAGGCCCGTGAGCTCGAAGACACCCGCAAAAAGATCCCCGGCATTCGCATCCCCGGCCTCCCCCACCCGAGCGGAGCCGCCCTCCTCGATGCCATGCGGAACGCCCCCGACCCCGCGCTCGCCCTCTACGCCGGCCTCGAAGCCCTCGCCCCCAAAAGTCACGGCGGCTGGGCCAACTGACTCGCGGCATTCTAGACTGATAAAACCCCATGTATCAGCCGCCCGCATTCCGTGAAGACCGCCTCGAAGTCCTACACGCCCTCATCCGCTCTCATCCCCTTGCCACCCTCATCACCGCCGGCCCCGGCGGCCTCCAGGCCAGCCTTGTTCCCTTCATTCTCAGCGATGCCCGCGAAAAGGGTACCCTCCGCGCCCACATCGCCAAATCCAACCCCCAGGCCGAGGCCCTCCGGGCCGGCGCCGAAACCCTGGTCGTCTTCCACGGCCCCCAGGCCTACATCTCCCCTTCCTGGTACCCGTCCAAGAAGGAGCACGGCCGCGTCGTCCCCACCTGGAACTATGCCGTGGTGCAGGTGCGCGGCGTCCCGCGCGTCATCAACGACCTGGCCTGGCTCCGCATCCAGGTCGAAGCTCTCACTGACTCGCAGGAATCCCCACGCCCAAAACCCTGGCACGTGAGCGATGCCCCCGAGCCTTACATCACCTCCCTGCT
>DAHVTI010000081.1 GCA_027324255.1 Bryobacterales bacterium | reverse complement strand
CTTCTAATGCGAAGAAGCGAGCTACGATCTCCGTCGTCTGTTCCCACTGGCGCTTCTCCGACTGCAATGCCTTCTTGCCTGCCTTGGACAACCTGTAGAACTTGGCCTTACGGTTGTTCTCAGAAACACCCCACTCCGAGGGGCCGCGTAAAATCCAGAGTGTAAATTGAGGGCTTGACAAGGGCCAGCCGCTGCCGGCTCCAGTGGAAGTATCCCAACTTTCACGAAAGGAGCTGGAAACGGATGGCCAAAGACAGGATAGACCGCGCGGAGCTCGCCGACAAGCTGATGGAGAGCGTGACGAGTGCCGAGGACCCGCTACGGGCGATGGCGGAGATGATCGCCGACTTTGTCATGGAGGCCGAGGTGACGGCCAAGGTGGGGGCGGCGCCCTACGAGCGGAGCGAGGATCGCGCGACGCACCGCAACGGCAGCCGCGAGCGGCGCTGGGACACGCGGCTGGGCACGCTGTCGTTGAAGGTGCCGAAGCTGCGGGAAGGTGGCTATGTGCCGAGCTTCATCGAACACCGCAAGCGCAGTGAACAGGCGCTGGTCAGTGTGATTCAGGAGGCGGTGGTGCGCGGCGTGAGCACGCGGAAGATCGAAGCCGTGCTCGGGGAACTGGGCATTGCGGGCGTGTCGGCGGGCCAGGTGAGCCAACTGTGCACGGCGCTGGACGAGAAGGTGCGCCAGTTCCGCGAGCGTCCCCTGGGCGAGATTCGCTACGTGTGGGTGGATGCGTTGTATGAGAAGGTGCGCGAGGACGAGCGGGTCGAGTCGATGGCGGTGGTCATCGCCACGGGTGTGAACCTGCAGGGCCGTCGTGAAGTGCTCGGGCTGGATGTGATTCCGACGGAGAGCGAAGAAGGCTGGACGCAGTTCTTCAAAGGGCTGAAGGAGCGCGGTCTGCAGGCGGTGCGGCTGGTGGTTTCCGATGCGCACGGCGGCTTGAAGGCGGCGGTGCGGAAAGTGCTCAAGGCCGAGTGGCAACGATGCAAGGTGCACTTCTACCGGAACGTGTTGGTGCACGTCAGCAAGCGCAGCCAGGCCGAGGTGAGTGAGGCGATGAAGGCCGTGTTTGTGCAGCGGGACGAGAAGAGCGCGAAGGCGAAGGCGGCCGACGTCGTACGCCAGTTTCAGAGCCGGTTCGCCAAAGCGATGGATATCTTCGAGGCAGGCATCGACGATGTGCTGAGCTACCTGCATTACCCGCCGCCGCATCGGACGCGGCTCTCCTCCAACAACCCGATCGAGCGGTTGAACCAGGAGATCCGCCGCCGCACCCGCGTCGTCGGTATCTTCCCGCACCGCGGGGCGTGCCTGCGCCTGATCGGCATGCTGCTGGTGGAAATGCATGAAGATTGGCTGACCGACGCCAAGGCCTACCTGACCTTCGATGATGCGCCGGCCGAAGAGTCGGCCGCCAAAGTCGTTTCGCTGGCGGTGAGCCAATGAGGAAGGAGTCTTTTCTGGATGCGAGGGCGCTGCCCTCGCGCTCCCGGGATTTATCGCATTCGCGCCAGAATGGCTGCGGAGCGGGGCGGCCTGCGCCGCCCCAACCATTCCGGCCCCTGAGTCGGCGCTCGGGTCGCCTCCCGGCGTTGCCCTACCCTCCGCTCAGGTAACCGTAATTCTAAACCCGACCTCTGGAGTCGGCGGCAAATTTACACTCAAGAATTGACACGGGCAAGAGGTGGCGCCGGAGCTGGCCGGGCTGACCGGGATCCGCATGCCGCAGAAGCTGGCCATGGAGAAGGGCGCGCGCGTGGAGTTCGAACTGCGGGAGCCGGCGCAGGTGCTGGTGGGGTTTTTCAAGAGCGCGCGCAGCCGGGCCGCGGCGGCGCCGCCGAAGGACGAATGGGAGCCGGTGTTGTGGAACGCCGTGGCGGCGGGGGCGCACCCGGGCTTCACGGTATACTCGCACGCCGTGCCGGCGGGGCGCAGCGACCTGGACTTCGGCCCGGGCGCTTACGTGGTGCTGGGCTTCCTGCCGAGGAGCGCGCAGCCGGAGCCGCGCATGGTGTTCTTCGGGGGGGCGGCGCAGGCGCGGGCGGATCTCGACTGGCTGTTCGAGTAGTCAGCGGGCAGCGGGGAAGAGCGGCAGCGGGCTGGCGGGTCCGGCGGGCGCCAGGGGCAGGAGCGATTCGTCCTCCGGCCGGTGGGCGCGGTAGCGGGCCAGAGCCAGCCGGCGGTGGCGGACGGCGTAGCAGTAGGCGCAGCCGTGGGGGCAGGTGTCGTACTCGCCGATGTCGCGGGACTCGTGGCAGGCGCAGCCCGGGCGGTTGCCCTTGAGCGGCACCTGGAGCGGCGCGCCGGCGATGCGCGAGAGGCGGCGCGAGTCGATGCAGCGGGCCTCCACGGCGCCTGGCGCGAGGTACTGCGGCTGGGTGCAGACGGTGAGCCCGATGCCGCGCGAGCGGGCGATGGCGGCGAGCTGGGAGACGAGGCGGAGCTTGGCTTCGTCCGGCGGGTCGTACCACTCAAGGCCGTGGAGGCGGGCGGCGGCGTCGAGGTTGCGGCGGGTTTTGCGGTAGATCTGGGCGAAGCTGACCACCACTTCGTCCGTGGCGCCTTCGAGCTGCGCGGCGAGCCGCTCGAAGTTGGCGAGGTGAAAATCGGGCGGGGTGGCGCTGGAGAAGACGATGGGGTCGTAGCGCCAAACGGGGCAGAGGGGGTGGACTTCGGCGGAGAGGCGGCGGATCTGCGCGACGGCCTGGAGGGGGTCGATGACGGCGGCTTCGAGGGCGCGCGGGTAGCCGGTGACGGTGAACTGGACGGTGAAGGGCCGGCCGAAGCCGAGCAGATCGGGCAGGCGGCGCAGGACGGGGCCGAAGTTGCGGGTCCAGAAGACGAAGCCGGTGACGCTGGCGGGGCGCAGATCGACGGTGATGGCCTGGCCGGAGTAAGGGTTCCGGACCAGGACGCGGCCGGCCTGGAGGCGCGCGAAGAACCACTCCGCGTAGAAGGCGGGGATGTCGGTGCGGTAGCTGGCGGAGATGATCACGGGCGCGTCCCCCGCTCTCAGGCTAGCGCGAACGGGGCTGCGGAGAGTCTGTTCCAAGATTCCTTCCGGGCAGCGATGACAGGCGGCATGGCTGGCCGGGAGAGTCTGGAGTTCGACCGGGAGGCTCTGCTGGCGCTGGCGCAACGCGCGCACGAAGGGGTGTATTTCGTGGACCCGGCGCGCGTGATCCGCTTCCGGAGCCGCGGCGCG
>DAHVTI010000074.1 GCA_027324255.1 Bryobacterales bacterium | reverse complement strand
GGCTTGCGCGACAGGTACCACAACTCGTTGTCGCGGCCGCGCGACGTGCGGATGTCGGTGAACTTCCCGGCGCCGATCAGCAGGTAGTCGCCATTGGAAAGGTGCATCACGCGCAGGAACGCCGCGCCTGGAATAGAGCAGGTGAGGCAGCGGATGGCGCGCGTCTTGATGTCGATGACAAAGGCGTCGCCGAAGCTCTTGGCCATGAAGGCAACCTCACTGTTCGACGGCGAGAAATCGGCGCGCTCGCCGAAGTGCGTCAGCACCTCGATGTTTCCGGGCAGCGCTTCGAGCGGGCTGCCCCGCTTGCGGGGCGTCTGCCCAATGGCGAGGGAGGCGGCGAAGGCAAGAATCAGGAGTCTCATGGCAGTTCGCTGGAGTCGAAACCAATGTACTGAACTTCTTCTTCCAGCACGATGCCGAACATCGCGCGGACGCGCTGCTTCAGCTCGCGCACCAGCGCGCAGAACTCCGCGGCCGTGCCGCCGCCGGCGTTGTACAGCGTGTTGGAATGATACTCCGTCACCCGCACGCCGCCCTGCTCGAGCCCTTTGGCTCCGGCCTGCTCCAGGAACCAGGCCGAGGGCGCCTTGCCCCCTTTGACGATCGCCGGCGGCACAACGGTCTGCGCCTGCGGCGGCAGTTCGGCCAGGATCAGGTTCTTGAAGATGCTGCCGGCGCATTTCATCTCCGGCGGGTACTTCCGGTTGCGCGTGGCCAGAATGGAATCGGCCTTTTCGCGCATCGCCCCGGCGTCGCCCGGCGGAAATTCGAGTTCGGCGGAGAGAATCAGCCACGCCTGGCCCTCCAGGCGCCGGCGCTTGAACACGGAGTCGCGGTAGCGGAAGCCGCAGCCCGCGTGATCGGTCTCGCGCACCACCTCACCGTCGAAGTAGCGGACAAGCGCGACGCGGTCGGAGATGGAAGCGCCGTAGGCGCCCGCGTTGCCGTAGATCGCCGCGCCGGTGTTGCCGGGGATGCCGGTCATGGATTCCAGGCCCTGCAGGCCGTGCAGGATTGAACAATCCACCAACTCCTGCAGCGCCGCCCCCGCCTGCACGAAGATCCTGTTCCCCTGTTGTGAAATCCGGCTGCCGCTGTAGCGCAGCACCAGCCCGTCGAAGCCATTGTCCGACACGATCAGGTTGGTGCCCAGGCCGATGACCAGCCACGGCAGCCCCGAGGAGCCGGCGATCCGCAGCGCTTCCAGGAACGCGTCTTCGCACCGCGTATCCGCGAACAGCGAGGCCGGTCCCCCGAAACCGAAGCGGGTGTGCTGCGAAAGGGGCTCATTGCGGGTAACCTGGAGGGACGAAACAGCATCGAGGCGCCGCTGCGCCTCGTTCGCTTGGAGGCGCCGTCGCGCCTCGTCGATGGTGTGCATCGAACACAATTGTAGGGGAGGCACAGAGATGGCCGCCAGTTTTCCGGGCTTTTCCAAAGAGGCGCTCAAGTTCTTCCGGGACCTGGAGAAGAACAACCGGCGCGAGTGGTTCGAGGCGCGCAAGGAGTTCTTCCTGGCCAACGTGAAGGCCCCCATGGAGGCGCTGGTGGAAGCTCTCGGCGCCGAGATGCTGAAGTTCGCGCCCGAGGCGGTGACGTCGCCCCAGAAGGCCATCTATCGCATCTATCGCGACACCCGCTTCAGCGGCGACAAGACGCCCTACAAAACGCACCTCGGCGCCTCGTTCTTCCGCCACGACCTCGGCCGCCACATCGCCGGCGGCTACTACTTCGAGGTGTCCCACAAGCACATCGGCCTGGCCGGCGGCGTCTACATGCCGACGCCCGAAAACCTGCGCATCCTGCGCACCCACATCATGGACAACCACCAGCGCTTCACGAAAATCGTCGGCGAAGAGAAGCTGTTGGAGGCCATGGGCCCGCTCCAGGGCGACAAGCTCTCCCGCCCGCCCAAGGGCTTCCCGTGCGAGCACCCGGCCATGGAGTGGATCAAGTGCAAGCACTGGTACTACTGGAAGGAACTGCCCTCGGAGATCGCCACCGGCCCGGGCCTCCTCAAGGAACTGGCGCTGCGCTTCAAGCTGATGCAGCCCACCATCTCCTTCTTCAACGAGCCCCTCATCGCCGACAAGAACCGCCGCGCCCCGCTCGAAACGGGCTGGGTGTGAGCGCGCCGGATCCGGCCGCGTTCGTGCGGTGCCTCGAAAAGGGCCTCGGCCGCGCGCACCTGATTCTTCAGCGCGACGACCCTGCCCCCTTCCGCCCTGCCCTGCTTTCGGCCTGCGTGGAAAACGTCGGATACCTGCACTTCGATTCGGCGGACCGCGCGGCTTACCTGTTTGAGTTGATTGATTTGGCCGGAAAACCCGAGTTCTTCCTCTCCGGCCTCATCCAGGCGCTCGACAATCCGGTCCCCGGCCAGAGCAATTGGGACCGGGAGCGCGTGTTTATGCTCCTGCGCCGCTTCGCGGAGAGGGGCTGCAGCGAAGCACGCGAGGCGATGTACCGGACTTTCTCCCGTCTTCCCTACGAGGCCCAAACCGCGGTTGAGATTGTGCGCCTGGACGGCGAGGCTGGCCGCCTGATCACAGAAAGCCACCTGCTGCAATGTGGCAGCGAAGACCTCGAATACGACCGGAGTGAGTTGCTCGCGGCGCTGCGTGCACCAGTCGCCCACGACACCAACCTGTCCGATACACCGCCACGCAACAGGCCTTACGCTGAAATCCGCCGGCTCATCCGGGAAGGCAAACCGACAGCCCTGGCCGACTGGGGGGAGCGGGCCTCTGAAGAAGACCTTCGATTGGCTGCGGACGATCTGCTGCTGGAGTCCGGCCCGGAGCGTCTCCGAGACTACCTCCGGATCTTCGCAGACCGCCCCTTTCCTTACGGCCACAATGCCATCCTCCCGATGGCGAGGCACACTGTCGACCACGTCTCCTGGGCGGCTGTCATGGCGCTTTCACAGTTCACCCACCCGGACATCCGCACTCTGGCCGAAGAATTCGCCCCTCACGAAAGCCGCCACACCGAAACAATCTGGCTGATGGCCCGCAACGCCCGCCCGGAAGACTGGGCGCTCCTCGAGTCTTGGCTGGATGTGGAGATGGACTACTCCGACTACGACGTCCTCACATTCGCCGCTTTGGACTTCATCAAGTGCAACGCTTCCCCCGCTGCCGCCAGGAGCCTGTTCCTTCTCTACGAGCACGGCGCGTGCGAGTTCTGCCGCGAGAGGGTTGTGGAACGCATCCTCGCGCTAAACTGCCTGCCAGACTGGATGCGCGCCGAATGCCGCTACGACGCGGCCACCCGCATCCGGCGCCTCACGGATGCGAGAACTCCCGCGCCCGCGGAATGAGTTCCTGATACATCCAATCCGGCACCGGCGTGTGCCAGTGGCCCGTCAGCATCGCCAGCCCCGTGACGCCGCAGAAGATCGCCGCCA
>DAHVTI010000056.1 GCA_027324255.1 Bryobacterales bacterium | reverse complement strand
GCTTCAAAGACGAGGTAGCCGGCCTTGCGAAGCAGGCGGTGGGCGGCGGTGCGGGCGGCATCCTCGTCATCGATCAGGAGGACGGTGCCGAGGGGGTGGAGGGACGAGGCGGCGGCGGGAGCTACGGCGGGGAAGGCGAGGCGGAGGAGAGCGCCGGGGCCGCCGCCGACTTCCAGGGTGGCGCCGTGGGCGCGGGCGATGGCGAGGACGGCGGCGAGGCCGCGGCCGCGGCCGGGCTCCTTAGTGGAGAAGAAGGGGTCGAAGATGCGATCGCGGATGTTGGCGGCGATGCCGGGGCCGGAGTCCTCGACTTCGAGTACGACGGTGGAGTCGCGGGAGAAGACGCGGAAGGTGACGGCGCCGCCCTGGGGGCCGAGGGCTTCGGAGGCGTTGATGGCAAGGGCGGCGAGGGCTTGGCGGAGGCGGGCGGCGTCGCCGCTGATCAGGGGCAAGGCGGGGGCGAGGTCGTATTGGAGGCGGCAAGCGCGGGAGACGGCGACGCGGAGGAGTTCGGCGGAGTCGCGGACGAGGGCGGAGAGGTCGAGGGGGAGGACGGCGAGGGCGCCGGACTTGGACTTGGAGAAAGACTGGAGCTGGCGGGTGAGGTCGATGGCCTTGCCGGCGGAGGAGCGGATCTGCTCGAGGCCGTGGCGGGTGGAGGGATCGATCTTAGAGGTGAGGAGGCTGAGTTCGGCGTTGCCCTGGATGGCGGCGAGGAGGTTGTTGTAGTCGTGGGCGACGCGGCCGAGGATGGCGGCGAGGATCTCGTAGGAGTGGATCTGGGTGAGGCGGCCGGGGGAGAGGCCGGGATGGGCCTGTGCGCCTCTGGCCTGGAGGACGAAGAGGCGGGCGGCGAGTTGAGAGGGCTCGGCGGGGAAGGGGAGGAAGTCGTCGGCGCCGGCATCGAAGGCGGACTGGATGGCGAGGCCGGAATTGTGGGGGCCGGCGGCGAGGATGGGGAGGTGGCCGTGGTGGGAGGCGCGAACATCGCGGATCATCCTGGAGCCGTGCTCGATTTCGGGACCGGTCCAGACGATGCTGAGTGTGTGGCCGTCGAGGGGCCAAGCGGGGTTGTTGGTGACTTCGACCTCGTGGCCGAGCGACTGGAGGGCAGCGCACAAAGGAGCGCTGCCCGATGTACCCGCATCGAAGAGGAGGATGATCATTCCCGAATCCCAGGCTGCGCCGAACGGCGGCGGTTCGGCGACCCTGATTCAAAAGTGTACACTACTTAATCAACTGATGAATCGATTTTGGTACTTTTTGTGGATCACGGCGGCGCTGGCGGCGGCGGCGACGGCGGTAGGGCAGGAGGCGCCGGAGGCGCAGGCGATTGTCAGGAAAAGCCTTGAAAAAGATCGGTTTAACTTTGACCGGGCGCGGGATTACACGTACGTGCAGCGGGTGGAGGAGCGGGCACTGGATGCGGAGGGCCGAGTGAAACAGACGAAATCTTCCACATTTGATGTGGTGATTTTGGGCGGGCGGCCGTATCGCAAGCTGGTGGCGGAGAACGACCGGCCGCTAGCGGAGGAAAGGGCAAATAAAATCCAAAGGAGATTCGACCGGGAGGTGGAAAAGAGGAGCGGTGAAGGGGAGCGGGAGAGGCAGGCGCGGATAGCGGCGGAGGAGAAGGAACGGCAGGAAGGGCGGGGGATGGTGCGGGAGATTCCGGAGGCGTTCACGTTCCGGCTGATGGGGGAGGGGAAGGTGGACGGGCTGCCGGTGTGGGTGATCGAGGCGCAGCCGAAGGCGGGCTACCGGGGGCGGGCGAAGCGTTGGCAGTTGCTGACGAAGTTCCGGGGGCGGTTGTGGATTGCGCAAGGGGATTATCAGTGGGTGAAGGTGGAAGCGGAGACGATTGCGCCGGTCTCGTTCGGGTGGGTGCTGGCGCGGCTGCAGCCGGGGGCGCGGCTGACGTTCGAGCAGCGGCGGGTGAACTCGGAAGTGTGGCTGCCGGCGCGGGCGACGACGAAGGTGGATGCGCGGGTGGCGCTGTTCAAGAAGTACAGGGCGGAGGTGGACGTGGTGTGGAAGGAGTACCGGAAGTTTCAGGCGGACTCGCGGGTGGTGGGGGTGGAGGAGATGCCGGCGGGGAAGGCGGAGCGCTGAGAGGGGATGAGTGGTTGGCCGGACTAACTTCTAGGGTGAATCACCGACGACTCTAAGGTTTTCCAGGTTGTCCGCCGATGGAAGAGGCAGCGGGAGACGCGACCGGGCGGTCCCGCGCCGAAGACCATGCCGAGCGCCGCCGCAAGAACGCCGAGCCGCCTGACGTCGAGTCTGGTGGGGTGGCAGGCGAACAGGATCGAGGATCCCGTGGCGCGGCTGCGGTTTCTGAGGCGGACGCTGGGGGACCGGAGGGTATGGGATCCGCGGACGGAGGCGGGGCGGGGGTGGCTCAGGGCGCACCGGACAAAGGTGGTGGCGGCGTGCTGCGGCGTGCTGCTGCTGCCGGCGGGGGCGCTGAAGGACACTCTGCTGCTGTGGCAGCGGCCGCCGGTGGTGACGGCGCAGGCGAGCGTGCGGAGGGCGGAGGCGATTCCGAACGTGTGGCTGGTGGAGCAGAAAGAGGAGCAGGAAGAGTATTCGAACGGGCTGCGGGTGGAGCGGCGGTACGAGATAGGGAACGAGCCGCGGCAGTTCGAGGTGTACCCGAGAGGGGCGGAGAGTGCGGGGTCGGGGCAACCGAGGACGGCGCCGGCGGGGATCGTATTTCACACGACGGAGAGCGCGCAGTCGGAGTTTGCGCCTGGCGAGACGAAGCGGATGCGGGTGATCGGGGCGGCGCTGCTGGAGTTTGTGCGGCAGGAGCGGGCGTACCACTACGTGGTGGACCGGTTCGGGCGGGTGTGGCGGATTGTGAGGGAGAGCGACGCGGCGAATCACGCGGGGTACTCGGTGTGGGCGGACGGGCAATGGACGTACATCGGGTTGAACCGGGCGTTTCTGGGGGTATCGGTGGAGGCGCGGACGGAGCCTGGGGCGACGAAGCCGGAGGCGACTCCGGCGCAGATCCACGCGCTGAGGGTGCTGACGGAGATGCTGCGGTCGAAGTACCGGATTGCTGCGCCGAACTGCGTGACGCACGCGCAGGTGTCGGTGAACCCGTCGAACATGCAGGCGGGCTACCACTACGACTGGGCGGCGGGATTTCCGTTCGCGCAGGCGGGGCTGCCGGACAATTACGCGGCGGCGGTGCCGAGCCTGTGGCTGGTCGGATTCACGTATGACCCGTCGCTGGTGAACGTGACGGGTGAGCCTTTCTGGAAAGGGCTGGTGCTGGGCGAAGAACTGCTGCGCCAGAATGCGACGGCCCACGGCATGAGTGTCACCGCCTACCGGAGCGCGCTGGAGAAGCGCTTCCGCGGGCTGCTGTCCACGCTGAAGACGAATCAACAACAGGTGAAGGAGAAAGAAGGATGACGAACGCAAAGGAACAGGCCAGCGGCATGGTGGCCGGACTGGACATCGGGACGAGCCGGATTGTGGCGGCGGTGCGGAGTGGGGAAAGCGAGACGGTGAACGCGCAACTGAACGCGTTTGTGGCGCTGCCGCACTCGAAGATGACGGAGAGCAGCCTGAACCGGGAGAACATTCCGCATTCGGCGGCCGACGGGCAGATCATCGTGTACGGCAACGAGAGCGCGCGGATGGCGGACCTGCTGGGGCGGGAGATCCGGCGGCCGATGACGCGGGGCGTGCTGAACCCGCAGGAGCCGGAGAGCCTGGCGCAGATCGAGGAGCTCATCGAAGCGGTGCTGGGGCCGAAAGGCGAGGGCGCGGCCAAGGTGTGCTTCAGCGTGCCGGCGCCGCCGCTGGGCGGGGACGACAACCTGACGTATCACGAGGCGACGATCCGGCAGATTCTGGGCGAACTGGGCTACGAGGACGTGCGGGCGGTGAACGAAGGCGTGGCGGTGATCTACAGCGAGCTGGAAGACACGAACTACACGGGCATCGGGGTGAGCTGCGGCGGGGGGCTGTGCAACGTGGCGATGGCGTACATGTCGGTGCCGGTGCTGAGCTTCAGCACGGCGAAGGGCGGGGACTTCATCGACGCGAGCGCGGCGGGAGTGACGGGGGAGCTGGTGAACCGGGTGCGGCTGGCCAAGGAAGAGGCGTTCCACTTCAACGGGCACTACGCGGACAAGGTGCAGCAGGCGATCAGCGTGTACTACGACGACATGATCCAGTCGGTGGTGCAGGGGCTGAAAGAAGCGTTCGAGACGACGCGGAACGTGCCAAAGTTCGGGCGGGCGGTGCCGCTGGTGCTGAGCGGGGGCGGGGCGATGCCGAGGGGATTCGGCGAGCGGTTTGAGAAGGCGATGCAGGGGGCGGGCCTGCCGGTGGCGATCAGCGAAGTGAGGCTGGCCAAGAACCCGCTGGAGACGACGGCGCGGGGGGCGCTGGTGTCGGCGTTGAGCGAATGAGATTGACACTCGACTGAAGCAGATCCTTCTTCACTTAGGACAGCGGGCAGACCCGGGAATGGGCTGCCCGCGTTTTTTTGATCCGGGGGGGGAGCTAACGCGGTTCCGCGCTTTGTCGCGGGACGGACGCGGGGCCGGCCTGGAGGCCGGCCGCAGGCCTGGAGGCCTGCCCCACGCAGAGCTATGGTTCGTCGAAGAACCTGGCGACGTCGTCGAGGGTGGTGGTGAAGCGGTAGTTGGGGAGGGAGTCGAAGAAGATCTGGCCGTAGCGGTTGCGGGTGATGCGGTTGTCGAGGAGCACTAAGACGCCGCGGTCAGTGCGGGAGCGGATGAGACGGCCGAAGCCCTGCTTGAGAGAGATGGCGGCCTGGGGGACCTGGTAATCGTAGAAGGCATTGCCGCCGGAGGATTTGATGGCGCGGATGCGGGCGTCGACGACGGGGTCGCTGGGAACGGCGAAGGGGAGCTTGTCGATGATGACGCAGGAGAGCTGGTCGCCCTGGACGTCGACGCCCTGCCAGAAGGACGATGTCGCGAAGAGGACGCAGTGGGGGGTGGTGCGGAACTCCTCGATGAGAACGCGCTGGGGGGCGGAGCCCTGGATGAGGACGGGGTAGTCGAGGGCCGGGGCGACGAGGTCGTGGATGAGGCGCATCTGCTGGTAGGAGGTGAAGAGGACGAAGGCGCGGCCGCGGCTGTGCTGGAGGATGGTGCGGACCTCTTCGGCGGCGAGTGCGAGGAAGCCGGGGCTGCGGACGTCGGGGAGGTGGTGGGGGACGTAGAGGAGGGCCTGCTTCTGGTAGTCGAAGTGGGAGGGGACGATCAATTCGCGGGCGCCGGAGAGGCCGAGGCGCTCCTTGACGTAATCGAATTTCTCTTCGACGGCGAGGGTGGCGCTGGTGAGGACGACGCAGGGGATTTCGGAGAAGACGCGGTCGCGAAGGAGGGAGGAGACGTCGATGGGGGTGGCCTGGAGGTAGACGCCGCGGCCGCGGCGCTCGAGCCAGTGGACGTAGCTGGGGTCGTCGCCTTCCATCCACTGGCGGAGGGCGGCGAGGAGGGTGACGGCGCGGCGGTGGAGGGGGATGAGTTCGTCGGGGGCATCCTTCACCAGAGAGAGATGGGCAGCGAGCAGATCGAAGGCGGAGCAGACGTTGCGGTAGGACTCCTCGTGCTGGTGGAGGAAGGCGGCGCGCTCGTTGAAGCCGGAGCGGCCTTCGGATTGGGGGAAGAGCTGGAAGAAGCGGTCGGAGTGATCGGTGATGATGAGGAGCATCTCCTCGAGGTCGCGGGAGAGGAACTCCTTGCGGCGGGCGACGGAGAGGACGTCGCGGCGGAGGTCCTCGACCTGGTGGGAGGAGATGGACAGGCCGAAGTACTGGCCGGCGACGTCTTCGAGTTCGTGGGCCTCGTCGAAGATGACGGCGGCGTAGTCGGGGAGGATGGCGCCGTGCTCTTCGCCTTTTACGGCGAGGTCGGCGAAGAAGAGATGGTGGTTGACGATGATGATGTCGGACTCGGCGGCGCGCTGGTGCATGAGGGTGATGAAGCAGCGCTCGAAGGAGGGGCACTTCTGGCCGGTGCAGAGCTCGCCGCGGGCGTCGACCTTGGCCCAGGCGGTGGAACCGTCGGGGAGGTTGGGAATGGAGGCGCGGTCGCCGATGTCGGTGGTCTTTTCCCACTCGCGGATGAGGGCGAAGTCGTTGACCTCTTCGAGTCCGGTGAGGATGGGCTCGCGCTCGGCGTCGTAGATTCTCTGGCGGCAGGCGTAGTTGCCGCGGCCCTTCATGTAGCAGGCCTTGATGCCGTTGGGGAAGAACTGCTCGAGGAAGGGGATGTCCTTGAAGAAGAGCTGCTCCTGGAGGTTCTTGGTGCCGGTGGAGATGACGATGCGTTTGCCGGAGAGGATGGCGGGGATGAGGTAGGCGAGGGTTTTGCCGGTGCCTGTGCCGGCCTCGACGATCTGGTGGCGGCGCTCTTCGATGGCGGCTTCGACGGCGAGGGCCATTTCGAGCTGGCCGGAGCGGAACTCGTAGTTGGGGTGGGATTCGGCGAGGGGGCCGTTGCGGGAGAAGAAGCGCCGGACGGAGAAGGGCTGGGGCAAGGCTAGGGCATCCAGGAATGAACGGCGCCGGCGAAGGCGTCAAAGAGGGGGCGTGGCGCGGGGAGGTCTTCGGGGTGCCACTGGACGGCGACGACCCACGCTGGTCCGGGCAGTTCCATGCCCTCTACGATATCGTCCCGCGGGGAGCGGGCAGTGACGGCGAGGCCGGCGCCGGGGCGGTGGACGGCCTGGTGGTGGCGGGAGTTGACGCGGGCGGTGGGCCCGCAAATGGCGGCGAGGCGGGAGGCGGGCCGGATGACGACGTCGTGCTCGACATGGGTATGGCCTGCGCCGATGTCCTGGTGAAGGGTGCCGCCGAGGACGACGTTGAGAAGCTGCATGCCGCGGCAGATGGCGAGGAGGGGCATGCCGGAGGCGAGGGCGGCGCGGGCGAGATCGGTTTCTAGGGCGTCGCGCCCGGGATCAGGGTTGCGGGCGGCGAGATCGGGCTGACCGTAGAGGGCGGGGGCGACGTCGGAGCCGCCGGAAAGGACGAGGCCGCAAAGGGTATGGAGGGAGGCGGCGGAATCCGGGGTGATGTCAGCGACGTGGAGGCCGGCGGCCTGGAGGGCATCACGATAGGGGCCGGCCTTGGTTGGGAAGCGGTAGGTGAGGCCGACGCGGGGGGGCACATCCATATTGTGCGCGAAACGGGGGAGACCGGTGGCGCGATTCCGGCGGCCGCTCATGGCGGGAAAGCGGCCGGTGGCGGGAGAGGGATGGACGGGGAGGAGAAGGGCTGGTAGAGATAGACGGGAGCAGACATGGCGTTCCGGCTGACGAAGTGGTACGGGG
>DAHVTI010000048.1 GCA_027324255.1 Bryobacterales bacterium | reverse complement strand
AGGACGGTGCGGGCGGCGCAGGCGGGGTTCTGGCTGCTGGGGGGATTGATGCTGCTGCTGCCGAGCTCGTCGGTGTTTCCGGCGTCGGACCTGGCGGCGGACCGGCGGATGTACCTGCCGATGGTGTGCTTCTGCGGGCTGGCGGGTTTTCTGCTGGGGCGGGCGGACTGGCGGTTGTTGACAGGCTACGTGGCGGTGCTGGGAGTGCTGAGCATGGCGCAGACGCAGGTGTGGCAGAGCCCGCAGGGGTTATGGATGGAGGCGTCGAGGCAGGCGCCGGAGAAGGTGAGGCCGAAGCGGCAACTGGCGCGGGTGCTGCCGGCGGAGCAGGCGGTGGAGCTATTGGAGCAGGCGCGCGCGTTGGCGCCGGACGATGCGGGGGTGGCGACGGACCTGGGGGTGGCGCTGCTGCGGGCGCAGAAGCCGGAGCTGGCGCTGAGCGAGTTCGGGCGGGCGCTGGCGCTGGAGCCGGGGTCGGCGGCGGCGGTGCACAACCGCGGGCTGGCGCTGCTGATGCTGGGGCAGAAGGAGGCCGCGGAGGCGGACTTCCGGCGGGCGCTCGAAAAGGACGCCTGCCTGTTCGACGCGCACTTGAACCTGCGGCGGCTGGGGGCGCGCGTGGAGGCGCCGGCGGGATGCCGGTGGACGCGGGCGCAGCGCGAGGCGGTTATTTCGGCGCGGTGATCTCGACGGAGGTGCGGACGAACTGCCAGTCGGGGAGTTCGTAGATGCGCAGGTGAGTGGCGAGGGGGAACTCCATGTCCTTGGTGCCGTTGCCGGGGACGGAGCCGACCTTGGCGTCGACGACGGCGATGGGCTCAGAGCCGGGGGCGGCGTTGGAGGTGGTGAAGGTGACGCGGAGCTGGAGGCCGGAGAGCTCGGCGTCGGAGTGGTTGACGACGGCGAAGCGGACCATGGGCTTCTTGGCCGCATTCTCCAGCAGGCGGACACCGGTGACCTCGACGTACCTGGCGTAGGGGTTGGAAGAGTTCGCGCCGGGGAGCTGCGGGCCGGAGGCGGCGCCGGCGGCAGGTGCGCGGTTCTTCGTGCTGAGCAGGCGGTAGACGCCGAAGAAGCCGCCGCCGATGACGACGAGGGTGACGAGGGCGACGAGCCAGGTGGGCATGCCCTTCCTGCCGTTGTCGATGGTGTAGACGGGCTGCTGCGGGGGCGGCGCGGGCTGGGGGGGCGGATAGTAGGCGGGCTGTTGCTGGTAGCCGGGCTGAGGGGGAGGATATTGCGGCTGGGGCGGAGGCGCGTAAGGAGCGGCCTGCGGCGGGGGCTGATACGGGGGCTGGGGCGGCGGCAGATAGGGCGCTGCCGGCGGCGGCGGATAGGCAGGCTGCTGAGGCGGGTACTGCGGCTGAGGCGGCTGGGCGGCCAGTTGCCGGCGCTCGGCGCAGAAGGGGCACTCCGAAGAGGAGGGCGGCACTTCCTTGCCGCATTGGGGACAGATCCAGGTAAACATCTTCGCTTCTTCCTCACTATAGATGGCCGCGGGGCGGACGGGGTTGCCCGAAGTGCCAGGAAATTGTTTGAAACCGGGCCGGACGAGGCCGGCGCGGGGCCGGGATCCTCGCTACGATGATGGCATGGAATTCCTGTCGGGCGGGGCGAGGGGTGCGGCGGCGCTGCTGCCGGGGGCGTGGAATCCGCCGACGAAAGCGCACGTGGAGATGGCGCGGGCGGCGCTGCGCGCGGCCGATTGCGCGGTGCTGGTGCTGCCGCGGCGGTTTCCGCACAAGGGACTGGAGGGGGCGCCGTTCGAGGTGCGGGCGGAGTGGCTGAAGCGGATTGCGGAGGGGGAGCCGGGCATCGGGGCGGCGATGAGCGAGGGCGGGCTGTTCATCGAGATGGCGCGGGAGGCGCGTGCGGCGGGGGCGGAGCGGGTATACGTGGTGTGCGGGAGCGACGCGGCGGAGCGGATCACGGGCTGGGATTACGGGGACGGGGATCCGATTGAAGCGCAACTGCGGGAGTACGAGATGCTGGTGGCGCCGCGGCCCGCGCTG
>DAHVTI010000029.1 GCA_027324255.1 Bryobacterales bacterium | reverse complement strand
ACTCCGGAATTAAATCGATCATATATGATCTCAGCGCCACCCGCGGGAGGGGTCTATGCCCGCGGGATGGCTCTGTTACCAGGGAGGTTCTCGAATGCTACACCGCCAGAAATGGCTACTCACCGTCTTCGTGCTGGCCGTGTCTGCCGGCACGCTCTGCGCCCAGTCCTTCACCGCCGGCCTGCGCGGCGCCGTCACCGACGCCACCGGCGGCGCCGTCCCCAGCGCCAAGGTCGTCGTCCTCGAAGCCGACCGCAACGTCCCCCACAATACCGTCACCGACGAGGCCGGCCGCTACGTCGTCACTGCCCTACCCCCAGGCAACTATACCCTCAGCGTCGAAGCCAAGGGCTTCCGCAAGTTCGTCCAGACCACCTTCCCCCTCACCGTGCAGCAACAGGCCACCATGGACGTTCAACTCCAGGTCGGCGAGGTCAGCACCGCCGTCGAAGTCACCGGCGCCGCTCCCCTGCTCAACACCACCATCTCCAACCTCGGCCAGGTCGTCGAAAACAAGTACATCATCTCGCTGCCCAACATCAACCGCACGTCGATGAGCCTCACCTACATGACCCCCGGCGTCGTCGGCTCCGGCGGCCGCGCCAATAGCGACAACAACACCAACTTCGTCGCCAACGGCTCCCGCAACTCCACCTCCGACGTCCTCATCGACGGCGTCACCGTCACCACCGTCGAACAGAACTCCGGCATCACCGACCTCAAGTTCTCCCCCTCCGTCGACGTCGTCCAGGAGTTCAAGATGCAGACGAACTTCTTCTCCGCCGAGTACGGCCAGACCGGCGGCGCCGTCGTCAACATGGTCACCAAGTCCGGCACCAACGACTTCCACGGTACTGCTTATTACTTCCTCCGCCACTCCGACCTGAACTCCAACGCCTGGTGGTCCAACCGCTTCGGACGGCCCCGTCCCTACTATCGCCGCGACCAGTTCGGCGGCGTCGGCTCCGGCCCGGTCGTCAAGAACAAGACCTTCTTCCTCGGCTCTTACGAATACACCAAGGCCAAGAGCCCCTTCTCCCAGACCTATACCTTCCCCACGCTCCTCCAGCGCGACGGCGACTTCTCCCAAACCTTCAACGGCTCCGGCCAGTTGATGACCATCTACAACCCCTTCGACACCTTCACCAATGCCGCCGGCAGCATCGAGCGCCGCCCCTACGCCGGCAACGTCATCCCCAAGGCCGTCATGGATCCCGTCGCCCTCAAGGCCCTCGCCTATTTCCCCAAGCCCAACCAGTCCTCCTCCTCCATCACTGAAACCAACAACTGGTTCAACGAAGGCATCAACCAGAGCGCCAACCACCAGATGAACTTCAAGGGCGACCACAACTTCTCCGACAAGAGCCGCCTCACCGGACGCTACTCCTACGTCAAGGGCAACGGCAGCCCCGTCAACCTGTTCGGAGAGGACAACCCCGCCTACACTTACAACGACGGCCCCAACAAGAGCAGCGCCCACTCCATCGTCACCGAGTTCACCCGCGCCCAGAGCCCCACTTTCCTCTGGTCCGCCCGCTACGGCCTCACCTACTCCACTTACGCCCGCAACCCCTTCATGAACTTCGAGAACACCACCCTCGGCTTCCCCAAGTACATGCTCGATAACGCCACCATCAAGGTCTTCCCCACCATCGGCCCCGAAGGCTACACCGACATCGGCACAGAAGGCTGGCTCATCATGGACCGCCAGGAAGGCGTCCACCACATCTCTTCCTCCGCCTCCAAGTTCCTCGGCGCCCACTCCATCAAGTTCGGCGGCGAATACCGCAAGAACTTCCTCGACTACGCCCAGCCCGGCTACCCCTCCGGCCAGTACTCCTTCGGCCGCGGCATCACCTGCAAGGACCGCTTCTCCTGCCCCGGCAACGAAGGCAATGGCTTCGCCACCATGCTCGCCGGCTGGTGGACCTCCAACCAGTTCCACATCGACCCCAAGGTCTTCACCCGCTCCGCTTACTGGGGTTTCTTCATCCAGGACGACTGGAAGATCGCCCGCAACCTCACCCTCAACCTCGGCCTCCGCTACGACTTCGACGTCCCCCGCTGGGAAACCATGGACCGCCAGTCCTACTGGGACCTCGACACCCAGTCCGCCATCAAAGCCACCGGCTATGACACCCGCGGCGTCATCAAGTTCGTCGACTCCGGCAATCGCTCTCCCTTCAACTCCGACATGAACAACTGGCAGCCGCGCATCGGCCTGGCCTACGCCATGAACGACAAGACCTCCATCCGCGCCGGCTACGGCCTCTTCTATCAGCTCAGCCGCGCCACGGTCTACGGCCACACCGGCGCCGGCTTTAATGTGAACTCCACGTCGAACTCCTCGCTCGACGCCAACGCCACCCTCTACGCCAGGCTCGGCAACCCCTACCCCGACGGCATGCTCCTGCCCCCCGGCAGATCCCTCGGTGACAAGACCTACCTCGGCCTCGGCGCGGGCACCATCCTCGGCTCCAACAGCCGCAATCCCGAATACCACTCCTGGAACTTCTCCGTGCAGCGCGAAGTCGGCTGGCAGTCCATGCTCGAAGTCAACTACACCGGCAGCCGTGGAGTCCACCTCTTCCTGCCCTTCACCTCGCTCTCGCCGCTCGCCCCGCAGTACTGGTCCATGGGCCGCACCGCCCTCAACGCGCCTGTCCCCAACCCCTTCTACGGCCAGATCACCGATCCCAAGGCCACCAACCTCAAGAACCCCACGGCCCAGCTCTGGCGCCTGCTCCGCCCGATGCCTCATTTCGACGGCACCAGCGTCGCCACCGCCGAACCACCTCGTGCCGACTCCAACTACCACGCCCTCCAGGTGAAGTGGGAAAAACGCTACTCCAAAGGCCTCACCATGCTCGTCCACTACACCTGGGCCAAGATGATCGACGACGCCTCCTACGGCTCGGGCAACTACGGCTGGCTCGGCGGCAACTTCCCCCTCCAGTACGTCTGGAACCTGCGCCTCGAGCGCTCCCTCTCGGCCCACGACATCAACCACCGTGCCGTCTTCACCGGCGCCTACGAGCTTCCCTTCGGCAAGGGCCGCAAGTTCGGTTCCGCCTGGAACCGCGCCCTCGACCTCATCGCCGGTGGTTGGGAAGTCAGCGGCCTCGCCACCCTCTCCGCCGGCATGCCCCTCCAGGTCACCCAGTCCGGCGGCAACATCTGGGACGGCACGCAGCGGCCTGACCTCGTCGGCGACCCCAGCACCTCCGGTACGGTTCAGAGCCGCCTCATCAACTGGTTCAACCCCGCCGCCTTCGCCAAGCCCGCCATCGACGTCCCTGGCACCGCGTCCCGCACCCTCAAGTTCCGCGGCCCCGGCATGAACATGTTCGACGCCGCTCTCCTCAAGAGCTTCCGCACCAGGGAAGGCCAGCGCTTCGAATTCCGTCTCGAGGCCCAGAACGCCTTCAACCACCCCATCTTCTCCGACCCCAACGGCAGCTTTGGCTCCACCTCCTTCGGCCAGATCACCGGCACCAAGGTCGGCAACCGCAACGTCCAGCTCGGCTTCAAATACTACTTCTGAGCCCCGCTTCACCAGATCTCCTGGAGGCCGCCCCGTGGGGCAGGCCTCCAGGCCTGCAAGCCGGCCTCCAGGCCGGCTCTTGCTTTCCCCCCCATCCCCCATTCCCCAGATCCCCCTTTCACCCCCCCTTGCTATAATGGTTCCACTTACCCCCTATGCCTAACAACGGACTCGCTGGGAAGAAGGTCATCCTTCTGCGTCCAAGGGGCTTTTGCGCCGGAGTCGTGCGCGCGATCGATGTCGTCAAAATCGCCCTCGAACTCTACGGCGCCCCCATCTACGTCAGAAAGGAAATCGTCCACAACCGCCACGTGGTGGATGAGCTCCGTACCCTCGGCGCCATCTTCGTCAACGAACTCCACGAAGTCCCCTCCGGCTGCCGCACCATCTTCTCCGCCCACGGCGTCTCACCCCAGGTCCGCGCCGACGCCAAACAGCGCCACCTCGAAGTCATCGACGCCACCTGCCCCCTCGTCACCAAGGTCCACCTCGAGGCCATGAAGTTCGCCCGCCAGGGCTACACCATCCTACTCATCGGACATCGCGACCATGAGGAGATCGAAGGCACCTCCGGCGAAGCGCCCACCTCCACCATCATCGTCGAGACCGAAGCCGACGCCGAAGCCGTCCAGGTCCCCGACCCCTCCAGGGTCTGCTTCCTCACCCAAACCACCCTCTCCCTCGACGAAACCCGCGGCATCATCGACATCCTCACCCGCCGCTTCCCCCTCATCACCGGCCCCAAGTCCCAGGACATCTGCTACGCCACCGAGAACCGCCAGCTCGCCGTCAAGGCCGTCTCCCCTCTCTGCCAGCTCCTTCTCGTCGTCGGCTCCCAGAACAGTTCCAACTCCAAGCGCCTCGTCGAGGTCTGCCGCAACTCCGGCGTCCCCGCCTATCTCATCGATGACAGCTCCTTCCTCCGCGAGGAATGGCTCGACGGCGTCTCCGTCGTCTCCGTCACCGCCGGCGCCTCCGCCCCCGAAAACCTCGTCCAGGACGTAGTCGCCGCCCTCGCCGCTCGCGGCTACACCGGACTCGAGGAGGTCGACATCGTCGACGAGGACGTCCGCTTCAGCCTCCCCGGCGAGCTCCAGCCCGGCCTCGTCCGGCTCTCCGCCACCACTCTTTCTCCTTCGGCATGACACCCGGCCTCCAGACGGAAGAAGCCCTCCTCGCCGCCTCTTCTCAGGCCGCCGCCAAGGCCTCTTCCTACCTGGCCTCCCTCCGCTCGCCCGAAGGCTTCTGGTGGGGCCACCTCACCGCCGACTCCACCCTCGAGTCCGACTGGCTCCTCCTCCTCCTCTGGCTCCACCCCCCCAAGAACGGCGTATTCACACCCCCCGACCCCGCCAAGGTCCAGCGCGCCGTCCACTCCATCCTCGCCCGTCAGAACTCCGACGGCGGCTTCCCCATCTTCCCCGCCGGCCCTTCCGACGTCAGCGCCTCCGTCAAAGCCTACTTCGCCCTCAAGCTCGCCGGCCTCTCGCCCGGCGCGCCGGAACTCTCCCGCCTCCGCGCCTGCATCCTCTCCCTCGGCGGCGTCCAGGCCGCCAACAGCTACGTCAAAATCAACCTCTCCCTCTTCGGCCTCTACCCCCGCGAGCACGTCCCCTCCGTACCCCCCGAAATCATCCTCCTCCCCTCCAACTTCTTCTACGAGATGTCCTCCTGGACCCGCGCCATCGTCGCCCCCCTCTCGCTCGTCCAGTTCGCCACCCAATCCGCCCCCCGCCCCGTCCCCTCCGGCTTCAACCTCCAGGAACTCTTCCGCCCCGGCGTCCCCGTCTGCCTCAACTGCAACGTCCCCCTGTTCTCCTGGAAAAAGTTCTTCCTCGTCGCCGACGCCCTCGTCAAGCTTTACCAGCGCCTCGCCCCCGCCTCCCTCCGCCAGCGCGCCGTCCGCCGCATGTCGCAGTGGATGCTCCATCATTTCCGTCACTCCGGCGGCCTCGGCGCCATCTATCCTTCCATGCAGTACGCCGTCATGGCCCTCGAAGCCCTCGGCTACGCCCCCGATGCCCCCGAACGCCTCGAGGCCCAGCGCCAGTTCGACCGCCTCCTCGTCGACGACGGCTCAAACTTCTTCTTCCAGCCCTGCTTCTCCCCCGTCTGGGATACCGCCATCGCCGCCCACGCCCTCGGCCAGGCCGGCGCTTCCCACCCCTCCCTCCGCCCCACCGGCGACTGGCTCCTCTCGAAAGAGGTCCGCCGCAAAGGCGACTGGTCCGTCAAGCGTCCCAATACCGAGCCCTCCGGCTGGTACTTCGAATTCGCCAACGAGTTCTACCCCGACATCGACGACACCGCCATGGTCCTCCTCGCCCTCCGCCATACCGGCGCGTCGTCTCCCTCTGAACTCGACGCCGCCCGCCGCCGCGCCGTCGCCTGGCTCCTCGCCATGCAGTCCCGCGACGGCGGCTGGGCCGCCTTCGACGTCGACAACGATACCCGCTCCCTCTCCGAAGTCCCCTTCGCCGACCACAACGCCATGCTCGACCCCACCTGCCCCGACATCACCGGGCGGGTCCTCGAAGCCCTCTGCCTCTCCGGCGTCGATCCCCACTCCGCCCCCATCCGCCGCGCCGTCGCCTACCTCCAGCGCACCCAGCAGTCCGACGGCTCCTGGCAGGGCCGCTGGGGCGTCAACTACATCTACGGCACCTTCCTCGCCCTCCGCGGCCTCCGCGCCGCCGGCCTCGACGACCGCGAAGCCGAAATCCTCCGCGCCGGCGAATGGCTCCGCTCCATCCAGAACGCCGGCGGCGGCTGGGGCGAGTCCTGCGACTCTTACGCCAAAAATACCTTCGTCGAAGCCCCCAGCACCCCCTCCCAAACCGCCTGGGCCCTCCTCGGCTTGATCGCCGGCGGCGACCACTCCAGTGAAAGCGTCCGCCGCGGCATCGAGCACCTCGTCTCCACCCAGCGCCCCCAGGGCGGCTGGGACGAAACCCTGGCCACCGGCACCGGCTTCCCCAAAGTCTTCTACCTGAGCTACCACCTCTACCGTCACTCCTTCCCCACCCTAGCCCTCGCCGAATACCTCAAAGTGACCCAACCCCGGAATCCGCTGCAGACCCACAATCTGCCCCCACCCCAGAATCCGCTGCAGACCCAAAATGTGGGGCAGGCCTCCAGGCCTGCGGCCGGCCTCCAGGCCGGCCCCGCGTTCCCCCATCCCTCTCTGCCCCCCATGTCCCCCGAAGCCTCCCCCGGCGCCCCCGAATTCTCCACCCCCCAAAGCGGTACCCCCAAGGACCCCCAATGAGATTCCCGCTCTCCCTCACCGCCGGCATGGCCGGCTACATCGCCAGGAACAAGATCTCCCCTCGTCCCGAATGGCAGATCAACAACGCCGGCGAGCCCGACCCCAACAACCCCTTCAAGATCCTCCACGGCGATAAACGCGCCACCCCCCACCCCATGATCGACAAGCGCTTCCCGCTCGTCCTCATGCTCGAGCCGCTCCACGCCTGCAACCTCACCTGCACCGGCTGCGGCCGCATCCGCGAATACGAATCCACCATCACCGAGCAGCTCTCCCTCGACCAGTGCCTCCGCGCCGTCGACGAGTGCGGCGCTCCCGTCGTCGCCATCGCCGGCGGCGAGCCCTTCCTCTACAAGGACGTCGTCCCCCTCACCAACCAGGTCCTCGCCCGCGGCCGCCACATCTACCTCTGCACCAACGGCATGTTCCTCCGCAAGCGCGCGAAGGAATTCACCCCCAACAAGCGCCTCTACTTCAACGTCCACCTCGACGGCCTCGAAGAAAACCACGACCTCGCCGTCGAACGCAAAGGCGTCTTCAAGGAAGCCATCGAAGGCATCAAGGTCGCCAAGAGCCTCGGCTTCAAGGTCTCCACCAACACCACCGTCTACCAGGAGACCGACATGAAGGAGATCTGGGCCCTCTACGAGTTCCTCGAAACCCTCGGCGTCGACTCCCACCAGATCGCCCCCGCCTACGGCTACTCCGCCGTCAACGAGCGCGAAATCTTCCTCACCCGCGACGATATCCTCGAAAAGTTCAAGGATATCGACAAACTGCAGCAGCGGTTTCCCATCAATAACTCGCCCCTCTACCTCGATTTCCTCCGCGGCGACCGCGACCTCCCCTGCACCGCCTGGGGCAACCCCACCTACAACACCAAGGGCTGGAAGGGCCCCTGCTACCTCATCACCGACGCCCACTACAAGTCCTTCGAGGAACTCATGACGAAAACCCCGTGGGAGACTTACGGCCGCGGCAACGACCCCCGCTGCGAACACTGCATGGTCCACTGCGGCTACGAGGCCAGCGCCGCCCTCGGCATCAACGGCCGCCGCGGCGACAACCTCCGCCTCCTCAAGTGGATCCTCGGCTAGGACCACCCATGACCCTCGCCTTCCCCAGGAGGCTCGCTTGAAACCGGCCCTCGTCACCGGCGCTTCCGGTTTCCTCGGCTGGCACGTCGCTCAAACTCTCATCGAACGCGGCATCCCCGTCCGCGCCATGGCCCGCCGCCCCGGCTCCATCCAGGACCTCGACGCCGAAATCGTCCCCGGCGACCTCCGCGATCCCGCTTCCCTCCAGCGCGCCGTCTCCGGCTGCTCCCTCCTCTTTCACGTCGCCGCCGACTACCGCCTCTGGGTCCGCCACCCCGCCGAAATGTACTCCTCCAACGTCGACGGCACCCGCGCCCTCCTCGCCGCCGCCGCCCGCGCCGGCGTCGAACGCGTCGTCTACACCTCCACCGTCGGCTGCATCGGCTTCGTCCCCGGCGGCCTCGGCGACGAATCCACCCCCGTCTCCCTCCACGACATGACCGGCCACTACAAGCGCTCCAAGTGGCTCGCCGAGCAGGAAGCCCTCGCCGCCGCCCGCGCCGGCCTCCCCGTCGTCATCGTCAACCCTACCGCCCCCGTCGGCGACCACGACGTCAAGCCCACCCCCACCGGCCAGACCATCGTCGACTTCCTCCGCGGCGGAATCCCCGCCTTCGTCGACACCGGCCTGAACATCGTCGACGCCCGCGAAACCGCCCTCGGCCACTGGCTCGCCTGCGAAAAAGGCGTCCCCGGCGAGCGCTACATCCTCGGCGGCGAAAATCTCACGTTGCAACAGATTCTGTTCCAACTGGCATCTCTCTCCGGCCGCCCCGCCCCCCGCGCCCGCCTGCCCTGGACCGTCGCCCTCCTCGCCGGCCTCGCCTCCACCGCCTGGGCCGAAATCTCCGGCCGCGCCCCACGCGTCCCCCTCGACGCCGTCCGCATGGCCCGCAAAAAAATGTGGGTCTCTTCCGCCAAGGCCGAACAAAGCCTCGGCTTCCGCGCCTCCGGCGCCTCCCTCGCCCTCTCCCGCGCTTGCCAATGGTTCACGGCCAACGGTTATTGCTGATGGATAATTCAGACCCATCCCTGATCCTCGCCGTCGCCGCCGACGCCCGCGAATTCTCCGGTCTCCTCCGCTTCGCCTCTTCCATCTCCACGCTCTCCTGGCCCATCGCCTTCGCCCGCCGCATCCTCCTCGGCGGCCGCCCCTGGATCCTCGCCGCCCACGGCCCCGGGCCCCGCCTCGCCGCCCAGGCCGCTCAGGTCGCCCTCGGCTACGCCAAACCCGCCGCCGTCCTCTCCACCGGCCTCTGCGGCGCCCTCGACCCCGCTCTCACCACCCACTCCCTCTTCGTCGCCACCGAGGTCCGCTCGGACTCCCGGGCCTTCCCCTGCCGTCTCCCCGTCGCACCGGCAAACTGCCTCCACGGCCCCCTCCTTTCCCAGGACCGCGTCGCCGTCACCGCCGCCGACAAAGCCGCCCTCTTCCTCTCCGGCGCCCGCGCCGTCGAAATGGAAGCCGCCGCCGTCGCCCAACAGGCGGAAAGATCGGGAATCCCCTTCTACTGCCTCCGCGTCATCTCTGATGACGCCCAGGCTTCCCTGCCCCTCGACTTCAACCGCTACCGCGATCCCGCCGGCCGCTTCAGCCGCGCCCGCATCGCCCTGGCCGCACTCGCCCGGCCCGCCGTCCTCGCGCCCCTCATGCGCTTCGACGCCGCCTGCCGCCGCTCAGCTATCCTTTTGGGAGAGTTCCTTGTCGACTGCCGATTCTAATTCCAGCGGAACCATGATGGCCGCCGTCTACACCGGCCAAGGCCAGATCCGGATCCAGCCCATCTCCATCCCCCAACTCGGCCCCGGTGAGATCCTCGTCCGCGTCGAGGCCTGCGGCATCTGCCACACCGACCTCAAAAAGGTCGAGCACAACCTCCTCCCCCCGCCCCGCATCTACGGCCACGAATCCGCCGGCGTCGTCGCCGCCGTCGGCGTAGGCGTCACCAAATACAAGCCCGGCGACCGCGTCATCGCCTTCCACCACATCCCCTGCCGCAACTGCTTCTACTGCGCCCGCAAACTCTACGCCCAGTGCGACACCTATAAGCGGGTCGGCATCACCGCCGGCTTCGAGCCCGCCGGCGGCGGCTTCGCCCAGTACATCCGCGCCATGGACTGGATCGTCCGCGATGGCGTCGAACTCATCCCCGAAGGCGTCTCCTTCGAGGCCGCCAGCTTCGTCGAACCCGTCAATACCTGCCTCAAGGCCGTCGTCGAAGCCGGCCCCCGGCCCGGCGACGTCGTCCTCATTCAGGGACAAGGCCCCATCGGCCTCCTCTTCACCATGCTCGTCCGCCGCACCGGCGCCACCGTCCTCGCCACCGACGCTATCCCCGAGCGCCTCGCCCTCGCCCGCCGCTTCGGCGCCGCCGAAGCCTGGCACCCCCGCGAGGTCGACGTCGCCGCCCGCTGCAAGGAAATCACCTCCGGCCGCGGCGTCGACCAGGTCTTCGTCGCCGCTTCCGCCCGCGGGATTGTTGATCAAGCTATCGCTGCATCCCGTCCAGGTAGTAAAATATTACTTTTCGCCCAGACCTCGGATACCGAGAGAATCGAACTCTCCGGAGCTGACATCTGCAAACTGGAGCGAACGCTGTTCGGGTGTTACAGCGCCTCGGTCGACCTCCAGGCCGAGTCCGCTCGGCTCGTGTTTAGCGGGGATTTGCCCGTGGAAGAATTGATCTCACATCGATTGCCGCTGCCCGCCATCAGCGAAGGCATCCACAAGGCTTTGCACCCGGACGGCAAATCGTTGAAAATAGTAGTTCAGCCACAGAGGTTGTCTTAAGTGAACAAGCAGATGAAGGCTGCTGTGCTCTACGGGCGCGAACAGGTGCGCGTTGAACAGGTAGCCGTACCCCAGATCGAGAAAGGCGACGTCCTGGTCCGCGTCCGCGCCGCGCTGACCTGCGGGACCGACGTCAAGGTGTTCCGGCGGGGGTATCACGCCAAGATGATTGTTCCCCCAGCCCTCTTCGGGCACGAACTCGCGGGCGACATCGTGGCCATGGGCGAGCACGTCGAGGGCTTCCGTATCGGGGAGCGCGTCGTCGCCGCCAATTCCGCCCCCTGCCTCAATTGTTTCTACTGCCGCAAAGGCCTCGAAAACCTCTGCGAAGACCTGCTCTTCAACAACGGAGCCTACGCCGAGTACATCCGCATCCCGGCCCGCATCGTGCAGCGCAATATGTACGAGATCCCCGCCCACCTCAGCTACCTCGACGCCGCTCTCATCGAGCCGCTGTCGTGTGTGCTGAAGGGCCTCGAGGAGACTCACGTGCGCCCCGGCGATAGCGTCGTCGTCATCGGACAGGGCCCCATCGGCCTCATGTTCGTCCGGCTCGCCAGGGTCTACGGCGCCCGCGTCATCGCTCTCGGCCGCCGCACCTCCCAGCTCGACCGCGCCCTCCGCATGGGCGCCCACGACGCCCTCCTCAACACCGAGTCTGAGGACGTCATCCGCCAGGTCCGCGGCCTCACCGGCGGCTACGGCGCCGACGTCGTCATCGAAGCCGTCGGCAACCCCGAAACCTGGGAGCTCGCCACCCGCCTCCTCCGCCGCGGCGGCACCGTCCAGTTCTTCGGCGGTTGCCCTTCCGATACCCGCATCACCCTCGAAACCCAGCTCATCCACTACTCCGAAATCAAGTGCGTGGCTAGCTTCCACCACACCCCGTCCTACATCCGCAAGGCGCTCGACATCGTCAGCCGCGGCGACATCACCGCCCGCGACTTCGTCAACCGTGAAGAGCCCTTGAACAATCTCCTGGACGTCATGCGCCACCTCATGAGCCACAACGGCCACATGAAGACGGCCATCATTCCCTGATTGCCGCACGTGCAGCTCCAGCCCGTCGATTTCCTGAAATCGCCCGAGGCGATGAACAAAGCCTGGTCCACGGACCAGGCTTTGTCGTATGCCCGCTGGCTCGCCACCCACCACTACGAGAACTTCCACGTCGTCAGCCTCTTCCTCCCCAGGCGCCTCCACCAGGACTTCTACAACGTCTACGCCTTCTGCCGCTGGTCCGACGACCTCGGCGACGAGATCGGCGACACCGCCGAAAGCCTTCGCCTCCTCGCCTGGTGGCGCGGCGAACTCGACGCCCTCTATCAGTCCGTCCCGCCCACCCACCCCGTCTTCGTCGCTCTGCGCGAAACCATCACGCGCCACGAACTCCCCATCGACCCGTTCGACAACCTCATCACCGCCTTCGTCCAGGACCAGACCGTCACCCGCTACCGCGACTGGCCCCACGTCCTCGGCTACTGCGTGAACTCCGCCAACCCCGTCGGCCGGTTAGTCCTCATGCTCTGCGGCTATCGCGACGCAGAGCGCTTCCGCCTCTCCGACGCGACCTGCTCAGCATTGCAGCTCGCCAACTTCTGGCAGGACGTCACCGTCGACCTGAAGAAGGACCGCGTCTACCTCCCCTTGCACCTGTTCGAAAAACACGGCTACACCGAGGCCGACCTGTTCGCTCGCCGATGCACGCCCGCCTTCCGCGCCGTCATGGAAGAGGCCGTCGCTTACGCCCAGGCGTTGTTCGAGCAGGGCCTGCCGCTCGTCCCCCTGCTCGACCGCCGCCTCTCTCTCGACATCGACCTCTTCAGCCGCGGCGGCCTCAAGGTGCTCGACAAGATCCGCGCCCAGGACTACGACGTCCTCGCCGCGCGCCCTTCCGTCTCCAAGTCCGAGCGCGTCCGCCTGCTCCTCGCGAGCCTGGCCCGCCTCGCCGCGCGCAGGGCCGCATGACCCCGCTCGAAGCGTCTTACGAGCACTGCGTCCGCGTGGCCCGCTCGCGCGCCCGCAACTTCTACTACTCCTTCCTCGCCCTGCCGAAACAAAAACGCCTCGCCATGTGCGCCCTCTACGCCTTCATGCGCGAGTGCGACGACTTGAGCGACGAAGCTGGCGCCACGCTCGACGCCCTCGCGCGCTGGCGCTCTGACCTCGACGCGTCTCTCTCGGGTAGGCCCGCCGCCCACGCCGTCTGGCCCGCGCTCATCGACACCGTCCAGCGCTACCGCATCCCGCCTCGCTACCTCCACGAGATGATCGACGGCGTCTCGTCCGACCTCGTCCCGCACCGCGTCGAGACCTTCGACGACCTCTACCGCTACTGCTACCTCGTGGCCTCCGTCGCCGGCATCGCCACCATCCACGTCTTCGGCTTTGACGATCCCTCGGCCCTGCCGCTGGCCGAGAAGTGCGGCATCGCCTTCCAGTTGACCAACATCATCCGCGACGTGAAGGAGGACGCGCTCAACGGCCGCGTCTATCTCCCCGCCGAGGACCTCGCCCGCTTCGGCGTCGCGCCGGAGTCTCTGTCCGGAGCCTTGACGCCGGGCCTCCGCCGCCTGCTCGAATACGAGGCCGCCCGCGCCCGCCGCTACTACGACGAATCGCGCCCGCTGCTCGGCCTCATCCACGCCGACAGCCGCCCGGCCCTGTGGGCGCTGATCGAAATCTACTCCCGCCTGCTCCACCACATCGAGCGCCGCGGCTACGACGTGATGCAGGGCCGAATCCGCCTGTCCACAATCGAAAAGTCCGCCATAGCCCTCCGCGCCGTCGCCGGCCGGGCCTGACGAGCGCGGCGCCGCCCGGCCGTCCAGGCCTCGTCCTTGCACTCGCCGGACCCGATCCGTCCGGCATCGGGGCGGAACTGGTCCGCGCTAAACTCGGTGCGTGGCCCCGAATCTGATCCTCGCCGGGCAGCCGGCCCTCGCTCTGCGCGCCCTGGCCGGGTGGGCCTGAAGCCATGCCGCGCTGGGCTGGCTGGCTCGGCATCAACCGCTCCACGCTGGCCGTGCTGGTGGTGGTGGGCGGACTCGGTCTCAGCGAAGAGTTGTGGCGCAACTTCCTGGCCATCTACCTGAACGTCCGCACCGGCGACCTCACGCGCGCCGTGGGCTTCATGGGCGTCTACGCCACTCTCGTCAACCTGGCCGAAGGCTTCGGCTACATCCTCGGCGGATCGTTCGCCCACCGCCTCGGGGCGCGCGCCGCGCTGGCCATCTCGGCCGCGCCCATGGCGCTGGGCTTCGCGCTGCTGCTCTCGACGCAGCAGCCCTGGGCCATTGTCGCCGGCGCGCTGCTGCTCACCAACTGGGAGCCGCTCTCCGTGCCCGCCACCTTCGAGGTAGTCGGCGCGTCGGTCGGCAAGAACCGCCGCACCATCGCCTTCGCGGTGCAGAGCATCCAGAAGCGGCTGCCGAAGGTGCTGGGGCCGCTCATCGGCGGCTTCGTCTTCGCCGCCGGCTACTGGCTGAACCTGACGCTCGCCATCGGCGTGCTGGCGCTGGCCATCCTGGCGCAGGCCGTGCTGCTGCGGCGCATGAAGCCGCGCGGCGACCCGGAGCCGGTGCCGGCGCGGGAAGTGCTGCGGCGCATCCCGCCGGAGCTGAAGCAACTGCTCTCGGCCGAGATCCTGCTGCGCTGGGGCGACTGGTTCGTGCGGGACTTCGCCGCCCTTTACGTCGTAGCCGTGCTGGGCCGCAGCGCGGCCGACTACGGGATGCTGGCCTCGCTGACGGCCTTCACCGCGCTGGTCACCTACATTCCCGTCGGCAAGCTGGTGGACCGGGCGGCGAGCCCCAAACCTTTCATCGCGGCCACCTTCTTCCTCTTCTCGGCCTTCCCCTTCGCGCTGGTCCTGCTGCCGCGCACGGGCCTGGCGCCGATGGCCGCGCTGGCGCTGGCGTTCATCGTCAACGGCCTGCGCGAGATCGGCGAGCCGGCCCGCAAGGCGGCTATCGCGACGGGCATGCCGCCGGAGATCCGGGCCCGGGCCGTGGGCCTCTACTGGGGCCTCAGGTCGTTCTTCTTCTGCCCCGCGCCGCTGGTGGCGTGGTGGCTGTGGGACCGCCTGGGCCCCGAAGCGGCGTTCCTGACCGGTGGAACCATCGGCCTGGTTGGCTCGCTGTGGTTCCTGCTTCGGGTGCGGCTGAAGCCTACCACTTGAACTTCAGCC
This sequence comes from Bryobacterales bacterium, assembly GCA_027324255.1. Classification (GTDB taxonomy): domain Bacteria; phylum Acidobacteriota; class Terriglobia; order Bryobacterales; family Bryobacteraceae; genus Paludibaculum. The sequence continues at coordinate 1,686 of DAHVTI010000029.1, read as the reverse complement.
CGGGCGGCCATCGCGACGGGCATGCCGCCGGAGATCCGGGCCCGGGCCGTGGGCCTTTCCTGGGGCCTGCGGTCGTTCTTCTTTTGCCCCGCGCCGCTGGTGGCGTGGTGGCTGTGGGACCGCCTTGGCCCCGAAGCGGCGTTCCTTGCCGCAGGCTGGATCGGCCTGGCGGGCTTGGGTTGGTTCCTGGGGCGGGGGCGGCTGCTTCGGCCCCGCGGCGCTGGTGGCGTGGTGGCGGCTGGATCGGCCTGGCGGGCTTGGTTTGGTTCCTGGCGCGGGTGCGGGTGAAGGTTACCACTTGAGCTTCAGCCTGGGCTCCTCCCACTTTTCGTTGGCCTTCATCATGTCGTCCCAGGTGACTTCGGCCTGCTTGTAGGCGGCGGTGCGGCCGAGGATGCCGGTGAGGTTGGACTCGACCGAGACCTCGTGGTTCTGGATGGGTTTGGAGTCGCGGATGGAGGCGATGAAGTCCTTGACGTTCTGGATGGCGCCGCCGCGGAAGGTGTCATCCTTCTCGGCGCCCATCCAGGCGTTCCGGCCGACGATGCGCAGCAGGCCGCCGTAGTGGGTGTCGGCGGTGCCGTGGATACCGGTGACGCGGACGCAGAGGTCGGAAAGGGCGCCGTTCAACTGGTGGGAGCTGAAGCTGGCGTGGACGTTGTTGGGGTACCAGAAGTTGATGGCGAAGTGGTCCCAGGCGTCGCCGTACTCGGTGGGGGTGCCGGACCAGTCGGCGCGTCCGCCGGTGCCGGCGGCCTTGAGCGGGTGGCCGCCCAGGAACCAGTTGGCGATGTCGATGACGTGGATGTTCTGCTCGACGATGATGTCGCCGGAGAGGATGCGGTCGCCGAACCAGTTGGCCATGCGGCGCTGGCCGGGGTCCATGCCGGGGGTGCCTTTGTCCTTCCAGGGGCGGCCGGCGAAGTAGAAGACCTGGGCGAGAGCGGGTTTGCCGACGTCGCCGCGGTGGATGCGCTGGGCGGCCTCCTTGTAGACGTCACGGGCGCGGCTCTGGAAGTCGACCCAGAAGGAGAGCTTCTTCTGGCGGGCCCGGTTGCCGCTGTCGAGGACGGTGCGGCAACCGGGCACGTCGACGGCGATGGGCTTGGCCATGTAGACGTGCTTGCCGGCGTTGACAGCGGCGTCGCCGATCTCGGGGTGGTAGAAGGGAGGCGTCTCGATGACGACGGCATCGAGCTTGGAGTGGGCCAACTGCTTGTAGGCGTCGGGGCCGATGTAGGTGCGGGACTTCTCGACCTTGAGCTTGCCGGCGGTGGAGTCGAGGTTGGCCTGCTGGACGTCGGCGAGGGCGACCATGCGGGCTCCGGCGAACTCGGGGAAGAAGGGACCGATCCAGTTGCCGCGTCCGCCGCAGCCGACGAGGCCGACCTCGACGGTGGAGTTGGCCTGGTAGGAGAAGGCAGTCTCGGGCTTCAGCACCATCAGTCCGGCGCCGGCGGCTTTCAGGAAGTGTCTACGCTCGCTCATCGGGGGGCTCCTTGGGGAATCGGGGTTATTGTATCGTTTGGGGGGCCGGCCTGGAGGCCGGCCGCAGGCGTGGCCGCCTGCCCCACATCTTTGTTCGCGGGGCGGGGCCAGGGGTAGTCTAACTGGACGTCGGCGAGGGCGACCATGCGGGCTCCGGCGAACTCGGGGAAGAAGGGACCGATCCAGTTGCCGCGTCCG
>DAHVTI010000020.1 GCA_027324255.1 Bryobacterales bacterium | reverse complement strand
ATGCGCAGCGTGATGTCGCCGCTGGCCGGATACGCGGTCTCCTGGTGGACCTGCAGCTCAACTCCGCCCATCTCGAAGCGCGCCTCCGAAGCTGTGTAGAGGTTGACGGTGACCGCGCCCGGGCCGCGGTAGTAAATCATTTCCGGCAGCTCGGAGACGATGCGCCGGTAGTTGCCCGGGCAGCAGTAGGTGTCGCCCGGGTGGTATTCGCGCGGGCCTTCGAACGGGGAGTAGTAGCGGATGCGGCGGCCGTCGGGCGACTGGGCGGCAAACAGCGTGTTGTAGATCGCCCGCTCCATCAGGTCGCCGTACCGGCTCTCGCCGCGCAGGCGGAGGAGGTTTTCGAGCACGCGCAGCGTGTAGGCGGTGGCGCAGGTTTCGGCCAATTGCCCGCGGCCGTCCTGGTCGGCGGTCCAGATTTCCCACTGCCCCGCGCCGCCGGTGACGGTCATGCCCTCGCCTTGCGTCAGGAAATCGACGGCGCGTTCGGCCTGCGCCAGCAGTCCCTTTCCGGCGCGCATGCGGGAGAGGTCGATGAGCGCCAGGCTGCGCGCCATGTAGGCGTAGATGTGGCCTTCGATGCCGGCCCGGCGCCCGATGACGATGGGCAGCTCCCACTCGGGCAGGTGGCGCGCAATGAGGACGAAGTCGGTGTAGCGTGTGTCGCCGGTGGCGCGCGAGAGGCTCAGCAGCGTGCGCTCGATGCCCGTGACGGCCACGTGCATGGCCACTCCGGTGCGGCGGCTCCAGTCCGGCGGCAGCTCTTTCCAGTGGGCCAGCAGGAAATCCGCGGCCTTTACGGCGGCGGCCAGAGAAGCTTTGTTGCCGAACAGCAGGTAGTCGTCGGTGAGCCCGGCGATGATGTAGCCGGTCTCGTGCACGTCCCACAGGGCGCCCATGCGGGCCTGCGGCTGGAAGTAGCCGATGTAGCCGTCGTCGCCCTGCGCGGTAATCGTGCGGCGGACCAGTTCGTCCTTCAGCGCCACGACCTTCGGGTCGCCCGAGTAAGCCGCGAAGCGGACGGCGGACATCATCAGCTTGCCCAGGCCGATGTAGCCGCCCTTCTGCTGCTTGGCTTCGAAGGGAGCCAGGAAGTCCTTCGAGGCGTCGAGCGCCAGCAGGTTGTTTTGGATGGTGACGTCGATGCGGCGGCCGATCTCGCCGCCCACCTTCACCTGCCGGATTTCGAGGGGTTGGAGGACGTCTTTCTGCTGGGCGCAGGCGGCCCAGGAAACGAGCAGGGCAAGGACGTACCGCATGGGACAAGTATAGCGGTGCGCGGTTGGTGATAAGCTATCCGCCGGGGCTCCCCCCACGAGGGAACGAAAACGATGAAGAAAAGGACTTATCCGACACTGACGGGCGTGCTGGCCGGTTTGCTGATGCTGGCCGGATGCGCGTCGAAACAGGAAACCAAGGCTCCCGATCCGGCGGCCGAAAAAGCGGCGACCGAAAAGGCCATGCAGCGCTTCGACGAGATGAAGTTCGGCATGTTCATCCACTGGGGCCTCTACACGATCCCGGCCGGCGAGTGGAAGGGCAAGTACATGCGCGGCATCGGCGAGTGGATCATGTTCCGTGAAAAGATCCCGGTGGCGGAATATTCGCAGTTGGCCAATCAGTTCAACCCCGTGAAATTCAGCGGCGTCGAGTGGGCTCAACTGGCCAAGGATGCGGGCATGCGCTACATGGTGATCACCTCGAAGCACCACGACGGCTTTGCTATGTACGGCTCCAAGGCGTCCAGCTACAACATCGTGGACGCCACGCCCTACCACAAGGATCCGATGAAGGACCTGTCGGCGGCCTGTGCCGCGCAGGGCATCGATTTCGGCTTCTACTACTCGCAGGACCAGGACTGGCACGAGCCCAACGGCCGCGGCAACGACTGGGATTTCCCGAAGGAACGCAACGCGCAGATCTACCTCGAGGGCAAAGTCTTCCCGCAGGTGAAGGAGATCCTGAGCGGCTACGGCCCGCTGCGCCTGATCTGGTTCGACACGCCGGGCCTGCTCAGCGAGAAGCAGGTGACGGACCTGCGCAACATGGTGAAATCGCTGCAGCCGGGCTGCCTCATCAACAGCCGCATCGGCCACAACCAGGGCGACTACGCGCAGACCGGCGACAACGCCATCCCCATTCAGGTCTACCTCCAGGACGGCAAGTGGGAGGTCCCCGCCACGCTCAACGACACCTGGGGCTACAAGAAGAACGACAACAACTGGAAGAACCCGCGCGACCTCATCAGCAAGCTCAGCGACATCGTCAGCAAGGGCGGCAACTACCTGCTGAACATCGGGCCGACGTCGGAAGGCGTGGTGCCCGCTCAGAGCCAGGAGATCCTGCGCACCATCGGCAAGTGGCTGGCCGTCAATGGCGAGGCCATCTACGGCACCACGCCGAGCCCCTTCCACATGCGTGACATCACCTGGCGCGCCACGGTAAAGCCCAACAGGCTCTACGTGCACATTCTCAACTGGCCCGGCAAAAAGCTGAAGCTGGAAGGGCTCGAAAGCCAGGTGACCAAGGCTTACTTCCTGGCCAACAAGGCCGAAGTGCCCTTCAAGAAGGCCGGTGCTGCGCTGGAGTTCGACCTGCCCGAGAAGCCGCTGGACGACAACGTCACCGTCATGGCGCTGGAACTGACCGACGCGCAGCCCAAGGTGGCCGATGGCTTCCGCGCCGACCAACTGCCGGCGCGGCTCGACCTGCACGCCTGGGTGGCGCGGCTCCGCGGCGAGGAGATCCGCTACGACTGGGCGACGCAGAGCGCCACCGGCTTCAAGCGCTTCGAGCGCGAGACCAACGGCCTCAGTTGGTATCCCTACAAGAGCCTCAACGATACCTACGACGTCGAGATCACCTACGCCTGTGATAACGCCGCGGCCGGCAGCAAGTTCCGCATCAACGCCGGTAGGCGCCGGGATCCCAACCCCAGCGCCATCGACGGCGTGGTGGAGAAGACCGGCGGCAAGTTCGTGACGAAGAAGCTGGCCGGCAAGCTCACCGTGACGCCGGAAACCGAGACCATCGGACTGCAACTCGAGGGCGACGACAAGTCGGCGCCGATGAAGGTGCAGAAGATCACGCTGGTGAAGAGCGCGAGCTAAAGCGTCAGCTCATAGCAGAGGGCTTCCGGCGGATTGGCCGGAGAATACAGCGGAATCCGCCGGAAGCCCAGCGATTCGTACAGCGCGACGGCCGCCTGCATCGAAGGCAAGGTATCGAGCCGGATGGCCGAGTATCCCCGGCCCGCCGCTGCGTCGATCAGGGCCTGGACCAGGGCGCGCCCAGCGCCCGTGCCGCGCGCCTCCGGCCGAACGTACAGCCGCTTCATTTCCGCCCTGCCTCCGCCCAACGGCCGCAGGGCGCCGCAGGCCGCCGGCCGCCCGTCTACCCAGCCCAGCAACACGAGCTCGTAGAAGGACTCCAGGCCCTTCAGCTCCTCTTCAAAACCCACGGCGCAAACGCTGACGCCGGGCGTCTCGACGTACTCCCGGAACAGAAGGCGGGCCAGTTGATAGTCCCCTGGCGAATAGGCCGCGCGGATGTCCAGCATACGCCCTATGTTACGCTGGAACTTCCCCGCAACATGGACGAAGCGAGCAGTCTCCCCGCAGGTGATGGGTTTCAACGGCTGGTTGAAATCATGGCCCGGTTGCGCGCCCCCGGCGGCTGCCCGTGGGACCGCGAACAGACCTACGACACCATCAAGCCCTACACCCTCGAAGAGACCTACGAGGTAATGGACGCCATCGACCGGCGCGACTTTCGCGCCCTGGCCGAAGAGCTGGGCGACCTGATGCTGCAGGTGGTCTTCTACGCCCAGATGGCGGAGGAAGAGGGCCGCTTCACCATCGCGGACTCTCTCGACGCCATCAACGCGAAGCTGGTCCGCCGCCATCCCCACGTCTTCTCCGACGGCGACGCCAAGACCCCCGAACAGGTGCTGAAGCGCTGGGACGAGATCAAGCTGGAGGAGAAGAAAGGCCGCGGCGAGGCGCCCAAGGGGCTGCTGGACGGCGTGCTGAAGCATCAGCCGGCGCTGATGGAAGCCACCCACCTGTCGCGCAAGGCGGCTGGCGCGGGCTTCGACTGGCCTTCGTTCGACGGGGTCCTGGACAAGGTACGCGAGGAGATCGGCGAACTTGAGGCGGCGCACGGCGCACAAAGCCAGAAAGAGATCGAGGGCGAGGTCGGCGACCTGCTCTTCACCATCGTGAACGTGGCGCGCTTTCTCGGCGTCGATCCCGAGCAGGCGCTGCGCAAGACCAATTCGAAATTCCGCCGCCGCTTCTCGCACGTCGAGCAGGGTCTGGCGGCGCAAGGCAGGAGCCTGAAGGAATCCAACATCGAGGAGATGGAGCGGCTGTGGCAGCAGGCCAAGAGCGCGGACCCGTCGAAATCCGGCACCTGACGGCGCTCGCCGAACTCGGTGAGGCGGTGCGCCTCCAGAAGGAGATCTGGGGCTTCGAGGACATCGAACTGCTCCCGCTGCGCCTCTTCGTCGTGGCGCAAAAAGTGGGCGGGCAGACCATCGGCGCCTTCGACGGAGAGCGCATGGTCGGGTTCCTGCTGGCCATTCCGGGCCTGAAGCAGGGCCAGATGTACCTGCACAGCCACATGATGGGCGTGCGCCCCGAATACCGGAACTCAGGCCTCGGCCGCCGCATGAAGCTGATGCAGCGCGATGACGCGCTCGGCCGTGGCATTGGCCTGGTGGAGTGGACCTTCGATCCGCTGGAGATCAAGAACGCCTGGTTCAACATCGAGCGCCTCGGCGCCGTCGTCCGGCGCTACGTGCTGAACCAATACGGGACAACGACGTCCCACCTGCACGGCGGGCTGCCCACGGATCGCTGCGTGGCCGAGTGGTACCTGGCCAGCGAGCGCGTGGAAGCGCTGCTGGCCGGGCGCCCGAAAGCGCCCGCCAAAGCGGCGGCGCACATCAGCGTGCCCGCCAATATCGCCGAGCTCCGCGAAAACGACCCGCGCCAGGCGCGGGAGATTCAGGGCGCCGTCAGCGCCCGGTTCCTCGAGCATTTCGCGCAGGGCCTGGCCGTCATCGGCTTTGAGAACTCACCCGAAGCCGGGACCTACCTCTTAGGACCATGGAATTCAAAATAGACCAAGTGCGGCTGCACTGGATCGAAATGCCGCTGGTGCATTTCTTCGAGACCAGTTTCGGGCGCACGTATTCGAGAAAGATGATCCTCGTCGAGGCCGTCTGCGGCGGCGTCTCCGGCTGGGGCGAAGTGACCTGCGGCGAGCACCCCTTTTACAACGAGGAGTGGACCGAGGGCGCCTGGCGGCTGCTGCGCGAATACATCGTGCCGGCGACGCTCGGCAAAACGCTCGGCTCGGCCGCCGAAGCCGGCCGGCTCACCGCCGGCATGAAGGGCCACCGCATGGCCCGCGGCGGCATGGAAGCCGCCTGCTGGGACCTGGAAGCCCGGCTCGCCGGAGTGCCGCTGTGGAAGCTGATCGGCGGCGGAGCGCGCAAGGAGATCCCCTGCGGCGTGTCCATCGGAATCCAGGACAGCGTCGAGCAGCTCCTCGGCAAGATCCGGCGCGAAGTGGAGGCCGGCTACCAGCGCATCAAAATCAAGATCAAGCCCGGCTGGGACGTCGACGTGATCCGCGCGGTGCGCCGCGAGTTCCCCTCCATCCTCCTGATGGCCGACGCGAATTCCGCCTACACGCTCGGCGACATCGAGCACCTCAAACGGCTCGATGAATTCAACCTGATGATGATCGAGCAGCCGCTGGCGCACGACGAGATCATCGACCACGCCCGGCTCCAGGCGGCGCTTTCGACGCCAATCTGCCTAGACGAGTGCATCCGCACCGCGCACCACGCCGAACAGGCCATCCGCCTCGGCGCCTGCCGCATCGTCAACATCAAGCTGGGCCGCGTCGGCGGCTTCGCCGAAGCCATCCGCGTGCACGACGTGTGCGCCGCCCACGGCATCCCCGTCTGGTCCGGCGGCATGCTCGAATGCGGCGTCGGCCGCGCGCACAACATCGCCATGGCCACCCTGCCCAACTTCACGCTGCCCGGCGACATCTCCGCCAGCCGCCGCTACTGGCGGCGCGATGTGATCGACCCGTGGGTGGAAGTGACCCCGCGCGGCACCATCGAAGTCGGCGCCGAGCCCGGCTTCGGCTACCGCCTGGACCTCGATTTCCTGGCCTCCGTGCGTACGCGCGAGGAGACGTTTTCGGCCCAGTGACTCCATCCCGCGAAAAACTCTACGGGCTCATCTCGCTGATGACCCTGATCTGGAGCATCAACTACGTCGTCGCCAAGGTGGCGCTGCGCGCCTTTCCCGCGCTGCTCATCGGACCGCTGCGGGCGGCCGTGGCGGCTGTCCTGCTGGCGCCGCTCTATCTCTGGACCCGCTGGAGGAGGAACGGCGGGGACCCCTGGCAGCGCCGCGAGCTGCTCACCCTGGCCGTACTCGGCGTTTTCGGCATCACGCTCAACCAGGTGTTCTTCGTGCTCGGCATGAACCGCACCAGTGTCGCCCACGCCGCCCTCCTCATCGCCACCACGCCCCTGCAGGTGATGCTGCTGGCCGCCCTGCGCGGGCAGGAATCCATCACCCCACGTAAGGCCTGCGGCATGCTGACGGCCGTCGGCGGCATCGCCGTGCTCAACCTCGGCCCGGGGCGAGGCCCGCAAGGCGCTTCCTTTGCCGGCGACCTGTTCGTCTTCCTGGCGGCCTTCTCCTTCTCCGTCTACACGGTGTTCAGCAAGGAGGTCACCCGCCGCCACGACTCCGTGACGGTCAACTCGCTGGGCTACTTCGCTGGCGCGCTGGCCGGCGCCCCGTTGCTGCTCCATCAGTCGGCCGGCTTCCCGTATTCGCGCGTTCCCGCCTCCGGCTGGTGGGCGCTGGCCTACATGGCCCTGCTGTCGTCGGTGCTCTGCTACCTGATCTTTTATTACGCGCTCAACCACATGGCCGCTACGCGCTTGGCCGCGTTCAGCTATATGCAGCCCGTCATCGCCGCCCTCGCCGGCCTCGTGCTGCTCGGCGAGCCCATCACCGCCGCCGTCGGCCTCGGCGGCCTGCTGGTGCTCAGCGGCGTGTGGGTGACCGGGAGAGGATGACACATGGCCGGCTTCGTCCAGCTTCTCCGCGGGAACCGCAATTATCGCCTCACCTGGACCGGGCAGGTGGTCAGCGAGGTCGGCGACAACTTCAACAACGTCGCCGTGTTCGCCCTCGTCATGCAGCAGACGCAGTCCGGCCTCGCCGTCAGCGGCGTCATGCTGGCCCGTGCCGTCGCCATGCTGGTGGCCGGCCCGGTGGCCGGCGTCGTGCTCGACCGCGTGGACCGCCGCAAGGTGATGATCCTCAGCGACGTCGTCCGCGCCGTCATCGCCCTCGGCTTCATTCTCTGCATCGGCGAGAAGAGCGTCTGGCCGCTGCTCGCCTGCAGCGCCGCGCTGATGTTCGCCTCGCCCTTCTTCACCAGCGGCCGCGCCTCCATTCTGCCCGCCATCGCCAGCCGCGAGGAGCTCCATACCGCCAACTCCCTCACCCAAACCACCCAGTGGACCTCGGTGGCGATCGGCGCTTTCCTCGGCGGCGCCGCCTCCAAGGGCCTCGGCTACCAGGCGGCCTTCCTCTTCAACGCCCTCTCCTTCGCCGTCTCCGCCTTCTGCATCGGCCGCATCCGGACGGAAGGCGGCCGCGGCTTTCGCGCCGAGCGCCGCGACCTCAGCGAGGACCGTGTGGCGCGGCCCTGGCACGAGTACCGCGAAGGCCTGCGCTACATGCGCTCGACGCCGCTCATCTTCTCCATCGCGCTGGTCGGCGTCGGCTGGGCCACGGGCGGCGGCGCCGCCCAGATCCTGTTCAGCCTCTTCGGAGAAATGGTCTTCCACCGCGGCGCGGCCGGCATCGGCGAG
>DAHVTI010000009.1 GCA_027324255.1 Bryobacterales bacterium | reverse complement strand
GAATGCGACGTGTGGCTGTGCAGCGATACCCCCGACCGGAATTCGCTCAGCCGCAGGCACTCGTTCCAGGCCAGGTGGATTTTTGTCTGGGTCATGATTTTCCCTTTCGATGAGCCGCGCTTGCCGCGGCCGGACGCGCCGGATTCCATCCCGGTTCGCCCGCCGGCCGCTCTCCTCCATGCAGCGGTCCGGGCTGCCGCCAGACTCTCCCTGCCGCGCCATCCTGAACCGCGATCTTCACGCCTGTCAGAATGCCCCGTCTTCTTTACATCCGCGTTCCGCTGCCGTCAATTGTTCGTCAAACAGAACGGCGCACGAATGTTTTAATTCCCGCCCCGTTGCGCGTTCCGTCCCGGTTGTCCCGTTTTTGCCGCTCTCTGTCCCTCAGCAGCCCATACGGCTGCCCGTTCGTCGCGGATTCATCATTTCGTCACCGGCGTGAAACGCCAAAGCCATCGAATGGAGTCAGGCTGTCAGAAATGCAGAAGATTGCCCTCATCGAAGACGACGCGGATCTGTTCATGCTTTTGAAATATAACCTCGAAAAAGAGGGCTTCCGCTTCACCGGAGCGCAGACCGGCAGGGGCGCCGTCGAACTCTGCCGCCAGGAGCGTCCCGACCTCGTCGTCCTCGACATCATGCTGCCCGACGCCAACGGCCTCGAGATCTGCCGCAACCTTCGCTCCGATCCCGAGCTCTCGCACATCCCAGTCATCTTCCTCACTGCCTGCTCGTCGGAAACCGACCGCATCGTCGGCCTCGAGCTCGGCGCCAGCGACTACATCATCAAGCCCTTCTTTGTCCGCGAGTTCGTTGCCCGCGTCAAGATCCAGTTCCGCCGCAACGCCAAACCTTCCCGCTGGCTCCAGGCCGGCCCTCTGGCCCTCTACCCCGCCACCTGCCGCGTCACCCTCAACGGCGAGGATCTCTCCCTCACCGCCACTGAGTTCCGCCTCCTGGAGTTCCTCATGTCCAGTCCCGGCGTCGTCTTTTCCCGCGAACAGCTCCTCGACGCCGTCTGGGGCCACTCCCGCAACATCTCCGACCGCGCCGTCGACGTCTACATCCTCCGCCTCCGCCAGAAGGTCGAGCCCGACCCCGCCGAGCCCTTCTTCATCCGCTCCGTCCGCGGCTTCGGCTACTCCTTCAACGAACACGCCGGCCAGTCCTCCCTCACCGTCGCCTCATGAGGATCCTCTGCCGCCGGCCTGCTTTGTAATCGCCACGTGATCCGGAATTCATTGCCGTGTAATCCAGCTCTGATTTCCTGATACTTGCCTCGCTTCCATCTCCCAATGCGTCCCCTGCTTTACCTCACCCTTGCCTCGTCTCTCCTGTTTCCGGCGCTCGCGGCCCAGTCCGATGCGCCCAAAGGCACCGTCTCCGGCACCGTCTTCGACGGCGCTAATGGCCATCCCATCCGGCAGGCCGTCGTCGCCGTCAAGTCCACCCCCGAGATCCAGACAGTGACCGGCCTCGACGGCAAGTTCACCCTCTCTCTGCCCGCCGGCGCCTACCAGCTCTCCTTCCAGGCGCCCAAGTATCTCGAGTCCGTCATCGAAAAGGTCGAAGTGAAGGCGGGCGAAAACACCGAGGCCAGCACAGTCCTCGCCTCCGCTTCCGCCGTCACTTCCGTCGAGGTATCCGCCTCCGTCTCCGCCGTCACCGCCACCGCCGAAGCCATGCTCATGGAGCGCAAGCTCGCCCCGGCAGTCAGCGACGGCCTCTCCGCCGAGGAGATCCACCAGTCCGTCGCCTCCGACGCCGCCGGCGCCCTCACCAAAGTTACCGGCGTCTCCGTCGTCGACTCCGGCTTCGTCTTCGTCCGCGGCCTCGGCGAGCGCTACAGCTCCACCATGCTCAACAACGCCGTCATCCCCACCACGGAGCCCGAGAAGCGCGTCGTCCCCCTCGACCTCTTCCCCGCCAGCCTCATCGACGGCATCAAGGTCGTCAAGAGCTATACCCCCGACCTGCCCGGCGAATTCTCCGGCGGCGTCGTCCAGCTCACCACAGTGGAATTCCCCACCCAGAAAGTCCTCAAGTTCTCCGCCACCTCCGGCTACAACTCCCGCACCTCATTCCGCCACTTCAATTCCTACGCCGGAGGCGGCAACGACGCCTTCGGCTTCGACGACGGCACCCGCTCTTTGCCCGGCCTCATCCCCTCCGATCAGCGCCTCATCCAGGGCAAGTTCACCTCCCAGCAGCTCCAGGCCTTCGGCCGCTCCTTCGCCGATAACTGGCAGCCCCAGCAGATCTCCTCCATGCGCCCCCAGCAGAGCTACTCCGTCGTCGGCGGCAATACCTTCGGCCGCGTCGGCATCGTCGGCGCCCTTACCTTCTCCAATCGCCCCATCAACCAGGCCGAAACCCAGCGCTACCTCCGCCAGGGCGGCTCCGGCCCCGTCGTCTTTACCAACTACGAAAACTTCCAGAGCGATACCGAGTCCTCCCGCCTCGGCGGCGTCCTCAATCTCGCCATCAGGCTCAGCCCCGCCCACAAGCTCATCTTCCGCAATACCCTCACCCGCGATTCCGACAAGGAAGCCCGCGAGTTCAGCGGCTACGACGGCACCAACGACGGCAACCTCTGGTCCCAGCGCCTCCGCTGGGTCGAGCGCGGCCTCCTCTCCACCGGCGTCGAGGGCAACCACTCCTTCGCCGCCCTCGGCAACTCCCTCGTCAAGTGGCAGTTCACCTACGCCTCCTCCATGCGTAACGAGCCCGATATGCGCGAGGTCATCCGCGGCCGGCTCGACGACGGCCGCTACATCTACCTCGGCCTCTCCTCCTCCGGCCAGCGCTTCTTCAACAACCTCACCGACCATATCTACGAGCCCCAGGTCGAGTGGTCCAAGCCCTTCTTCAAGGGCGCTTTCACCGGCATCTTCTCCGTGGGCTTCCGGGGCACCTTCCGGAAGCGCGACTTCCAGGCCCGCCGCTTCCGCTTCATCCCCCAACGCTCCTCCACCCTCAACCTCTTCGCTCCTTCCGACGAGCTCTTCTCCACCGCCAACATCCGCCCCGACGGCTTCCAGCTCAACGAGTTCACCCGCTCCACCGACCGTTACGACGCCAACATGGACATCTATGCCGGCTACGCCATGGTCGACATGAACCTCGGGCCAAAGTGGCGGTTGATCGGCGGAGTCCGCGTGGAAGACGCCGATATCCAGGTCAACACCATCGATCCCCTCGTCCCCGGCGCCAAACCCCAGATGGCTTCCCTCGTCAACCGCGACCCCATGCCATCCGCCAACGTCATCTACGCCCTCACGCCCCGCCAGAACCTCCGCTTCGGCTTTGCCCATACCGTCTCCCGCCCCGACTTCCGCGAGCTCTCCCCCTTCGACTTCAACAACGTCTACGGCGGCTTCGTCACCCAGGGCAACCCCAACCTCCTCCGCGCCACCATCAACAACACCGACGCCCGCTGGGAGTGGTTCCTCGGCGGCAATCAGATCTTCGCCGCCAGCTTCTTCGCCAAGACCTTCACCAATCCCATCGAGGTCACCATCCTTCCCTCCAACGACCTCCGCCAGACTTACGTCAACGCCCAGGGCGCCCGCAACTTCGGCATCGAAATCGAGTCCCGCACCGAACTTCGCCGCTTCTCCCCCCGCCTGCGCGACTACGCCGTACAGGGCAACTTCACCTTCGTCGACTCCAACATCGATATCCGCCCCGAGGACGCCTCGCTCCTCACCTCCCAGCACCGCCCCCTCCTCGGCCAGTCCCGCTACATCTACAACGTCATCGCCGACTGGAAAAAGCCCCGCTGGCGCTCCGACGCCCGCTTCGACCTCAACTATGTCTCACGCCGCATCTCCGACGTCGGCACCTTCGGCCTTCCCGACATCTACCAGGAAGGCAGCATATTCATGGACTTCAGCTACCAATACGCCCTGACGGAGGATGCAAAGTATGTGCTCCGCCTGACGGGCGAGAACCTTGGGGACAACCATTACCATTGGACCCAGGGCGAATTCACTCAACGCAGCTACCGCCTGGGACGAACCTTCTCGGTCGGTATCACTGTATCTCTCTTCTAATCCTCAAGTTTGCACGTTCGAAAGGAGATTCATGATCAATCGAGTACTGAAATCGCTCGGCGTGTGCGCGGTTCTCGCCGGCGCTACGTTCGCGGGCAGCCCCGCTCTTCAGCCCGCTTCCAGCGCCGCGGTACAGCGCGCGGCGGCCGTCGAAAACTACGAAACCGGCGTCGCCGCCTGGCTCTGGGCCGACAAGGTCTGGTTCACCCCAGGCGAACGGATGACCGTGAACTGGACGGTGAAGACCTACCATGAGATCTACCCCTTCACCATGGTCGCCTACCGCCAGAACAACCAGACCGGCGCGAAAACCTACTTCCCCAACGGAACCAGCGAAGTCACCGACATCTTCGGCAAGCCTTCCAACGCTTTCCAGCCGTTCATCCTGGCCGACACCGGGAAGGGCGTGCTCGTCGGCGACGGCGGCCTGCTCCCCGCGGACCTCGGACTCATCCCCGACGAGCCGGGCATGCACACCATCGTCGTCGAACTGCGCGACGGCACCGGCCTGCGCATCCTCAAGACCTCCTACCTCAAGATCTCCGTCATCAAGGACTTCGTCGACGTCGCCGGCAATATCGAGCAGGATACGACTTGGACCAACGACAAGCTCTACCGCCTCAGCGGCGTGATCTTCGTGCGCAACAATGCCACGCTCACCATCAAGCCCGGCACCCTCGTCATCGGCCAGCCCGGCTCGCAGCCTCCCTCAGTCATCGTCGTTACCCGCAACGGCAAGCTGATGGCCGAAGGCACCCGCAGCCAGCCCATCATCATGACCTCCGCCCTCAACCCCGGCGAGCGCACCCGCGGCGACTGGGGTGGGCTCATCCTCCTCGGCAAAGCGCCCATCAACGTCGCCCCCCAGGCCGGCAAGGACAACGCCAACGGCGAGTTCTTCGTCGAAGGCCTGCCCGCCACCGAAGACACCCGGTACGGCGGCACCGACGCGGCCCACAGTTGCGGCTCGCTCAAGTACGTCCGCGTCGAATACGCCGGCTCCATCTTCGCTCCCAATAACGAGTCCAACGCTTTCACCTTCGGCGGCTGCGGCACCGGCACCAAGGCAGACTACCTCCAGGCCATCTACGGCCTCGACGACTCCTTCGAATGGTTCGGCGGCACCATGAACGCCAGCCACCTCATCGGCGGCTTCAGCGCCGACGACTACGTCGACTTCCAGCTCGGCTTCACCGGCAAGATCCAGCACGGCATCTTCTACCAGAACGCCGACTCCACCGGCAACCGCGGCGTCGAGGGCGACAACAGCGAATACGACCAGGCCGCCACGCCCGTCTCCTCCCCCACCATGTTCAACCTCACTTTCATCGGCTCCGGCGTCCCCGGCTACGACGAGTCCAACGCCCCCGGCCTCTATCTCCGCCGCGCCGCCGCCGGCTCCTTCAACAACACCATCGTGACCAACTTCTACAGCGCCGGCGTCTTCATCGACGGCTCCGCCACCCAGACTCAGGTCACCGACGGCAAGCTCACCATGAATGGCATCCTGCTCTGGAACAACAACCTCGGCAAGGGCGGCGGCGACACCCTCGCCAGCCAGGTCGACGCCAACATCCTCGACTTCGCCGAAGGCAATCGCGGCAACGGCAAAAACTTCTTCGTCGGCGATCCCATGATGCGCCGCCCCTTCGAGTGGAGCGACCCCGACTTCCGCGTGATCCCCGGTTCCCCGGTCTTCCGGGCTAACTGGATTCAGCCTCCGGACGACGGCTTCTTCGACCAGTCTGCCCGCTACGTCGGCGGCGCCGGCGATACCGCCTGGTGGCAGGAGTGGACCAGCTTCCTTCAGGATTCCGACATCAGGAAGTAGGTAGCGTCTTCTCTCAGACTCAGGGGGACCGGCTCGTCCGGTCCCCCATTTTTCCTTTCTTGCCCTCCCCTCGCCACGGCACTCCCCCTCTCCCGCCACTTCTCGTCCCCGGAGCCTGGCGGCGTCCGCCCGCTCCGCTTCCTCAACCCGCCAGTCGCGCGCTGCGCTCCCGCATGAGCGCCCCGTGAGTCGGTTCCTCCCGCTTCACCGGCTTTTGCGGCAAGTGCCGGGCGCAATACGCCGTCCACTCCACTACCACCTGGCGTACGACTACTTCAACCGGAAACTCCGCCGGTTCCTCGCATCCGCCCCCCACTCTCCCGCCGCCCCTTTCCGCCGCTTCAGCCGCCTCGCCGCACGCCCGGACCGCTCGCGCTCCTCTCTTCTTGCCGCTGCTCCCGTCCAGGGGAACATGGCCTCCAATCCCGTTGGCGAGGAAGGCACCCGCCGGAAATGCCAAAAGCCGGCGTTTCCGCCGGCTCGCGTTTCAGCTCCTGAACCGTTGAAATGCCTTTTTGCGGCCTACCCGATCAGCCCCCGTGCCGCCGCCCCCAGCGCCCAGCCCAGCGTCGCCCCCGCCACCACGTCGCTGAAGAAGTGCATCCCCAGGATGATTCGCGAGATGGCGATCGAGATCGCGCAGAACCACACCCCCACGGCCGCTTCCGGAAACTGCGCCGTCACCGGCACCGCTACCGCAAACGCCGTGATCGTGTGGCCCGAAGGGAAACTGAACTGATCCGGCGGCAGCAGCCGCGCCCAGCAATGCGCCTCCAGCGCGCAAGGCCGCCGCCGCGCCGTCATCTTCTTCAGCCGCAAGAACAGCCCCACCCCGCACGCCGCCGCCGCCGTCGCCTGCCCCACCGCCAGCGCCCCGGGCTTGCCTCCGAACGTCAACAGCGCCGCCCCCAGCGCGTACCACAGCCAGCCATCCCCGCCCCGCGTCGCGCAGATCATCCACAACCGGATCCACCGCGGCGCGCTCCACCGGTTCACTCTCCGCATCAGCCGGTGGTCCGCGTTTTCGATCAGGGAGAGCATCCCATGGGTGCTGAGCATAGGGACTTTCGCCTGCATACCCATTAATTAGCGTCCAAGTGTTCCGGTCTGATGACGGTTCGAAAACAAAAGCCGCAGTTCCTGTTGCAGACTTCCCGCTTCGCACCGTGCCCGCCATCTCCACCCTCCGCCTCGCCCGCCCGTCCCTCCCGCCACTTACACGCCGTTTGCGCGATTCGCATCACCCTTTAACACAACCCGCGCAAAATGAGCTCGGTACCACCTCTCGCCCCCCAGAAAAACATGCCCGAAACTCTCGCTTCGGCCCGCCTCGATCGCCACATCCTGCCCCGCTTCCCCTTCCCCGGCCCCTGGCTGGACCGCCTGCTCCTGCTCCCCCGCGTCCAGGCCGTCTACTCGGAAGCCAGAACCAGGGCCGACAGCCGCCCCCTCTTCGGCCCCCTCCTCGAGACCCTCGGCGTCGCCCTCCACGCCGATCCCGCCGACCTCGCCCGCATCCCTCCCCGCGGCCCCGTCGTCGTCGTCGCCAACCACCCCTTCGGCCTCCTCGAAGGACCGCTCCTCGGTGAGTT
>DAHVTI010000005.1 GCA_027324255.1 Bryobacterales bacterium | reverse complement strand
AGACAGAGTACACTCCAGTGAGTTGCAGTAATTGGAGGAGGTTCGAGATGTTTTTTCGTGTGATCGTATTGGCGGCGCTGTCCTTGACTGGGGCGGGCATCACTGCGTCAGGCGCGGTGATTACTGACAAGACGCCGGACGTTGGTCCCTATTGGCACCCTCTGGCGGTTAGCGGCACAGCCGTCTACACGGACTCGTTCGTTTTTTCCGGGGCTACCGGCACCATGGCGGAGGTTCTGGGTGTGTACATGCTGGTGCAGGGTGAAGGAACGGGCTCGCAGTTCCGCCTGCAATTGTGGGGAGACTTGTCGAACTCTCCTGATCCGGGAAGCGTGCTGGCTACTACCGGCGTCCTGCAGGTGTCCAATCCGGCTCTGCAACTGGTGACCGGCACCCTGCTGACGCCCTATTCCATGACCAGCGGGACGCGGTATTGGGTAGCGGCAACGACCGTTGGGCTGCTGGACGGACTGGATTACCAAGTGGGGGCACACACGCAGAACAGCATCTACCAGGACAACGGCACGTTCTGGTATTCCAACGATCCGAACGGCATTACCTTCGACGGGCAGGGCCTTACGCCGGAAATGGCAATCTACGTGGAGGGGGGAGCAGGTGAAGTTCCGGAGCCGGGCACGCTGGCGATGCTGGGAGCCGGACTGGGCGCGCTGGCGATGCTGAGGCGCAGGAAGTAATCAGCCGAAACCGACAGGACGAATTGAGAGGGGGCCTACGGGCCCCCGCTCTTTTGGGGAGAGTCATTTTTTCCTGGGGGGAGTTTCTTTCCTGGTCTCCTCGGCCTGCTGCTTGTCCGCGGCGGTGGCGCGGCGCCAGCCGCCGGTCTGCTCGGGAGCGGGGGCGGGGGCGGGGGAAGCGGCCGGCGCAGAGGCGGCCTGGCCGGCGCCGACGTCGGGGTTGGGGCCGTGGGAGCCGTAGGATTCGCCCATGGGGCGGCGCTTCAGGCGGGGGCCGGACTGGGCGGGCTCGGTGGGGCTGGATTCCGGGGCGGACTGGGTGACGGTGACGGTTTCGGGGGATTCGGGGGGCGGCGTGCCGCCGGGGGCGCGGTAGTCGTCGCGGAAGTTGAGCTGGGCGCCGGGGATGCGGCGGGCGGCGTCGCTCGAGAGGTCCACGGCGAGGCGGCGCTGTTCGCCGGCCTGGGCGCCGGGGGGCACGCTGAAGTAGAGCGAGTAACGCTGGCGAAGGCCGTCGAGGGTGTCCTGGAGGGCGGAGGCGTGATCGACGGGGAGGGAATCGCCGCCGGAGTCGCGGGCGATTTCGGCGGTGCCGGCGGACTGGGTGCGGGAGCGGCCGCCGGGCATGGGATAACCGCCGCCGCGCGGATAGCCGCCGCCGGTGGGGTAGCGGCGGCCGAAGACGATGTCGCCCCAACCGCCGCCGCTGCCGCCGGGATAGCCGCCGCCGGGGGAGCGGCCGCCGGGATAGGGACCGCCGCCGTAGCCGCCGGAGAGCATGGCGTCGGGGGCAAGCAGGGCGCTGAGGACGGTGTCGGCGTCGCGCAGGGCCTGTTCGACGCGGAACTCGTCGCGGTCGCGCTCGGTCTGGTCGTCGGTGAGGATGATGATGGCGCGGCGGGCCTCCGTGCGGCCGTTCCGGCCCATGTAGCGGGCGGCGTCGAGCAGGGCGCGGGTGATGTCGGTGCCGCCGTTGAAGCCCTCGCTGCGGATGATGGAGCTGAGGTCGCGCTCGACGGCTTCGAGGCTGTTGGTGAGCGGCTGGCGGAGGCGGGTGGAGCGGTCGAAGACCATGACGGCGGCGCGGTCGTCGGCGGCGAGGGTGGCGAGAGCCTGGCGGGAGGCGTTGGCGAGGCGCTCGACGTGGGACTGCATGCTGCCGCTGACGTCGATGAGGAACAGAACGTCGAGGGGCATCTCCTCGCTGGCGAAGTTGCGGATGGGCTGGACGCGGCCGTTGTCGCGGAGGACGAAGTCCTTGGCGGTGAGATGGGGGACGGCGCGGCCGTCCCGGCTGGTGACGCGGACATCGACACGGACCAGCGAGACGCTGGAGCGGAAGACGGGCGGGTCGTCGCCGGCGGCAAAGGCGAAGCCGGCGGCGAGGATCAGAGAGAGCAGAGGCGGGCGCATCCCAGGGTGACCTCAATGTTCGGACGCAGGTGGGAATGCGCCCGTTACCGGGGAGTTATTCCCGAAGCCAAGCCTTGAGGCGGGCCTTCTGGTCGGGGGAGGCGTCGGCGCGGGGCTCGAGAGTCCAGGCATGGGGCTTGTCGGCGACGAGGGGGAGAGACAGGGTCATGAGCTTGCCGCGGCGCGCGAGGAGGACTTCGACGGTGGCGCCGGGCTTGTAATTTTCGAGGTGGGAGGGCCACTGCTCGGGGCGGACGCGGTAGCCGTTGACGGCGAGGATTTCGTCGTCGACGTTGAAGCCAGCATCGTATGCGGGGGTGCCGCGGCGGAGGCCGGAGATGACGATACGGCCGGGGGAGGAGGACGAGGTGGAGATGCCGGTGAGGAGGCGGGGGGCGCCGCGGGCGGGGTCGGGGCGGAAGCGGAGGCCGTACCAGTCGAGCATCTCGGTGTAGTCGAGCTCTTCGGTGGTTTCCAGGGCGTTGTGGAAGAAGGCGGCGAGGTCCGTGCCGGCCACTTCATTGCAGACGTCGCGGAACTGCCGCGGGGTGTAGCCGCGGGCGCCGCCGTAGCGCTGGTAGGCGATGCGCATGGCGTCGTCGAGGGACTTGGCGCCGCCCGTGGCCTTTTGGATTTTGGCGTCGAGCAGGAGGCCGACGACGGCGCCCTTGGTGTAGTAGCTGATGGTGACGTTGGGCGAGTTTTCGTTCGCCCGGTAGAGGCCGATCCAGGCGTTGTAGCTGGAGGACTCGACGGGGGTGACGAGGCGGCCGGGGGTGTTCTGGAGTTGGGCGATGGCGCCGGACAGGGCGCGCAGGAACTGGGCCTGGGAGGAGAGGCCGGCGCGGCGCAGGGCCAGCGGGCCGTAGTAGGAGGTGACGCCTTCGGCGAGCCAGAGGCTGCGGGTGTAGTTTTCGTTCTCGTAGTCGAAGGGGCCGAGCTCGACGGGGCGCAAGCGCTTGACGTTCCAGAGGTGGACGTATTCGTGGGAGACGAGGCCGAGCCAGCCCTGGCGGGAGGGGCGGCGCGGGCCGCCCTGGGCGGAGCCGCCCGGGGGCGTGTCCTGGTTGTTGCCGTAGGCCCAGGGGCTGGAGCCGAGCCAGGTGGAGTTCTTGTGCTCCAGGCCGCCGCCGCCGGTGAGCATATTGAAGAAGACGTACTTGTCATAGGGCAGGCCGCCCCACTGGCGGCTGTACTCGGCGACGATTTTGGCGACGTCGCGGGCGGAGGCGGGGCCGTCCCAGGTGGGGCTTTCGCCCTCGTTGACGAGGTAGTGCTTCTTGCCTTCGACGGCGAATTCGTAGATGGGCGCGCTGCCGGCGTAGATGGGGCAATCGAGGAGTTCGTCGAAATCGGCGGCGAGCCAGGTGTTGGGGGACGGGCCTTCCTTCATACCGCTGATGGATTTCTTCCAGGCGGCGGGCAGTTCGAGCTTCACTTCGTAGGGGCGCTTTTCGGCGCCGGCCAGGGTCATGAAGTTGGGGGCGCCGTTGAGCATGGCGAAGGTCGAGTCCACCCAGTTGCCCTGGACGGACATTTCGCGCGCGTAAACCTTGTAGGAGACTTCGATGCGCGTGGCGCCGGCGGCCTGGACGCGCCAGCGGTTCTTACGGGTCTTCTCCCAGGCGAGCTCGCGGCCCTGGGCGTCGCGGGCCCGGAAGGCCTCGACGTTGCGGGCGTATTCGCGGACCAGGTAGGAGCCGGGGGTCCAGACGGCCATGAAGAGATCGACGGCGGGCTTGCCGGCGGGCACGGAGGCGGTGACCTCGAGGTAGTGCGTGTAGGGGGCGGGGAAGCGCACGGTGTAGCGGACGGGCTCTTGCGCGAAGGCGGTGGAGAGCAGCAGGAGAAAAGCGGCGAGGATACGCATGGTGGAGACCTACAATGGGAAGAGATTGAATTCAAAAACGGCGATTCATGTTCTGGGAGCCGGGCTGGCCGGCAGCGAAGCGGCGTGGCAGATAGCGCGCGCGGGGCTCGACTGCATCCTACACGAAATGCGGCCTGTGCGTCAGACGCCGGCGCACCGCACGGGGGATTTTGCGGAGCTGGTGTGCTCGAACTCGCTGAAGAGCGATGCGGAAAACACGGCGCCGTGGCTGTTGAAGCAGGAGCTGCGGCGGATGGGATCGCTGGCGATGGAGGCGGCGCAGCGGGCGCGGGTGCCGGGCGGGCACGCATTGACGGTGGACCGCGAGGTGTTCGCGCGGGCGATGACGGAGGCCATTGAGAGCGAGCCGCGCATCACAGTGGTGCGGGAGGAGGCGGAGCGAATCCCGGAGGAGGGGATCGTCGTGGTGGCGACGGGGCCGCTGACATCGGGCGCGCTGGCGGAAGACATCGGGCGGCGGACGGGCGCGGGCGGGCTGTACTTCTACGACTCGATCAGCCCGATTGTGGACGCGGAGACGATCGACAGGGAGAAGGTGTTCGCGGCTTCGCGGTATGGGAAGTCGCTGGACGGCGGGGACGACTACCTGAACTGCCCGTTCACGAAGGTCGAGTACGAGGCGTTTGTTGATGCGCTGCTGGCGGCGGAGAGCGCGGACGCGCACATCGAGGAAGACCGGGCGATCCACAAGGGCAAGGTGCCGTTCTTCGAAGCGTGCCTGCCGGTGGAAGAGCTGGCGCGGAGGGGCCGCGACACGCTGCGCTTCGGGCCGATGAAGCCGGTGGGGCTGGACGATCCGCGCACGGGGCGCTGGCCGTACGCGGTGATCCAACTGCGGCAGGAGGATGCGCGGGCCGGGAGCTACAACCTGGTGGGCTTCCAGAACTACATGAAGTTCCCGGAGCAGAAGCGGGTGTTCCGGATGGCGCCGGGGCTGGAGCGGGCGGAGTTTCTGCGCTACGGGCAGATCCACCGCAACACGTATATCAACGGGCCGGAGCTGCTGAACGAGACCTTGCAACTGAAGGGCGACGGGCGGGTGTTTTTCGCGGGGCAGATTTCGGGGGTGGAGGGCTACGTGGAGTCGCTGGCGACGGGGTTGATGGCGGGGCGGTGGGCGGCGCAGACGGCGCGGGGCGAGGAGCCGCGGGCGATGCCGCGGGAGACGGCGATGGGGTCGCTGACGCACTACATCGCGCACGCGGACGCGAAGCGGTACCAGCCGGCCAACATCGCTTTTGACCTGCTGCCGCCGGTGGAAGAGGCGCTGCGGAAGAAGTGGAAGCACGACAAGCGGGCGCGGCACGCCGAGGTGTGCCGCCGGGCGGCGGAGGCGCTGGAGGCCTATGTCCGAGCTTGAGAGCTGGATCAAGGACTACCTGGAGGAGCTGCAGCGGGAGAACGCGAGCGCGCACACGGTGCGTAACTACGGCGCGGACCTGGCGCAGTTCCTGGGCTACTTCACGCGCGGGGGGATGCAGGCGCCGGCGCCGGCGGAGTTCGACCAGTTGATGCTGCGCGAGTGGCTGGCGGACCTGCACGAGCAGGACCTTTCCAAGCCGACCATCCGGCGGAAGCTGGCGGCGGTGCGCAGCCTGTTCGACCACTGTCTGCGGCGCGGAGCGGTGGCGCTGAACCGGGCGAAGCTGCTGACGACGCCGCGCATGCCGAAGAAGCTGCCGGCGGTGCCGACGGAGGAGCAGACGAACACGTGGATCGACGCGGCGGCGGCGGGGAAGCTGGAGCGGCCGCACCCGAAGCGGGACGTGGCGATGCTCGAGATGCTATACGGCTGCGGGCTGCGCATCAGCGAGCTGAGCGGGCTGAACGTGGAGGACTTCGACCTGGGCGACGGCTGGGTGAGGGTGCGCGGCAAGCGGAAGAAGGAACGGGAAGTGCCGGTGCCGGGGCGCGCGCTGGCGGCGCTGAAGGCATACCTGGAAGACCGCGGGGCGGGGGCGGTGTTCCTGAACCACGCGGGCGGGCGGCTGACAGAGCGCGGGGCGCGGGGGATTTTGAAGATCTACGCGATTGCGCTGGCGGGGGATTCGTCGCTGCACCCGCACTCGCTGCGGCACGCCTATGCGACGCACCTGCTGCAGGCGGGCGCGGACCTGCGGGCGATTCAGGAGCTGCTGGGGCACGCGTCGCTATCGACGACGCAGAAGTACACGCAACTGTCGCTGCTGGACCTGATGAAGGTGTACGACAAGGCGCACCCGAGGGCGTGAGGGCCGGCCCGCCGGAAGGCCGGGGGAGCGGCCGTCAAACCGGCGTGAAGAAATCGTCGCGCTCCGGCGCCGATTGGACGGCGCCGCCGATGGATGTGGATTGATCCTGCCAGGCCTCGGTGTCGAAGCCCATTTTTGCGGCGGGCAGCTTGATGGCGTAGATGGAAGCAGGCCCGGCGTATTCCCAGCGCGGGAACTTGGTTCAGCCGCGCAACTGCCGGGCGACGCAGATGGTCAACTCGCTGAAAGCGTCGCGGTTCTCTTTCCACATGAGCAACTGCCTGGGGCCGCGGATGCCGAAGGCGAAGCGGTGGATGATGGTGCCGGGGATTTCGGGCGGAGGGTTGAACTTGGAGAGCCGCTCGAAACCGTATTTGCAGACCGAATCGGGTTCGCGGGTATCGCAGCGGAAACAGTATCCGTGGGCGGCGAACGGGCGCTCGGCGGTGCGGGAAGACCTGAAGCCGCGGAAGCTCTACCCCAAGCCGGGATCGACCACCAACTTGCGGGACGGCCTGGCGAGCCGCAGTGGACCCCGGGGCCGGCGGCGGCGCGGGCGCGCCATTGGACGCCGCCGCGCGGAAGGGCGAACCGCACGCGTGATTGCCGGCCACTACGGTCAGCCCGCAGCCGGCGCACGTGATTTCCTGAAGGAGTTTTCCGAGTGCCATGCAAGATCACTTTCCCGCGATGTGTCTCAGCCTGGCGCGCGACGGAGTACCCCGAAGCACAGCCGCGTTTTGCGGCTTGCCGCCGGTGCTGACTGTAGCAAAGGGAAGGAGGGGTCACAAGGCCCATCCGGTGACGGCTCGACCCGGGCGGCAGGCCGGGGGCGGCATCAGGTAAGTACCCGATGACCGGGACTTTGGTACCAGCCCGGCATAGGTGCAAATGAGAGGCGGGACCTGTTGCGCTACTGCGAGCCAACCATCAGACTATAGGTGGTCAAACCTGTTCGAAAAAGTAGATCCAGGGTTGTGCGTGCGAGGCCGCAGGCCTGCCCTGAGGCTGTAAGAGCAGTAATCGATGCAGAGAGCCGAGCACGATCAATGGAAGGCGTCGGAAGTGGCGCGGCTGCTCGCCCTGGTGGAGACGGAACGGCGGTATTACCAGGACATCTTCTCGGTGCTGCCGGTGGCGGTGGCGCTGGTGGACGCCGAGTGGCGGCTGGTGGCGGTGAACCGGGAGTTCCGGCGGCGGTTCGGGCTGATGCAGGTGGACTTCACGCGGATGCGGCTGCCGGACCTGATGCCGGCGCCGGAGCTGGAAGCGGCGATGACGGGGGTGTTGAAGGGCGGCGCGCCGGTGGAGCTGGCGGTGCGGCTGGGGACGGGGGAGAGCGCGCTGGGTCTGCGGGTCTCCATTCAGAAGATGCCGGGCTGGCAGGCGGGCTCGGAAGACGAGCTGCTGCTGACGATCGGGGACGAGGCGGCGGCGGGCGGCCGGAAGCCGGCGGAGGTTGCTGCGGCGGAGCAGGCGGCGCGGGAGCGGGTGGAGCGGTTCTGGATGGAACAGGCCAAGCGGGGGGCGCTGGAGAGGTTGAGCGCGCGGGTGTCGCACGTGGCGAACAACCTGCTGATGATCATCGGGGGCTACGGCGAGGAGCTGATGCTGGGGCTGGCGGAGGGCGACGAGAGGCGCGGCGAGGTGGAAGAGATCCTGAAGGCGGCGGAGAGGCTGGGGGCGCTGACGAGGGACCTGACGATGCTGACGCGGTCGGGGGCGTACGAGGCGGTGGAGTTCGGGCTGGCGCGGTGGATCAAGGCGATGCGGGACCGGCTGGCGGAATACCGGGTGGAGTGCGTCGAGGCGGAGCAGGGGCTGGTGGCGAAGACGTCGCCGCTGCTGCTGGAGCAGATGGTGTTCGAAGCGGCGCGGTACATGAAGCCCTACCTGGGGGAGGCGGGGCGGCTGAAGTTGGAGGCGCGCGAGCACGGGGCAGACCGGGTGGAGATCCGGCTGGGGCTGGAGGGCGCGGAGATGGACGCGCCGGCGCGGGAGCGTTTCTTCGAGCCGTTCGCGGGCGAGAAGGTGGGGACGGACCCGCCGGTGGGGCTAGCGGGGCTGATGCGGTCGTGGGAGCGGCTTCAGGGGAGCGCGCTGCTGGAGGGGGACACGCTGGTGCTGGAGTGCGAGCGCGCGGCGGCCGGGGGGAAGGCGGAGGCGCTGTCGACGCTGCTGCTGGTGGAGGACGAGGTGGGGATCCGGGGGCTGGTGGCGAAGTCTCTGGAGCGGCAGGGCTACGAGGTATTGCAGGCGGGATCGCCGGGCGGCGCGCTGGCGCTGTGCGCGGAGCTGGCGGCGCCGCCGGACGCGCTGATCACGGACCTGATGGTGCCGGGGATGAGCGGGGGCGAGCTGGCGCGGAAGATGCGCGAGCAATGGCCGCGGATGCGGGTGCTGTTCATCTCGGGCTACACGAGCGACGCGGAGATGAACGAGCGGATCGGCAGCGGGACGCTGCCGGAGCACACGCGGTTCCTGGCCAAGCCGTTCACGACAGCGCAACTGGCGGCGGAGATCAAAGCGCTGCTAGATATTCGATGAACGCGCGGGCGCAGCGGTCGAGATTGTCTTCGGAGCCGCCGCCGAGGAGCGGGCTGCACATCTCATAGGCGACGGGACCGGAATAGCCGCCGTCACGCAGGGCGTTGAGAAACGCGCGGTAATCAATGAAGCCGGAGCCCATGGGGACGGCCTGGACGGCGGGGGTGAGGGGCTCGAAGTTGACCTGGGCGGGCTGGTAGCGGAAGCGGGGACGGCGCTGGTAGTCGGCGGCGGTGGTGTGGACGGTATGGGGGGCGAGGAGGCGGGCGGCAGAGGCGAGGTCGTCGCCCTGGAGGGCGGGGGTCCAGGCATCGAAACAGGCCTTGCAGTTGGGGTGGTCGACGGCGGCGAGGAGGTCCAGGAGAGAGAGGGAGTGGGAGGCGCAGTCGTGGTGGTTCTGGACGCCGAGGGTGACGCCGAAATCAGCGGCGCGGGCGGCGGCTTCGCGCAGGGTCTCGATGAGGGTATGGGGCTGGAAGGCGGGGTGTTCGTAGGCGGTGAAGATGCGGACGACGGGGGCGCCGAGGTCGGCGGCGCGGCGGCAGAGGGCGTCGATGTGGGCGAGCTGGATTTCGCGGTGGGGGATGTCGGGGTGGTCAGCGTCGGCGGAGAAGTTGTTGTAGCCGGCGAGGACGGCGCAGCGGAGGTGGAGGGATTCGAGCTGCTCGCGGAGGCGGAGGCACTGGTCGCGGCCGTAGTCGAGGACGGAGAGGTGGGGCCGCTTGGCCATTAGCATGACGGAGGAGAACCCAAGGGCTGCGGCTTTGGCGAGGAAGGCGTCGAGGGGGAGGCGGGCCTGGCCGGGCCAGACGCCGGCGTAGCTGACGGAATGTAAACAAGGCTGGAAGCGGGGATTTTGGGGCATCGATATGGATAGTATCGAAGAGAGGGCAATACTTGTACAGCCTGTTTCAGGAGTTGGACGATTCGGCGCGGGAGTTGCAGAGCGACTGGCGGGCGATCGGGCGGTATCTGGCGTCGACGGAGGCGCACGTTTATGCGTTCGCGATAGCGGCGAACGTGATGATCGCGTTCTGGCCGTTCCTGCTGGTGATGATCTCGCTGTTCCGGAACGTGCTGGATTGGCCGACGGCGGAGCTGGCGATCTACGTGGGCGTGCAGGACTACTTTCCGGGGCGGGTGGGCGGATTCCTGACGTACAACCTGCACCTGCTGGCGCCGACGTCGCACAAGGTGGAGTGGCTGTCGCTGGCGCTGCTGCTGTTCACGGCGAACGGCGTGTTCCTGCCGTTGGAGGTGGCGTTCAACAAGGCTTGGGGGGTGAAGCAGAACCGGAGCCTGCTGAAGAACCAGGTGGTGAGCATGGGTCTGATCTTCGCGTGCGGCGGGCTGGCGCTGCTGTCGGCGGCGCTGGGGGGCGCGGTGCAGGCGGCGTGGCTGGAGGCGAGGGGGCAGAACCTGCAGACGCTGCGGGACCAGTTGACGGGGTACAACGCGGTGTCGGCGGCGCCGCCGCTGCTGATGATGGCGGCGAAGCTGGCGTCGGTGCCGATGACGATCGTATCGCTGCTGCTGGTGTACGTGTATCTGCCGAACACGAAGGTGCGGGTGTGGACGGTGCTGCCGCGGGCGATCCTGGTGGGCGTGGCGCTGGAGCTGATGAAGTGGATCAACCTGGGGATCTGGCCGTGGGTGCAGATGAAGTTCAGCCGGGAGTTTGGGGTGTTCGTGAATTCGGTGACGATTCTGATGTGGAGCTTCCTGGCGGGGCTGGTGGTGCTGGCGGGGGCGGAGTGGACGGCGCACCGGGCGCGGGCGGCGGCTGAAAGAGAATTGAACGAAGGGCTTGAGCCCGAGGCCGAACTCTGATTGAATGAGCAGACCATGCCTTATTGCCCCAAGTGCGGAACACAGGCGGCCGGGAGCTTCTGCCCCAGCTGCGGAACAGCGATCGGCGCGCCGGCGGGCCCGGCCCCGGGAGGAGGATCTGCGCCACCGCCGCCACCCGCGGCAGGCGATTCCGGGCTGACGGAGCCGGTGGCGAGCGCGCTGTGCTACCTGTTGGGCTTCATCACGGGCATCATCTTCCTGGTGGTGGAGCCGTACAGCCGGAACCGGAACGTGCGGTTCCACGCGTTCCAGTCGATCTTTCTGAACGTGGCGATGATCGTGGGCTGGATTGTGCTGATGATCCTGGGCATGGCGTTGAACGTGATACCGGTGCTAGGGACGATTCTGATGGTGGTGCTGCATTTCGGCTACATGCTGGGGACGTTCGGGCTGTGGCTGTATCTGCTGATCAAGACGTTCGGCGGCGCGCGCGTGGTGCTGCCGGTGATCGGGCCGATGGCGGAGAAACAGGCAAGCGCCTGACCTGGTTGTTACCGGCTCCCCGCGAGGCGCGTCAGTTCAAGTAGAATAGGGCTGGAATCCGATTCCCGTAGTCGAATTATAAGAAATCCCGCGAGAGGTTGTTATCCATGGCCGAGAAGAAGGACTTGACGCGGCGCGACGCAGTGAAGGTAGCTGGCGCGGCCGCCATTGCCGGCGTCGCAGCGACGCAATTTGGAAAGGCGCCGGCGGTACTGACCGCGCGGGCCGCGACGAACGCCGTGAAGTACGGCATGGTTGGGACGGGCAGCCGCGGGACTTACCTGCTGAAGCACCTGAAAGGGATCGACACGGGCCAGTGCGTGGCGATCTGCGACATTCAGGACGAGGCCATGAACAAGGCTCAGCAGACGATCGGAGGGAGCCCGAAGCGGTACAAGGACTACCGCGAACTGCTGTCGGATAAGAACGTGGAAGCGGTGTTCGTGACGACGCCGCTGTTCATGCACTTTCCGGTGACGCGCGACGCCTTGGATGCCGGCAAGAACGTGTTCTGCGAAAAGAGCATGGTGTTCAAGCCGGAAGAGGTGCACGCGCTGCGGGCGCTGGCGGCTTCGAAGCCGAAGCAGACGCTGCAGGTGGGCCTGCAGCGGCGCTACAGCGCGATGTACCAGGCGGCGCGGCAGATGATTGAGAAGGGCATGCTGGGCGAGGTGGGCTTCGTTCAGGCGCAATGGAACCGGAACCCGGGCTGGAAGATGAAGGATGTGCCCAACAAGAAGATGGCGAACTGGCGCCTGTTCCGGGAATACTCGGGCGGGCTGGTGGCGGAGCTGGCGTCGCACCAGATCGACGTGGCGGACCGCATGCTGGGGATGACGCCGGAATCGGTAATGGGCCTGGGCTCGCACGACTACCTGTTCGACGGACGGGACATCCTGGACAACGTGCAGTTGATCTACAAGTACCCGAAGGGGCGGCGGCTGGTGTGGGTGGGCGTGCCGGTGACGTCACACTGGGCGGGTGTGGACGGCGCGCGGACGGAGATGGGCGAGATCATCTGCGGGACGCAGGGCACGATCCACATCACGATCGGGGACGACAACAACAAGCCGATCGGGATGTGGTTCCGCGAGCCGGCGCCTCCGCCGAAGGTGGAAGAAGCCAAGAAGGGCGGGAAGAAGGAAGCGTTCAAGGCCGGAGCGACGATGGTGGCGGCGGCCGGGTCGCGCCCGCTGCCGATCCTGTTGAGCAAGGACCTGATGACGGGGAAGGAGAGCTTCCTCGAGAAGGAAATGAAGTTCGCGCGGCAGTGGCTGTATCAGAAGGGCATCCTGGTGCCGCTGGAAGAGAAGAACCCGGTGGACACGGAGCTGGAGTCGTTCTTCCGCGACGTGCGCACGGGCGGCCGGCCGCTGGCGGACGTGGAAGTGGGCTTGCAGGATTCGATCGCGGTGATCCTGTCCAACATTGCGCTGGACGAGGGCCGGACGGTGCAGTTCAGCGAGATCGAGAAGATGGGCAAGCCGGGCGCCGCGCCGGCGAAACCC
The DNA here is from genome assembly GCA_027324255.1 of Bryobacterales bacterium. Lineage (GTDB taxonomy): Bacteria > Acidobacteriota > Terriglobia > Bryobacterales > Bryobacteraceae > Paludibaculum. Next base: position 16,456 of record DAHVTI010000005.1, on the reverse strand, counting down.
GGGGCCAAGAAGGGCTAACGAGATTCTTCTGTGCCGCGAAACGGGCCGTCCCCACTGGGGGGCGGCCCGTTTTTACGTGGGAAGGCATAGGATAGTGGGTCGAGGTGCATGACGATGGGTGAAGTAGAGTACCGGGGCCGGCGGGCCGTGACGCTCGAGAACGAGCATCTGGAGATCACCGTGACGGTGGAAGGCGGGCACATTGCCGCGATCACGGACAAGGCGAGCGGGGTGAACCCGCTGTGGTCGCCGCCGTGGCCGTCGATGGAGCCTTCGGCCTACGATCCGGCGAAGCACCCGGAGTACGGGCTGAACGCGGAGAGCAAGCTGCTGGCGGGCATCCTGGGGCACAATCTGTGTCTGGACCTGTTCGGGGGGCCGTCGGAAGAGGAGGCGGCGGCGGGGATGACGGTGCACGGCGAGGCGTCGGTGGGGCTGTATGAGATTGCGGCGAGCGGCGACACGCTGACGCAGCGGACGGTGCTCGATCAGGCGCAACTGGCTTTCGAGCGGAAGATCCGGCTGGCGGCGGGAACGCGGACGGCTCAGATTGTGGAGACAGTGGAGAACCTGTCGGCGTGGGACCGGCCGATCGGGTGGACGCAGCACGTGACGCTGGGGCCGCCGTTCGTGGAGCGGGGAAAGACGGAGTTCCGGGCGTCGGCGACGAAGTCGAAGGTGGTGGAGAGCGACTTCACGGGCGGGAAGGGGTACATGAAGCCGGGGGCGGAGTTCATGTGGCCGCTGGTGCCGTGCCTGGACGGATCGCACGTGGACATGCAGACGTTCGTGGACCTGGAGGTGTCGGGGGCGTTTTCGACGCACCTGATGGACCCGTCGCGGGAGGACGCCTACTTTGCGGCGTGGCACCCGGGGTGCAGGCTGGCGCTGGCGTACGTGTGGAAGCAGAGCGACTTTCCGTGGCTGGGGATCTGGGAAGAGAACCGCAGCCGCGATTCGGCGCCGTGGAACGGGGTGGCGGTGACGCGGGGGATGGAGTTCGGCGCGTCGCCGTTCCCGGAGACGCGGCGGGCGATGATCGACCGGGGCGGGCTGTTCGGAGTGCCGGGGTATCGCTGGGCTCCGGCCAGGAGCAAGGTGCAGGTGGAGTACGCGGCGACGCTGGCTCCGGCCGGATCCGTGGATGAGCTAGGGCTGTAATCAGGCGCGGGCGCCGCGGCCGACGGGCCTGGCGGCGTCGGGCACGGTGGGGGCCTCGACGGCGACGGGCTTGGCGAGGCCCAGAACCTCACGGACCTGGGTGTCGAGCTTGTCGAGAGTCTCGGGGTGGTCCTTGAGGAACTGCTTGGCGTTCTCGCGGCCCTGGCCGATGCGCTCGCCGGCGTAGGAGTACCAGGAGCCGCTCTTTTCGACGAGGTTGTTTTCGACGGCGACGTCGACGAGGTCGCCGACGAGGGAGATGCCTTCGCCGTACATGATGTCGAACTCGGCTTCGCGGAAGGGCGGGGCGAGCTTGTTCTTGACGATCTTGACCTTGGTGCGGTTGCCGGTGACGTTGTCGCCGTCCTTGATGGCGGCGATGCGGCGGATGTCGATGCGGACGCTGGAGTAGAACTTGAGGGCGCGGCCGCCGGTGGTGGTTTCGGGGCTGCCGAACATGACGCCGATCTTCTCGCGGATCTGGTTGATGAAGATGAGGCAGGTATTGGACTTGGAGACGATGCCGGTGAGTTTGCGCATGGCCTGCGACATGAGGCGGGCCTGGACTCCGACAAAAGTATCGCCCATTTCGCCGTCGAGCTCGGCCTTGGGCACGAGGGCGGCGACGGAGTCTACAACGATGACGTCGATGGCGTTGGAATTGACGAGGGCGGCGGTGATTTCGAGGGCCTGTTCGGCGTAGTCGGGCTGGGAGACGAGGAGGTTGTCGACGTCGACGCCGAGCTTGCGGGCATAGACGGGGTCGAGGGCGTGCTCGACGTCGACGAAGGCGGCCATGCCGCCGGCCTTCTGGGCCTGGGCGACGGCCTGGAGGGCGATGGTGGTCTTGCCGGAGGATTCGGGGCCGAACACCTCAATGATGCGGCCGCGCGGGAAGCCACCGACGCCGAGGGCGTAGTCCACGGAGACGGAACCGGAGCTGATGACGCTGACGGGGACGATGGCTTCGTGAGAGCCGAGGCGCTGGATGGTGCCCTTGCCGAACTGCTTCTCAATGTTGCCGAGGGTGACGGAGAGAAGGCGTTGTTTCTCTTTGTCGTCGATGGGCATGGGGCAGGGCTCCTTATCTCTCAGTGTAAGTTCTTACAGTATAGCAGAGCCCGTCAAGAGGCAAGAGCCAAAGTGGACGGGCGTGCTCTCTAGTGTAGCTAGTGGAGGGGAGGGGGTGGGGAATCTCAGGAGATTGTGGAAAAGTAGTTCTGCTTCGCGGCACTGGGGACGGTAAGGCGGTTTGTGCGGCGGGAACGACGATGCCCGAGGGGAGCCGGCGGCGGGCGACAGGATCAGCGCCTCGATGCAAGCGCAACCGGGCCGGCTCGCCAGGGCTCACCGCGGCGGAGTGAGGGGCAGCGGCAGCCAGGCCAGCCCCACGTCGCGGCCCATGTGGCTGAGGGAATCTTCGGCGAGACCGTCGTACAGCAGCGCCAGGCGGTTCTTCACGCGCACGACCGAAGGCAGCCCCACGACGTTTTTCGACCACTTGCAGTTGGAGGGATCGAGCACCACCGCCTTGTTTTTCGGGTCCCAGCGCTCGAGGTCCTGGCTCCAGTACACCCAGACGGCGTCCGTATATTCGTGGCCGTTCCTGATGCCGACGTGGTTGGTGAAGAGGAACCAGGTGCGGTTGGCGCGCTCGTAGTAGAGCGAGGAGTTCTCGACCTGCTCGTCGAGCGGCAGGATGGGCTGGGGGGCGGTGCGCCAGGGGCCGTCGAGGTTGCGCGTGCGGGCCAGCGCCAGCGTGCGGCGCGTCTTTCGGGTCTGTGGGTCGACGGTGGCGGCGGAGTAGAACATGAGGTACTGGCCGCGGTGGCGCACGATGTGGCCGGGGCTGGCGGTGACGGAATTGTAGGAGCCCGGTGTGGGGCGGAAAGGTACGACCCCGCGCTGCTTGATCCAGGGGCCGGACGGAGAGGCCGAGCGCGCCTTCATGGTGAGGTAAGGGAAACTGGGCACGCGCGCGGGTGGAGCCGAAGTATTGGGCGTGCCCAGATAGAACATGTGCCAGACGTTGCCGCTGCGGAAGGTGACCCCGTAGCTGGCCGAGGCGGAGTCCTCCGAGCCCGCCGGACCGAGGTCTAGCAGGGCGCCCTTCTTGTCCCAATGGACGAGGTCGCGGCTGGTGGCCAGAGTGGTGAGCCAGGCGCGGGGGCCCGCCGCATCGTAGTGCATGTAATAGAGCCCGCCGGATTCAAAGACCCACACGTCGCGCGCGCCGTATTTGTCGCACTCCGCGGGGCCGTCCCCATGGCGGAGCACGACGCCCTGGTCCTGGGCTTCCATGCGGCGTGCGGCCGCCGGGCGGCCGTCCTCATACTGCGCCTGGGCCGGGAGCGCGCAGAGGCAGGCAGCGAGCAGCAACGATTTCAGCAACATGTCACCCGTAGTATCCTCCTTCGCGCCAGCGTGCGGCCACCCGGCGCTCCGCGGGCCGTTGACAGGCGCGTGAATCGGACGGCATAATCTGAATACGATTGGTCGGCCGGCTAACTCGCCGGCCGGGTAAGAGGGAACCCGGTGAGAATCCGGGACTGCCCCGCAGCGGTAAACGGGAACGACCGCCGCAGAAAGGCACTGAGAGCCAGATTCGCTCTTGGGAAGCCGCGGCCAGTAGGAACACTCGGCAGAGCCGAGCATACGCCCGCAAGTCCGAAGACCTGCCATCGGGCCGGGAACGTTTCCGGCATCTCAAAGCAGCTCTCGTGGGAGGAGCGTATGAACCGCGTTCTCATTTCCATTCTTTTGACGACTCTTGGTGCGTCCGCGCAGAATGCGCCGGTGCACCGGCTCTCCGGCCGCGTGCTGGACCCGAGCGGGGCGGCCGTGCCGGGCGCCTCCGTGCGGCTTTATGACCGCGACGGCTCGCAACAGAGGCGGGCGGCGACCGATGAGCAGGGCGCGTACCGCTTCGAGCGCGTGCCGGCGGGCGAATTCCTGCTGGAGGCGCGCACCAGCGGGCTGGACCAGGCGAGCCCGGTGGTGGTGCGGCTTTCGAGCGGGCAGGCGCAGGTGCAGGATTTGAAACTCGAGATCGGCGAGCTGTCGGCGCGGGTGCAGGTAACTGCGGCGGCGACGCCGCAGTCCACGGTGGAGGCCGGGAAGGCGCTGGATGTGGTGGACGCGGCGGAGCTGGAGCGGCGGGAAGAGATCAGCTTCACGGAGGCGGTGCGGCTGGTGCCAGGGCTGCGGGTGCAGCAACTGGGCGGGCCGGGGTCGTTCACGCGGATCCAGATGCGGGGGCTGCGGGCGGCCGATACCGGGGTGCTGATCGACGGCGTGCGGATGCGGGACGCGGCCAGCGTGCAGGGCGACGCCACGGCGTACCTGGGCGATCTGCAACTGGTGGACACGGACCGCATTGAGGTGCTGCGTGGGCTGGGGTCGAGCATCTACGGCACGAACGCGACGGCGGGCGTGATCAACGTGGTGACGGACCAGGGCGGCGGCCGGACGCATGGAGAGATCGGCGGCGAAGGCGGCGGGCTGGGCTTGATGCGCGGGCTGGCGCGCGTGGCCGGAGGGGTTAAGAACGACCGGCTGCAGTACAGCGCGGGCGTGGCACACCTGAACGTGAACGGCGGGGTGGACGGCGTGGAAAGCGTGCGGAACACGAGCGGGCAGGGCTACCTGCTGTGGCGTCCGCTGGCCGGGGCGTCGCTTTCCGGGCGCGCGTGGACGACATGGAGCACGGTGGGGGTGAACTCGAGCCCGGCGGCGGCGCCCCTGGCCAATCTGCCGGCGACGGGCACCATCCGGGCCATTCCGCTGGCGCCGGAGCAGGCGCGGCTGGCCGACCGCGGGCTGCCGTTCCAGTGGGGGAACGCGACGTTCTCGCCGAACCTGTTCGACCCGGACAGCCGGCGAGTGGGGCGGATGGCGAGCACGCTGCTGCAGTGGAACCAGCAGGCGGGGCCGCGGTGGAACTACCGGGTGAGCTACCAGAACGTGAACTCGCGGCGGGACAACCGCAACGGCGCGGCGGGCAGCGGGTATCAGCCGCTGTACAATTCGTCGAGCGTGTTCGGCGGGCAACTGGACACGGTGCAGGCGCGGGCGGACGCGGCGCTGGCGCGGTGGAACGTGCTGAGCGCGGGCTACGAGTGGGAGCGGGAGTTTTACGAGAATCCGTCGAGCGACCAGAATCCGGATGCGGCGTCGCGGGTGAACGCGCGGGCGGCGGCGGCGCAGCACAGCCATGCGGCGTTCGTGCAGGACCAGTTCCGGCTGCTGGATGAGCGACTGCAGGTGACGCTGAGCGGGCGGTTCCAGAACTTCCGTATGTCGCAGCCGGAGTTTCAGGGCGGCGCGCCGCAGTATGCGGGGGTGAAGTTCGAAGGCGCGCCGGATGCCTACACGGGCGACGCGGCGGTGTCGTACTTCCTGCCGCGGGCGAGCACGAAGCTGCGGGCGCACGCGGGCAACGGGTTCCGGTCGCCGACGTTGTACGAGCGGCTGGGGACGTCGTTCTTCTGGGGCGAGTTCAGCCCGCTGGGGGATCCGCGGCTGAGGCCGGAGCGGACGGTGTCGTTCGATTTCGGCATGGACCAGTACTTCGGGAATTCGCGCTACCGGGCGAGCACGACGTACTTCTACACGCGGCTGCAGGAAGTGATCGGCTACACGGGGCTGGTGAACGACCCGTTCGGGCGGTGGGGCGGCTACGCGAACATGGGCGGCGGGCTGGCCAGAGGGGTTGAGGCGATGGGAGAGGCGCGGCCGTGGCGGAGCCTGCTGGTGACGGCGTCCTACACGTACACGAACGCGGACGAGCGGCAGAGCGCGCTGGTGGGCGGGTCGCTGCGGGCCATCCGGGTCTTTCCGCACATGGTGACCCTGGTGGCGACGCAGCAGGTGACGCGGCGGCTGCAGGTGACGGCGGATTTCCTGGGAGCGAGCGACTACGTGTCGGGCTCGTTCTTCGTGGGGAGCGGGAGCAGGCCTTACGAGTTCGCGGGGCCGCGCAAATTGGATGCGGCGGTGAGCTACACGCTGCCGGCGGGGGAGACGCGGTCGGTGCGGTTTTACGCGCGGGTGGAGAACGTGCTGAACCGGAGGTACTTCGAAGACGGGTTCAGGACGCCGGGGGTTTGGGCGGTGGGCGGGATGAAGGTGATGTTCTGAGCGGGGTTTCCCGCCGGAGTTCAGGAGAGCGGGGCGCAGGCCGCGCCCCGCTGTCGAAAGACGAGCGCGGGGCCGGCCCGGAGGCCGGCCGCAGACGTGGCCGCCTGCCCCACATCTTGCGGCGTTGCGTCAGCTTCGGCGGCTGGCGCGGCCTCCGGGCGCGGGCTATTTCCGGGGCGGGGCGGGCTGGGACCACGGGGGGACGATACCGTTCATGCGGGCATAGGCGACGAGCTGGCCCATGTGTTCGTTGGCGTGGACGATGATGCGGAGATACATGCCGTCCACGGTGGCGTCGCGGTTCATCACCTTCACCTTGCGCTGGAGGGTGGCGGGCTGGATTCCGGCATGCGCCGCCTTGACGGCATCGAGTGAGCGCTTCAGCCAGGCGACGACGTCCGGTTTGGCGGCGACGTCCTTGTCCATGGAGGCGGACTTCAGATCGGGCGGCAAGGGCGGGCCGGTGAGGGACAGGAGATGGAAGTTGGCCAGGGTGATGTGGTTGATGACTTCGCCGGTGGAGCGGACGCCGGGGGCCGGGTGCCAGGAGTACTTGTCCGCCGGGATGGCTTCGGCCAGCGCGACCAACTGGCGGGAGACGTGGAGCCACTCGCCGTCGAAGCCCTGCCAGACGCCTTCGAGCGGGTCCTGCCGGGCGGGGGCGGCGATGGCGGTGAAGAGCAGCGCGAGCAGAAGCGGTTTCATGAGGGGGCGGCTCCTTGGTATGTAGGCCCTAATATACCAGCGAGGGAGACGGGCGGGTTGCGGTACGCTGATCGGGGATGAAGCTGCAAGAATTGGCTGAGCGGTTGGGCTGCGCGGTGCGCGCGGCGAAGGACGGAGACCTGGAACTCGACATCGCCGGCGTGGCCGGGATGGAACACGCCGGGCCGGCGCAGATCACGTTTCTGGCGAACCCGAAGTACGCGCACAAAGTGAAGGGAACCAGGGCCGGGGCGATTATCGCGGCGGCGAGCGTCGGGGAGCTGCCGATTCCGGTGGTGGTGAGCGAGAACCCGTACGTGGATTTCGCGCGGGCGCTGGCGCTGTTCTACCAGCCGCCGCGGCCCGAGCCGGGGATCCACCCGTCGGCGGTGGTGGCGGAGACGGCGGAGCTGGGAGAAGGCGTTTCGATCGGGGCGTGCGCGGTGGTGGGCGAGCGTGTGAAGATCGGGCGGGGGACGGTGCTGCACCCGCTGGCAGTGGCGTACGAAGGCGCGGTGATCGGGGAAGATTGCATTCTGCACTCGCACACGACGGTGCGGGAGTTCTGCCGGCTGGGGGACCGGGTGATCCTGCAGAACGGGGTGGTGGTGGGCGGCGACGGGTTCGGGTTCGCGAAGCGGAAAGACGGGACGCACATGAAGATTGCGCAGTCCGGGCCGACGGTGATCGAGGACGATGTGGAGATCCAGACGTTGAGCTCGGTGGACCGGGCGACGGTAGGGGAGACGCGGGTGCGGCGGGGCGCGAAGATCGATTCGCTGGTGCAGGTGGGGCACGCGTGCGAAGTGGGGGAAGATAACATCATCTGCTCGCAGACGGGGCTGGCGGGGTCGACTGTATTGAAGAAGAACGTACTGCTGGCGGGGCAGGTGGGGGTGTCGGGGCACCTGACGATCCACGACAACGCGGTGGTGTACGCGCAGAGCGGGATTGGGGGGGACGTGGAGGCGGGGAGCGTGATTTCGGGGTCGCCGGCGTTCGATGCGGCGGTGTGGCGGCGGTGCGTGGCGGCCTACCCGAAGCTGCCGGAGCTGCTGAAGACGGTGCGACAATTGGAGAAGCGGATTCAGGAGCTGGAAGCCCAATTCGCGGAAAAACGAGATGAATAAGAGCGCACATTTAAACCGGGCGCCACTGGCGTACAAGAACGAAGCGTTCGTGGATAGCTGGAACGGGCGATCGCTGCGGATCCTGGCGGAGTACCTGGAGCCGCTGGAGCGGTTCAGCAAGGAAAAGATCCGGGACACAGTGGTGTTTTTCGGGTCGGCGCGGATTGAAGAAGAGGGCCCGCTGGGGCGGTACTGGCGGGAGGCGCGTGAGTTTGCGCGGCTGATCACGCAGTGGTCGGACGCGCTGGAGCCGCCGACGCGGCGGTTCGTGGTGTGCACGGGTGGTGGGCCGGGGATCATGGAGGCGGCGAACCAGGGAGCGCGCGATGCGGGCGGGAAGAGCATCGGGCTGAACATCGCGCTGCCGCACGAGCAGTACCCGAATCCTTACCTGTCGCCGGAACTGAATTTCCAGTTCAACTACTTTTTCATGCGGAAATTCTGGTTCGCTTACATGGCGAAGGCGCTGGTGGTGTTCCCGGGGGGCTTCGGGACGCTGGACGAGCTGTCGGAGATGCTGACGCTGGCGCAGACGCAGAAGCTCGAGAAGAAGATCATGATCATGCTCTACGGGACGGAGTTCTGGAGAGAGGTGGTCAATTGGGACGCGCTGGTGAAGCACGGAGTGATCAGCGCGGAAGACATGAAGCTAATGGAGTTTGTGGACGACCCGCACAGGGCGCTGGACCGGCTGAAGAAGTTCCTGACGCGGAATTACCTGCAGCCGCACCAGGTGCGGGCGGCGGAAGAACTGCCGGACATCGCAAAATCGCGGCTGTAGAAGCGCGCGGGATCTAGTAACCTGAACCCGAATGGCCCTGAAAGGCTGGCAGCACAAGATCGGCAACCTCGGGTGGCTGGAGCGCCTGTTTGCCGCGGCGGTGACGCTGGGGGTGTTGGGGCAGTGGCTGGAGCCTGCCTTGACCCTGACGCTGCTGGTGCAGGCGGCGGCGCTGATGCTGGGGCTGGTGGTGGTGTGGCGGTACGGGATCCGGGCGGTGCGGCTGGCCATCTGGCGGCTGCGAAACCGGCTGATTGTCGCCTACCTGTTCATCGCGGTGGTGCCGATGCTGATGCTGGCGGTGCTGACGCTGGCGGGGGCGTGGGCGGTGTCGGGCCAGATTGCGGCGTACCTGCTGAGCGTGGAGATGGACCGGCGGGTGGGGCAGTTGAAGAACGTGGCGGACAGCCTGGGGCGGGTGGCGCCGCAGGCGCGAATCGAGGCGATCCGGCGGGCGGGATTTTTCGTGCGGGACCGCTTTCCGGGGGTGGAGATCCTGCTGAAGGACCCGGAGGGAAAGACGGTCCGGTATCCGGAGGACGCGACGCTGCCGGAGCCGCCGGCGGGGCACACGGAGGCGGCCGGGCTGATGATCCGGAAGCGGACGTTCTACGTGTGGGCGCATTCGGGGGGGCCGAGGTCGGAGGTGGTGGTGGCGGTGCCGGTGACGCGGGCGTTCCTGCTGGGGATGGTGCCGCGGCTGGGGGACATCCAACTGACGCCGTTGGGGCTGCGGCCGGGGGAGGGGCGGGGCCTGGAGGCGCGGGTGCACGGACCGCTGCCGGAGGAGGCTGCGCAGGCGGCGGCGCTGGCCGGGGGGGTGCCGCCGGCGGTGAACATGATGGACCTGCCGCTGAAGTGGGGCATCTCGATGCAGGCGTCGGACTGGGATCACCCGGACCGGCCGAGGACGGTGTTCCTGGGGGTGGCGACGCGGATCTCGGGGCCGCTGAGCATCATGTTCAGCGTGGACACGAGCAGCACGGGGCCGACGATGCTGATCCTGTTCACGGTGGTGACGCTGGTGTTTTTCCTGGTGGAAGTGTCGTCGGTGTGGATTGGGGTGAACCTGTCGCGGACGATCACGTCGGCGGTGCACGATTTGTACGAAGCTACGGTGCACATCCGGCAGGGGGATTTGAGCCACAGGATCCAGGTGATGGGCAACGACCAACTGGCGGAGCTGGGGACGTCGTTCAACATCATGGCGGGGAACCTGGAGCGGCTGCTGGAATCGGAAAAAGAGCGGCAGAAGATGCAGGCGGAGCTGGAGATTGCGCGGGAGGTGCAGGCGCAGCTCCACCCGAAGCCGCTGGCGGGGTTAGGGTCGCTGCGGGTGGCGAGCGTGTGCAACGCGGCGCGGATGGTGTCGGGCGACTACTTCGACTACCAGGCGGTATCGGAGACGCAACTGGCGATGGTGCTGGGGGACGTGGCGGGGAAGGGGATTTCGGCGGCGCTGCTGATGGCGACGCTGCAATCGGCGATGCGCAGCCAGTTGCGCCAGTGCATTGAGACGGCGAAGGCGGCGGCGGTGGGGCAGGGGAGCGGGTACGGGGCGCCGAAGGTGTCGACGGCGAAGCTGGTTTCGAACCTGAACCAGCAGTTGTACGCGTCGACGGCGCCGGAGAAGTACGCGACGTTCTTCTTCAGCGTGTACGACGACGAAACGGGCGAGCTGACGTACACGAACGCGGGGCACCTGTCGCCGATCCTTATCCGGCGGGGGGAGGCGATGCACCTGGATTCGAACGGGATGGTGGTGGGGGCGTTTCCGTTCGCGCGTTACGGGGAGAGCAGGGTGCAGTTGGAGGCTGGCGACCTGCTGGTGATCTACACGGATGGGATCACGGAGCCGGAGAACGCCTACGGGGAGGAGTTCGGGGAGGAGCGGCTGGTCGAGCTGCTGAAGGCGAACGCGGAGCGGCCGGAGGCGGAGGTGGCGGCGGCGGTGGTGGAGGAGGTGGTGAAGTGGACGGCGTCGAGTGAGCTGCAGGACGATATGACGATGCTGCTGGCGAGGAAGGTGTGAGGTGAAGCGCCGGCGGCTGGGGGGGCTGACGGTGGCGCTGGCGGCGATCCCTTGCACGATGTGCCTGGGGACGCTGGGGTTCGTGTATATCGCCGGGTACCCGTGGCTGGATGCGGCGTACATGGCGATCATGACGACGACGACGGTGGGGTACGGGGAGATCCATCCGCTCAGCCAGACGGCGCGGGTGTTCAACTCGTTCTACATCCTGCTGAGCGTGAGCCTGCTGTTTCTGGCGATCGGACTGATGACGCAGAAGATCGTGGAGGCGCAGTTCGGGAACCTCTTCGAGAAGAGACGGATGAAGAAAATGATTGAGAAACTGGAAGGGCACTACATCATCTGCGGCTTTGGGCGGGTAGGCCGCGGGGCGGCGGCGGAGCTGCAAGGAGCGGGCGCAAAGGTGGTGGTGATCGACCGGCGGGAAGACCGGGTGGAGTGGGCGATGCGGCAAGGGTACCTGGCCTGCCTGGGGGATTCGACGCGCGACGAGACGCTGCGGGAGGTGCGGATCGACAAAGCGGCGGGGCTGATTGCGGCGCTGGCGACAGACGCCGACAACCTGTTCGCGGTGATTTCGGCAAAGACGCTGAACCCGGAGATTCGGGTGGCGGCGCGGGCGGCGGAGGACGAGGCGGAGCGGAAGATGCGGCAGGTGGGGGCAGACAGCGTGTTTGCGCCGTACAAGGCGGCGGGAACGCGGATGGCGCAATCGCTGTTGAAGCCGCACGTGCGGCGGTTTCTGGATTTCGCGACGACGCCGCTGGGGGTGGACGTGCGGATCGAGCAGGTGGAGGTGGTGGAGGGGAGCGACCTGGTGGGCAAGTCTCTGGCGGATGCGCGGATTCGTGGGGAGATGCACGTGATCGTGCTGGCGATCCGGCGGGCGGAGGGGCAGATGGAGTTCAATCCTTCGGCGGAGGCCTTGATTCAGGCGCGGGATTATCTGATTGTCATGGGAGAGCCGGAGCCGCTGCGGCGGCTGGAGACGCGAGTGACGGGAGCGGGCGCATGAAGATCCTGACGGCGGAGCAGATGCGAGAGGTGGACCGGCGGACGATGGAAGCCGGGATGCCGGGGCTGATCCTGATGGAGAACGCGGCGTGCCGGTTTGTGGAGTTTCTGGAAAAGCAGTATGCGCCGCTGGAGAAGCAGCGGGTGGTGGTGGTGTGCGGCAAGGGGAACAACGGGGGCGACGGGCTGGCGGTGGCGCGGCAGTTGAAGACGCGGTTCCGGCCGGCGTCGCTGGACGTGGTGCTGGGGTGGGAGGCGCAGGAGTACCGGGGGGAGGCGGCGGAGAACTGGAAGATGTTGGGGCTCAGTGGAGTGCGGGTGTCGAGGGAGATCGAGCCGCGGATGCGGGCGGCAACGCTGGTGATCGACGCGCTGCTGGGGACGGGATTGACGGGGCAGGCACGGGGCCGGGCGCTGGAACTGATCCGGGAGATGAACGAGGGATTCCCGGGGGCGGCGGTGGTGAGCGTGGATGTGCCGTCGGGGTTGTGCGAGGACGGGGAGAGCGTGCGGGCATCGCACACCGTGACGTTCACGGCGCCGAAGGTGGAGCAGGCGCTGCCGCCGACCTGCGACCGGGTGGGCGAACTGCACGTGGCGCAGATCGGGACGCCGGCGCCGATGCTGGAGAAGAACCCGGAATACTGGCTGAACCTGGTGGAGCCGGGGATGTTCCGGCGGCTGCTGGGCGCGCGGCCGAGGGGTGCGCACAAGGGCGACTTCGGGCACGTGCTGGTGCTGGGAGGCGCGCCGGGCAAAGGCGGCGCGGCGGCGATGGCGGGGTGGGCGGCGCTGAAGGCGGGCGCGGGGATGGTGACGGTGGCGTGCGCGGAAGAGGAGCGGCGGACGGTGACGGCGCTGGCGCCGGAGCTGATGACGCAGCCGTGGCTGGAGGATCCGGGGGAGAAGGACGTGCTGGCGGTGGGTCCGGGGCTGGGGCGGGATCCGGAGATGGCTGGGCTGGTTCAGCGGCTGTTCGCGCAATCCGCGCTGCCGATGGTGGTGGACGCGGACGGGTTGAACGCACTGGCGGGGACGGCGTTCCAGGGGCCGGGGCCGTGGCGGGTGCTGACGCCGCATCCGGGAGAGATGGCGCGGCTGAGCGGGTGCGGGGCGACGGACATCCAGGCCGACAGGGTAGGGGTGGCGAGGCGATTCGCGATGGAGCGGCGGGTGGCGCTGGTGCTGAAGGGGCAGCGGACGCTGGTGGCGCTGCGGGACGGGCGTGTGTTCGTGAATCCGACGGGGACGCCGGCGATGGCGACGGCGGGATCGGGAGACGTGCTGACCGGGCTGATTGCAGGGCTGATGGCGCAGTGGCCGGACCGGCGGGAGCTGGCGGTGCTGGCGGCGGTGTGGCTGCACGGGCGGGCCGGGGAGCTGGGGGCAAGGGAGAAGACGGAGCTGTGCCTGACGGCGACGGACCTGATCCGCCGGCTGCCGGAGGCGATTGGCCAAGCGCAGGCATGAAGACGACCCACTACGAGACGAGGAACGAAGAAGAGACGGTGGCGCTGGCGGCGGAGCTGGCGGCGGGCTGGACGAGGCCGTGCGTGGCGCTGCTGATCGGCAACCTGGGGGCGGGCAAGACGACGTTCGCGAAGGGGGTGGCGGAGGGAATTGGCGCGGCGCGGGCGGAGGATGTGTCGAGCCCGACGTTCCCGCTGATCCACGAGTACGGCGAGGGCGGGGAGATGTACCACATCGACCTGTACCGGCTGGACACGCGCGAGGAGGTGGAGTCGCTGGGGCTGGACGAAATTTTCGCGCGGCCGGCGGTGGTGGTGCTGGAGTGGGCGGAGCGGTTTCCGGAGCTGCTGCCGGAGGAGCGGCTGGAGATCCGGATCGAGGCGCAGGACGACGAGACGAGGCGGATTGAAGTGGCCGAGCTGCCTTAAGGAAGGGCGAGGAGCAACGTGGCAGGAAAATCATCGCTGGTCGTGCTGCTGATCATGGCTGGGATCTCCGTGGTGTTGATCGGCGTGCTGCTGGCGCCGTTTCTGCGGCCGGTGTCGTTCGCGGTGATCCTGGCGATCGCGTTCCAACCGCTGCACGCGAGGCTGGCGGGGTTGATCCGGAGGCGGGTGCCGGCGGCGCTGGCGGCGACGCTGGCGATCGTGCTGGTGGTGATGGTGCCGCTGTGGGCGCTGGGCGGCGTGCTGATTCAGGAAGCGCGGGGCATGTACGCGAACCTGGCGGAGCATAGCGCGCAGGAAGGCGGGTGGGGCAGCTACGCGGCGCAGATGCTGGAAAGGCCAGTGCAGTGGGCGGCGCAAAAGACGGGGGTGCCGGCGCCGAACGTGCGGGCGGCGCTGCTGGAAAAAGCACGCTCTCTCAGCGCGGTGCTGGTGGAGTGGGGCGGCTCGCTGCTGGGCAACCTGACGGCGACGCTGGGCAACGGGGTGCTGAGCCTGTTCGTGCTGTTCTTCCTGTTTCTGGAGGGGGAGGCGATTACGACGGGCATCTACGGCTGGATGCCGCTGCCGCGGGAGCGGACGGGGGAACTGCTCAAAGCCGTGGCGGATTCGATTGTGGCGAACCTGTACGGGATTGCGGCGGTGGGCAGCGTGCAGGGGGTGCTGACGGGGATCGGCCTGCTGATAGCGGGGGTGGGGTCGCCGGTGTTGTGGGGCGCGGTGGCGGCGGGGTGTTCGCTGATTCCGATTGTAGGGACGGCGCTGGTGTGGGTGCCGGCCTGCCTGTACCTGCTGGTGCAGGGGGCGTGGGGGAAAGCGCTGTTCCTGGTGGTGTGGGGCGTGCTGGTGGTGGGGATGTCGGACAATTTCGTGCGGCCGTGGGTGCTGAAGGGGCGGACGGAGATGAACACGCTGGTGGTGTTCTTCGCGTTGATGGGCGGGATGCAGGCGTTCGGGTTTATCGGCATTTTTGCCGGGCCGGTGATCTTCTCGGTGGCGATGGCGGTGTTCCGGATGCTGAGGGAAGAGTACGCGCCGGCGGAGGAAGCCGCGTAGGTCGGGCTACTTCTTCGGGGGCGGGGCCGTTTTATCGCCGGGTTTTTCGCCGGGCTTGTAGAGGGAGGGGCGCTTCTTGCCGGGGGCCACGCCCTGTTTTTCGGCTTCGATTTTGGTCTTTTCCTTTTCGAGTTCCGCTTTACGCTCCGGGGCCAGCATGGTTTCGCGCTCCTTGCGGATGTCCACCTCGCGCTGCTCGACATCGTGGGTGCGTGTGCGAATGTCCTGCTCGCTGAGCTCGGCGCTGTCGCTGGCGGTTTCGATGGCCTGATCGAGGGCGAACTGGTAGCGGCCGCGGTCGGCGGCTTCAAGGGCGGAGTACTTTTCGAGGGCGGCGACCATTTCGCGCTCGGCCTTGGCGACGGAGGCGAGGGAGGCGATGGGCCGCTGGTGGCGGATGGCGTCGTCGATGTTGTTGTCAATGGCCTCGATGATCTGGGTGAACTGCTCGAGGGTGTCGTGGATCATGCCGCTGCGGCCGGTCTTGGGCTTGGCGAAGAGCTGTTCGAGGAGGTCGACGCGCTGGCGGGCGAAGCGGAGGTAGAGCTGGAGCCGGACGTCGGGTTCCTGTGCGATGCGGAGCTGGTCGGCCTCGTCGTTGGTGAGGAAGTCCTTCTGGGCCGCGGCGGGAGCGGCGAGGAGGAGCAGGGCGAGCAGGAAACGCATGGTGTGCCTCCGGGGATTTACTTGCTCATGACGCCGAGCAGGAACTCTTCGTGGACGATGCCGACCTGTTCCCGGGCCTTTTCGGCGAGGGGGCGGTCTTCGACGCTGAGGGCGAGGGCGAGGTCGTTGAGGAACCGCTCCAACTCGCGGGTGCGGACCTCGCCCTTTTTGTATTGCCTGGAGAGTTTGGAGGGCCGGCGGCCGGTGGAGCGGAGGGAGTCGAGGGCGAGCTGGGCGGCGTCGCCGGTGGTGGCGAGGGCCTTTTCAAGATCGGCTCGGAGGCCGTGATCGCGGACGATCTGTCGGGCGGCCTGGGCCTGGGCGTCGGCGAGGGAGATGGCGCGCTCGAAGCGGCGCTTGGGGTCGGGCTCGCGGCGGACGTCATCGAGCGACGGGGGGGCGGCCGGGGGAGCGGCGATGACAAGTGCGAGGAGGGTGCAGGCGAACGTCATCACCGCACCGCCGTTTCGAGGGCTTTGGCGCGGTGGCGGGCCTTCCATTCCTCGTCGGGGAACTTGCCTCCGCTGACCGCGAGGAACTTCCGGTAGCTTTCGAGCGCGAGCTTGGGCTGATTGAGGGCGTCGAGCATGGTGGCTCGAAAGTAATGATATGCCGGGGTCTCGCCGTTGAGGGATCGGGCCTTTTCGAGGGCGGCGAGGGCGGGCTCGTAGTGCTTCAGAAGAAGCAGCATGGCGGTGAGCTCGTTCCAGGCTTCGCCGGAGCCGGGCTTGAGCTTGACGGCGGAGAGGAACTGGCGGGCGGCTGCGTCGTAGTCCTTGCGGTCGCGGAGGAGGCGGCCGTAGAAGACCACCATGTCGAAGTTGGAGGGCTCGGCCTCGACGAGTTTGGCGGCGAT
>DAHVTI010000583.1 GCA_027324255.1 Bryobacterales bacterium | reverse complement strand
CAATGCGATGTGCTCCGCCACCTCCATCACCGACCACACCTCCGCCGACGGCTTCCACTTCAACTGCGCCGGACTCAGCCCCGCCACCGTATCCAGAAACAGCTTCCGCGTCGCATGCAGCGCGCTCACCGCAAAATCGCGATCCCCCTGGGTCAGCGGCTGCGCCTGGCAGCCCATCGCAAACACCGTCAGTAAGCAAACCGGCAATCGAGCCATGCAAATCAAATTACCATGGAGTAGGATGCTCACCGACCACGAATTCCAGCAGCACTCCGACGCCGCCCTCTCGGACCTCTACTCCAAGCTGGCCGACGCCAGTAACGACTTCGACTTCGACGTCGACATGAACAACGGAGCCCTCACCGTCGAGTTCGAGAACCCCCGCGAACGCTTCGTCGTCAGCCCCAACTCCCCCGTCAAACAGATCTGGGTCTCCGCCCATGTCCAAAGCTTCAAATTCGATTGGAACGGCTCCGCTTTCGTCCTCCCCTCCGGCCAGACCCTCGAGCAGATGATGGTCGAAGCGATCCGCAAGCGCATCCCCGATTTCGAACTCTAGTGCCTGGCGTCTACATCTCCTGGCCGTTCTGCTCGCAGAAGTGCACCTACTGCAACTTCGCCTCCGGCGTCTTCCCCCGCCATCTCGAAGCCCGCTACCTCGATCGCCTCCTCCAGGAAATCCAAAACCACCCCTGGCAGTGGATCCCTGAAACCGTCTATCTCGGCGGCGGCACCCCCGGATCCATGCAGCCCGGCACTCTCGATGCCATCCTCCAGTCCATCCCCGGCCGCCCCTGGCGCGAAGCCACTCTCGAAGCCGCCCCCGGCGCCATCACCCCCGCCCAGGCCCGAGCCTGGGTCGACGCCGGCATCACCCGCGTCAGCCTCGGCGTCCAGAGCTTCGTCGACGCCGAACTCCGCCGCACCGGCCGCCGCCACACTGCCGCCGCCGTCGCCTCCGATGTCGCCCTCCTCCGCTCCGCCGGCCTCCACGAAATCAATCTCGATCTCATCGCCGGCCTCCCCGCCCAAACCCCCGAAAGCTGGCAAGCCTCCCTCGATTGGATCGAGCGCCTCCAGCCCCCCCACGTCTCTGTCTATATGCTCGAAGTCGATGAGGACTCCCGCCTCGGCAGCGAAGTCCTCCAGGGCGGCTTCCGCTTCGGCGCCCCCGACGTCCCCTCCGAAGACCGCATCGCCGAATTCTACGAGCACGCCGTCGCCCGCCTCGCCGCCCTCGGCCTCCAACGCTACGAAATCTCCAACTTCGCCCGCCCCGGCCACGAATCCCTCCACAACCTGAAATACTGGCGCCTCGAGCCCTACGCCGGCTTCGGCGCCGACGCCCACGGCTTCGACGGCGCCACCCGCTTCCAAAACGTCGAATCCGTCACCGATTACATCGCCGCCGAAAATCCCCTCCTGGCCTCCTCCCCCGCCTCCCCCGGCGAAGAGCGTTTCTTCGTCGGCCTCCGCCTCCTCGCCGGCGTCGAACTCACGCCCGAGGACGAACTCCGCCACGGCCCCGCCATCGAAATATTCCTCCGCGACGGCCTCCTCGCCCGGGAAAAGTCCACCATCCGCCTGACACCGCGCGGCGTGATGTTGTCCAATGAGGTTTTCGAGGCCTTTCTCCATGACTGATCCTTTCATCGATCTCCGCTCCGACACCGTCACCCGCCCCACCCCCGCCATGCGCCGGGCCATGTTCGAAGCCGAAGTCGGCGACGACGTCTATGGCGAGGACCCCACCGTCAATCGCCTCGAGGCCCGCGCCGCCGAAGTCTGCGGCAAGGAGGCCGCCCTCTTCGTCCCCACCGGCACCATGGGCAATACCATCGCCGTCAAGTGCCTCACCTCCCACGGCCAGGAGGTCATCTGCGACGCCCGCGGCCACCTGCTCAACTACGAGCTCTCCATGACCGCCTGGTTCGCCGGCTGCCTCATCCGTTCCATCCATACCTCCGGCGGCATCCTCACCTGGCAGCAGATCGAAAAGGAGATCCGCCCCCTCGGCCCCCACGCCGCCGACACCGGCTTGATCGAGCTCGAAAACACCCACAACATGGCCGGCGGCACCGTTTACCCCCAGGACGTCCTCGACGACATCTGCCATCGCGCCCACCAGCGCGGCATCCGCGTCCACATCGACGGCGCCCGCATCTTCAACGCCGCCGCCGCCCTCAACCAGCCCGTCAGCCGGATCTGCGCCCACGCCGACACCGTCATGTTCTGCCTCTCCAAGGCCCTCGGCGCCCCCGCCGGCTCCATGCTCGCCGGCCCCAGGCCCGTCATCGATCGCGCCCGCCTTTACCGCAAGCGCCTCGGCGGCGGCATGCGCCAGTCCGGCATCCTCGCCGCCGCCGGCCTCATCGCCCTCGACGAAATGCCCGCCCTCCTCCCCCGGGACCACTCGAACGCCCGCTTCCTCGCCGCCGGCCTCGCCGCCATCCCCGGCATCTCCGTCCCCCCCGAGCCCCCCCAAACCAACATCGTCATCTTCGACGTCTCCGCCACCGGCCGCACCGGCCCCGAAATCAGCCAGGCCCTCAAGCAGCGCGGCGTTTTGCTCAACGCCATCAGCCCCGCCGCCATGCGCGCCGTCACCCACTGCGACGTCTCCCGCGCCCAGTGCCAGACCGCCCTCGAAACCCTCGCCGCCACCCTGTCCTGACGCGCCCCGCGATGCTACCATGAATCACCGGCAGGAGGATCTTACGTAACCGTGTCCGTCGATATCCAGACGACTCTCGTCAACGGCGTCACCGTCATGGTCTGCACCGGCCAGATCACCCTCGGCCAGTCCTCCACCCTCTTCCGCAACACCCTGCGCGAAATCCTCAAGCAGGGCACCCGCGGCCTCGTCCTCGACCTCGCCGGCGTCACCTACCTCGACTCCACCGGCATCGGCGAGCTCGTCGGCGCCTACACCTCCGCCCACAACGCCCAGGCCCGCATCAAGCTCTGCGCCGTCCCCCCCAAAGTCTCCGAACTCCTCGAAATCACCCGCCTCATCACCGTCTTCGAGGTCTACTCCCAGCGCGACCAGGCCGTCCAGAGCTTCTCGTAACACCCATCCCTCTCTCTTTCCCGGCCTTCAGCCCCGCGCCCCCCTAGCTACCCCGGCCTTCAGGCCGGGGTCGTGGGAGCCAGCCCCCCTGGGCGCATGCGATAAACTGACGCCCAGTATGATCTCGCGTCTCGCTCTCGCCCTCGTCCTCTCCCTATCCCTCGCCGCCCAGCCTCCTGCTGCCGCCCCGGCTAAGCCCGATGCCCCCAAGCCCGCCGCCGCCAAACCCGATCCCAACGACCCCTGGCAGAGCGGTACCTTCTCTTCCCTCCGCCTCCGCCCCATCGGCCCCGCCCTCATGTCCGGCCGCGTCAATATCATCGTCGTCCACCCCGCCCAGCCCGCCACCTGGTACGCCGGCGTCGCCTCCGGCGGCGTCTGGAAAACCACCAACGCCGGCACCACCTGGACCCCTGTCTTCCAGAACGAAGGCGCCTACTCCATCGGCGACGTCGTCCTCGATCCCCGCAACCCCGACACCCTCTGGGTCGGTACCGGCGAGCACAACAACCAGCGCAGCGTCGGCTGGGGCGACGGCGTCTACCGCTCTGGCGACGGCGGCCGCTCCTGGAAAAACATGGGTCTCAAGGACTCCCAGCACATCGGCCGCATCGCCATCGATCCCCGCGACTCCAACGTCGTCTACGTTGCCGCCCAGGGCCCCCTCTGGTCCGCCGGCGGCGACCGCGGCCTCTACAAAACCACCGACGGCGGCAAGACCTGGTCCCAGGTCCTCAAGATCAGCGACAATACCGGCGTCACCGACGTCGCCATCGACCCCTTCAACCCCGACGTCCTCCTCGCCGCCGCCCACCAGCGCCGCCGCCACGTCTGGACCCTCATCCACGGCGGCCCCGAATCCGCCCTCTACAAATCCACCGACGCCGGCAAAACCTGGCGCAAACTCTCCGCCGGCCTCCCCTCCGGCGAGCTCGGCCGTATCGGCCTCGCCTTCTCCCCCGCCCAGAAGGGCCTCGTCTACGCCTCCGTCGAAGCTGCCGCCGACGGCTCCGGCACTTTCCGCTCCCTCGACTCCGGCGAGAGCTGGGAAAAGCGCTCCAGCCTCATCGGCCAGGCCATGTACTACGCCCACGTCATCCCCGACCCCAACGTCGCCGGCCGCCTCTACACCATGACCGTCGTCGTCCAGGTCTCCAATGACGGCGGCCGCACTTGGGCCCCCGTCGGCGAGCGCGCCAAGCACGTCGATACCCACGACTACTGGATCGATCCCAAAAACTCCGGCCACATCCTCGCCGGCTGTGACGGCGGCATCTACGAGTCCTGGGACCGCGGCCGCCTTTGGCGCCACATCACCAACCTCTCCGTCACCCAGTTCTACAACGTCGACGTCGATAACGCCTCCCCCATCTACAACGTCTACGGCGGCACCCAGGACAATGCCACCCTCGGCGGCCCCTCCCGCACCCGCGGCGTCGACGGCGCCACCAACGCCGACTGGTTCATCGTCACCGGCGGCGATGGCTTCGTCGCCCGCATCGACCCCAAAGACCCCGACATCGTCTACGGCGAATCCCAGTACGGCGGCCTCGTCCGCCTCAACCGCCGCACCGCCGGGCGCGTCTCCATCAAGCCCGTCGAGGGCAAAGGCGAACCCGCTCTCCGCTTCAACTGGGAATCCCCCTACTTCATCAGCCCGCACTTGAACACCCGCCTCTACTTCGGCGCCAACCGCCTCTTCCGCTCCGACGACCGCGGCAACTCCTGGACCCCCGTCAGCCCCGACCTCACCCGCCAGGTCGATCGCAATAAGCTCCCCGTCATGGGCCGCATCTGGCCCCCCGAAGCCATTGCCAAGGATCAGTCCACCTCCACCTGGGGCAACCTCACCGCCCTCTCCGAATCGCCCAAAAAGGCCGGCCTCCTCTACACCGGCGCCGACGACGGCCTCGTCTCCGTCTCCGAGGACGGCGGCAAAACCTGGCGCAAAATCGAAAAAATCCCCGGCCTCCCAGACCTCTCCAACATCGGCCCCATCGGCGTCTATGTCCAGCGCCTCGCCGCTTCCAGGCACGACGTCAATACTGTCTACGCCCTCTTCGATAACCACAAGAACGGCGACTTCAAGCCCTACGTCATGAAGTCCACTGACAAGGGCGCCACCTGGACCTCCATCGCCGGCAACTTGCCCGCCAACGGCCCCGCCCTCGCCTTCGCCGAAGACCACGTCAATCCAAACCTCCTCTTCTGCGGCACCGAGTTCGGCCTCTTCTTCACCGTCGATGGCGGCCAGAAGTGGATCCGCCTCCGCGGTCTCCCCACCATCGCCGTCCGCGACCTCGCCATCCAGGAGCGCGAAAACGACCTCGTCCTCGCCACCTTCGGCCGCGGCTTCTACGTCCTCGACGACTACACCCCGCTCCGCCTCCTCAAGCCCGATACCTTCAACACTCCCGCCCACATCTTCCCCGTCAGGAAGGCGACCATCTTCGTCCAGGACACCGGCAACAACCGCGGCTCCCAGGGCGAGCAGCTCTGGATGGCCGCCAATCCCCCCTTCGGCGCGACTTTCACCTACTGGCTCAAGGACGCCCTCAAAACAAAAAAGCAGACTCGTGTTTCAAACACGAAGAAGGATTCCACGGACTACCCCACCCAGGCCCAGCTCACCGCCGAGGCCGACGAGGAAGCCCCGCAGTTCCTGCTCACAGTCACCGGCCCCGACGGCAAGGTCGTCAAGCGTCTCACCGGCCCCACCGCCCGCGGCATCCATCGCGTCGCGTGGAACCTCCGCGGCCCCTCCGCCGCCGCTGGCGGTGGCATGCGCCGCCGCGGCGGAGACGATGACGAAGGCGGTCAGTCCTTCGCCGGCGGCGCCTTTGTCCCCCCCGGCACCTACAAGGTGTCCCTCGCCAAGCGTGTGGACGGCGTCCTCACGCCCCTCGCCGCCGAGCAGTCTTTCACCGTCGAGGCCGAACCCGCCGCCCAGGTCCGCCCCGAAGACCGCAAAGCCCTCTCCGATTTCGTCGCCAGGGCCTACAAACTCCAGCGCCAGGTCACCGGCTCCCTCGAAGCCGCCAACACCGCCAAAACACAACTGGCCGCCATGCGCCGCGCCCTCCTCGACTCCTCCGCCGACGCAAAGTACCTCGACGCGGCCTCCGCCCTCGATCGCCGCCTCACCGCCATTCTCCGCAAGCTCCGCGGCGACGAAACCCTCCGCGGCCTCGAGTCCGGCGCCCCCTCCACCATCCAGTCCCGCGTCTCTTCTGCCGCTTATGGCGTCCGCAATCTCACCGGCGCCCCTACCGGCACGCAGCAGACGAACTACCAGATCGCCAGCGAGGAATTCACAGCCGAGAAACCCAAACTCGAATCCCTCCTCAACGACCTCAGGAAGTTCGTAGCCGAACTCGACGCCGCCGGAGTCCCCTACACCCCCGGCCGCTACCAATGATGCCTGCCCACTTCTGGGCAGGCATCATTGGCCGCCGAAGCCTTGGCGAAGGAGGCCAGGTCCGGCCAAACTGACTTCCCCGCCCGGAGCGCCAGCGCCGGGCTCTGCCCGCCCCCTATTTGTTCACCAGCCTCCCGTTCTCATCCAGGTGCGGGTAAGGCCCCCCCAGCCTGAACCGGTCCAAAATGTAGTCGTCGAACTGCGGCGTCGGAGCAAAGTACCCCCCCTTCCGGATGTGCTCTTTCACGACGTCCTCATTCAACTCCACCCCCAGCCCCGGCGTATCCGGCACCGTCACGAACCCCCGGTTCACAATCGGCTTCGAAGGCCCGGTCACCAAATCTCCCCACCATGGAATGTCCACCGCGTGGTTCTCCATCGCCAGCATGTCCTTGATCGTCGCCGCCATGTGCACGCTCGCCAAACACCCCACCGGCGACCCCGCAAAGTGAATCGCCACCTGCACCCCATGCAGTGAAGCGTAGTCCGCAATCCGCTTCGTCTCCCGGATCGCCCCCGACGTCAGCGGGTCCGGATGAATGATGTCCACCGCCCGGTTGTCGATGAACGCCTGGAACCCCTCCTCCAGCCCGAACAGGCTCTCGCCCGTCGCGATCGGCGTCGTCGTCGAGGAGGTCAATTCCTGGTACGCCCGCCAATTCTTCGGAGCATCCCCGCCCGGCCCCAGATGCCCCACCTGAATCATGTCCTCGGCCCAAGCCAGGTCATACTTCTCGAAGGCCCGCGCGTAGCGAATGCTGTCGTTCACCGTCAGCGCCCCGAAGTGGTCCGTCGCCAGCGGCACGTCCCACCCGATCTCGTCCCGCACCGCTTGAACGTACTCGCACAAATACCCGAGGCCCTTCTCCGTCGCCGTCCGCCGCGTGTTCACCGCCCCCTCGCGGTCCGCCACCAGGCTCGTCCCCAGGTCCATCTTGAAAAACGTGAACCCCATCGCCTTGCGCTTCTTCAGCCGCTCGGCGAAGACCTTCGGATCCTTGCTCTGGTCCGTGTCGCAATAGCACCGGATCTGGTCCCGGTACTTCGACCCGATCAGCCGCCACGCCGGCACGCCGTACACTTTCCCCGCGATGTCGTGCAGCGCCATATCCACCGCGCTGTAGCCCCCGCCCAGCCTCTGCTGCCCTGCGAAATTGCGAATGCTGTCCAGCAGCGGCTCAATCGCCAGCGGGTTCTTCCCCACCAGGTGCGGCTTCAGCACCAGCGCCGTCCCTTCCCTCCCCGCGTCCCGCACCTCTCCTAACCCGTATACCCCCTGGTTAGTGTCGATCCGGATGATCGGGTAGTCGTAGTTCGACGCCACCAGCACGGATCGCATATCCGTGATCTTCAGCCCGCTCGGCGCCGAGTTCCGGTTCGGCGCTCTCTGCAATGCCGCCCCCGCCAGCCCCGGCCCCTCCGTCATCTTCAACAGGCCGACCACGGAACCCGCCGCCGCCAGCATCCCCCGCCGCGTCCATCTCTTGCCTACTGTCTTCGCCATGGCCATCCTTCCTTCCGGACCTCCGAAGCCTGAACTCTATTACTCAACCGCCCGCCAGTCAACCGCTTCCCTCCCCCTCTTCCCTCCCCCTCTTGCCCACTCCCTTCTTATGGAGTCATGATAAAAAGGCAGTCCCTATAAACCCCGTTTCGGATCGGATTAATTCAGATGAAGCCTTCCTCCGGTAAAGCCCTCAAGTCCGCCCACGATATCCTCGGCCACGTAGATCACCCCCTCGACCCCTTCTTCAAGCCCAAGAACGTCGCCATGCTCGGTGCCACCGAGAACCCCGGCTCCGTCGGCCGCACCACCCTCTGGAACCTCATCAGCTCCCCGTTCGGCGGCGCGGTCTTCCCCGTCAACCCCAAGCGCGAAAGCGTCCTCGGCATCAAGGCTTATAAGAGCGTCAGGGAGATCCCCGCCGAAATCGACCTCGCCGTCATCGCCATCAACTCCAAGCTCATCCCCGGCCTCGTCAAGGAGTGCGGCGAGGTCGGCTGCAAAGCCGCCGTCGTCATCTCCGCCGGCTTCAAGGAGGCCGGCCCCGAAGGCATCGAGCTCGAACGCCAGCTCGTTGAAAACGCCCGCGCCGCCAACATGCGCATCATCGGACCCAACTGCCTCGGCATCATGGTCCCCCCCTCCGGCATCAACGCCACCTTCGCCGCCGGCATGGCCCGCACCGGCAGCGTCGGCTTCCTCTCTCAATCCGGCGCCCTGTGCACCGCCGTGCTCGACTGGTCGCTCGCTGAAAACGTCGGCTTCAGCGCCTTCATGAGCCTCGGCTCCATGGCCGACGTCGGCTGGGGCGATCTCATCTATTACCTCGGCAACGACCCCAAAACCCGCGCCATCCTCATCTACATGGAGAGCGTCGGCGACGCCCGCAGCTTCCTCTCCGCCGCCCGCGAGGTCGCCTACACCAAGCCCATCATCGTCATCAAGGCCGGCCGCACCGCCGCCGGCTCCCAGGCCGCCGCTTCCCACACCGGCTCCATGACCGGCTCCGACGACGTCCTCGACATCGCCTTCCGCCGCTCCGGCGTCCTCCGCGTCACCAACATCGCCGACCTCTTCTACATGGCCGAGGTCCTCGCCAAGCAGCCCCGCCCCAAGGGCCCCCGCCTCACCATCCTCACCAACGCCGGCGGCCCCGGCGTCCTCGCCGCGGACTCCCTCCTGCTCGGCGGCGGCGAACTCGCCGAGATCTCCGAACAGACCATCGCCGAACTCGATCAGTTCCTCCCCGCCACTTGGTCCCGCCACAACCCCATCGACATCATCGGCGACGCCGGCCCCGACCGCTACGCCAAAACCCTCGAAGTCGTCTCCAAGGACGAGAACACCGACGGCATGCTCGTCATCCTCACCCCGCAGGCCATGACCGACGCCACCCAAACCGCCCAGCTTCTGAAGCCCCTCGCCAAGCTCGGCGACCGTCCCGTCGTCGCCTCCTGGATGGGCGGCGTCGACGTCGACGCCGGCGTCCGCATCCTCAACCAGGCCGGCATCCCCACCTTCCCCTATCCCGATACCGCCGCCCGCATGTTCAACTACATGTGGCGCTATGCCTCCAACCTCCGCTCCCTGTACGAGACTCCCAGCTACGCCCAGGACGACGCCGAGGCCGACACTGCCGCCGCCGTCGCCATCCTCGACCGCGTCCGCGCCGAAGGCCGCACCATCCTCACCGAGTTCGAGTCCAAGGACGTTCTCGCCGCCTACGGCGTGCCCACCCTGCCTTCGCGCATCGCCTCCACCGAGGATCAGGCCGTCGAAGCCGCCAATTCCATGGGCTACCCCGTCGTCCTCAAACTCCACTCCCTCACCATCACCCACAAAACCGACGTCGGC
>DAHVTI010000579.1 GCA_027324255.1 Bryobacterales bacterium | reverse complement strand
GCCTCCACCTGTTCGTGGGCTCGGGCGTCATTGAGGCCGGCTGCAAAACCGTCATCGGTTCTCGCTGCAAACAATCGGGCATGTTCTGGACCGTGCGCGGCGCCAACGCTATCCTGGCCTTGCGATGCTGCCAATTCAACGGCCGCTTCGAAAACTACTGGGAGACCCGCCGGGCGGCTTGATCTCCACTTCTACGTCGTGCACCCTCGACCGCCGGGTTGAGCCGCCGTAGCTTCAGCGAAGGCGGCCCATGCGGTCCGCCCACCTCAGGAAGCTCGCAAACTCTCCCCGGTGCCTCCAGGTGAAACGCCAGAATCCCCCGAACCCGATCTCCTCCGCGGGCGTGCCCCAGTATGTCTCCATCCGCCACCGCAGGTACGGGCTCCGCCACGGCGTCAGCCGGTAGCCCCGCGTCGCCTTCCACAGAAACCCGGCCACCCTTACAGGCCCGCCTTCCTCTTCGGCTCCGGCGAAGCGTAGTAGCCGGTCCTCGTCCGCACCGTGTACCGCCCCCCGTTGGCCACCACCCGGATCGACCGGAACGTCCCGTCCAGGTTCTGGTTCGTCGGCGAGTACGCGATCACGTACTGGCTGCGGATGTCGTGCGCCACCTGGTCCGCAATCGCCTCCACCTCGGCCACGTCCCCGGGATAGTAGCTCGCCCCGCCCGACGCCTTCGTCAGCGCGTCGATCGCCCGCTGCGCCTTTTTCCGGTCCCGCGACTCCTCCTGGCTCAGGGTCCCGATGCCGTAGATCAGGGCCTCGCTCTTCTGCGCCTTCTCCACCAGCTTCTCCAGCGTGATGCCCGTCGACGCCGTGTCGTTGCCGTCCGTCACCACCAGCAGGACCTTCTTGTCTTTCTTCCCTTCTTGCTTCAGGTAGTCCAGCGACATCGACACCGCGTCCCGCATCGCCGTCCCGCCGCGCGCATCGATCCGCGCCACGCCTTCCTCCATCTTCGGGACCTGGTTGGTGAACGGCACGTCCAGGTAGGCGTCGTCGTTGAAATTCACGATGAAGACGTCGTCCTGCCGGTTGGACGCCTTCACCAGCCGCAGCGACGCCGCTTCCACCCGCTGGCGCTTGTCCCGCATGCTGCCGCTGTTGTCAATCACGATCCCCAGCGACACCGGCACGTCTTCCCGCTTGAACAGCTTCACCGGCTGCGCCACCTTGTTCTCGTAGACCTTGAACGCGCTCTGCGGCAGGTTCGTGATCAGGTTGCCCTTCTTGTCCATCACGGCGCAGTGCAGCACCACCAGCCGCGTGTCCACCCGGATCACGGTCTGATCGTCCGGGACCTGCGGCTGCTGCGCGTATAAACTTCCCCCTGCCGCCGCCAGAATCGCCGCGGCTGCCAGCCTACTGATTGGGTGCATAGTATCCTTGCCTGTGCAGCGCCCTCAACGGGGGCAGGCCGCGCGGCTGATTCAATTTTACCGTGACTCGGCGGTACTTCCCGTCCCGGTTCAGGTTCTTGGACGTGTAGCCCAGCACGTACTGGTTTCTCAGCTCGATCCCGATCTTGGCCGCAATGTCCGGCAGCTCGTTCAGATTGTCCACCGGAAAGTGCCGCCCGCCGGTCATCTCCGCCAGTTCGCTCAGCAGCCCCGGGCCCGACAGCTCTTCCGCCGTCCGGCCCCGCGCCCCGATCGGCTCGAAGATCCCTATGGCGTACATCTGCGCATCGGCTTCCTTCAACAGGTTCCGCACTTCGTTTTCCGTGTAGCGGCTCGAATTGTCCCCGCCGTCGGAGATGATCAGCAGCGCCTTGCGCGGATTCCGGCCTTTCTTCAGCATCTGCAGCGCCTGGTAGATCCCGTCGAGCAGCGCCGTCCGGCCCTTGGCCTGCGTGAACGTCAGGCGGCTCTGGATGTCCTCCGTGTTCTGCGTGAACGGCACCACCATCTGCGGCCGGTCGTTGAACTGGACCAGGAAGAACTCGTCCTCCGGGTTCGCCGTCTTGAAAAACTGGGCCGCCGCCTGCCGGCTTTTCGTCAGCTTGCTGCCCATGGACCCGCTGGCGTCGAACACCAGTCCCACCGACAGCGGCGCGTCGAAGCTGGCAAAGTAGGCGATCTCCTGCTCCGCCTTGTCCTCGAACACCCGGAAGTTCTCTTTTTCCATCCCCGTCACAAACTGGTTCAGCGGCGTCGTCACGGTCACCGGGATCAGCACCAGGTTCGTGTCGATCCGGATGTTGGGCGTGATCCGCTCGCTTTCCGACGGCTCCGCCCCGGGCTTCGGCCGCGGCACGATCTGCGGCCTGGCCTCCTGCGCCAAAACCGTCCCGGCGAGCCCGAGAATCCCGCCTAACAGGCAGACAACTAAGACACTTGTCCGCTTAACCATAGCCCGCCTCCCTTCCAGGTTCGACAAGTATAACATGGGCCGTTTTTATGCTATTCTCGATTGTGCCCCCCAAAATTCTGGGAGTCATCCCCGCTCGCTTCGCTTCCACTCGATTTCCAGGAAAACCCCTCGCCGCCATCGCCGGCAAGCCCATGATCCAGCACGTCTGGGAACGCGCCGGCCGCTCAGCTCTCATCGCCCGCCTGCTGGTCGCCACCGACGACCCGCGCATCGCCGCCGCCGCCCGCTCCTTCGGCGCCGAAGTCGCCCTCACCCGCGAGGACCACACTACCGGCACCGACCGCGTAGCCGAAGCAGCCGCCTCCACCGATGCGCAAGTCATCGTCAATATCCAGGGCGACGAGCCCCTCATCGATCCTGCCGCTATCGATCTCGCCGTCACTACGTTGTTAGACGATCCAACCTGCGGAATGGCGACATTGAAAAAACGCATTTCCGCCCCCGGCGAGATAGCCGACCCCAACGTCGTCAAAGTCGTCACCGCGCGCGACGGCCGCGCCCTCTACTTCTCCCGCTCCGCCATCCCCTTCAACCGTGGCAGAGAGGCCGCCTACTGGAAACACATCGGCCTCTACGTCTACCGCCGCGATCTCCTGCTTTCCTACTCCTCGCTTCCCCACGGCCCCCTCGAACACGACGAGAAGCTCGAACAGCTCCGCGCCCTCGAAAACGGCATCCCCATCCGCGTCGCCGAGACCTCCTACGAAACCATCGGCGTCGACACACCCCAGGATCTCCAGGCGGTACTCTCTCTCTTTCAGGACTCATCCTATCCAGTAGCGAACCATGGCTAAATACATCTTCGTCACCGGCGGCGTCGTCTCCTCGCTCGGCAAGGGCATTGCGGCCGCCTCCATCGGCTGCCTCCTCGAATCCCGGGGCCTCAAGGTCAACATGCAGAAGTTCGACCCCTATCTGAATGTCGACCCGGGCACCATGAGCCCCTTCCAGCACGGCGAGGTCTTCGTCACCGACGACGGCGCCGAGACCGACCTCGACCTCGGCCACTACGAGCGCTTCACCCACGCCCACCTCTCCCAGAACAACAACCTCACCTCCGGCCGCATCTACGAGCGCATCATCACCCGCGAGCGCCGCGGCGACTACCTCGGCAAAACCGTCCAGGTCATCCCTCACGTCACCAACGAGATCAAGGCCGCCGCCCACAAGGTGGCCGAGGGCGTCGACGTCGTCATCTGCGAAATCGGCGGCACCGTCGGCGACATCGAGTCGCAGCCCTTCACCGAGGCCATCCGCCAGCTCCGCCACGAGCTCGGCCGCCGCAATACCCTCTTCGTCCACGTCTCCTTCGTTCCCTGGATCGCCGCCGCCCAGGAGCTCAAGACCAAGCCCACGCAGCACTCCGTCAAGGAACTGCGCTCCATGGGCATCCAGCCCGACATCCTCGTCTGCCGCTCCGAGCGTCCGCTGCCCGACGACCAGCGCGACAAAATCGCCCTCTTCTGCGACGTCGACCGCGAAGCCGTCATCTCCGCCTACGACGTCGATACCGTCTATCGCATCCCCGTCCTCTTCGCCGAGCAGGGCGTCGACGACCGCATCGTCGAACATCTCCAGCTCACCTCCGCCGGCCCCCGCGACCTCACCCGCTGGCGCGCCATGCTCGACCGCATGCACAACCCCCAGGAAACGGTCGAAATCGGCCTGGTCGGCAAGTACGTCGAATACGAGGACTCCTACAAGTCCCTCAAGGAGGCGTTGCTTCACGCCGGCATCCACCACAACGTCAAGGTCAGAATGACCTGGATCGAGGCCGAAAACCTGCACTGGCCCGGCTGCGCCGAAACGCTTTCCCACTACGACGGCATCCTCGTCCCCGGCGGCTTCGGCAAACGCGGCATCGAGGGCATGCTCCAGGCTATCCGCTACGCCCGCGAAGGCAGCGTCCCTTACTTCGGCATCTGCCTCGGCATGCAGACCGCCGTCATCGAGTTCGCCCGCAACGTCTGCTCACTCGAAGGCGCCGACTCCACCGAGTTCGAGGCCGCCACCCAGTATCCCGTCATCTACAAGCTCCGCGACCTGCTCGGCGTCGAAGAACTGGGCGGCACCATGCGCCTCGGCGCCTATGAGTGCCTCCTGGCCGAAGACTCCTTCGCCCGCGCCGCCTACGGCCGCGAGCTCATCAGCGAGCGCCATCGCCACCGCTACGAGTTCAACCGCACCTTCGAAGACCAGCTCACCTCGCGCGGCCTGCGCATCACCGGCCGCTCCCAGGACGGCAAGTTCGTCGAAATCTGCGAGCTCCCCGGCCACCCCTATTTCCTCGGCTGCCAGTTCCACCCCGAGTTCAAGTCCAAGCCGCTGGAGCCGCACCCCCTATTCGTCTCCTTCATCGGGGCCGCCTGCGTCTACCGCCAGAAGCGCCTCCAGAGCGAAACCAACCCCCTCTTCGCCGATTAGTGGGGCAGGCGGCCACGCCTGCGGCCGGCCTCCAGGCCGGCCTCGCGTTCGTTAGCCCTCCACGCTTTCGCCCCTCCCTGCGTCTAAGATAGATAGGGACGCATCATCGTCCTGGAAGGTATCGCCATGCGCCACCAAAACAACCGCCGCCGCTCCGGCTTCTCCCTGATTGAGCTCCTCATCGTCATCGCCATCATTCTGGTGATCGCCGCCATCGCCGCTCCCAAGCTCAACAACGCCCGCATGCACTCCCAGGAGATGGCCGCCATCCGCCAGATCAACACCGTCCACACCGCGCAGACCCAGTACATGAGCCAGTTCCAGAAGTTCGCCGAAAACCTCGCCCAGCTCGGTCCGCCCGCCTCCGGCGCCGCCGGACCCGCGGCCTCCGACCTCATCCCCGGCGACCTCGCCCTCGGCGAAAAAACCGGCTACATCTTCACCGTCACCGGCACCAAGGAAGGCTACACCGTCACCGCCGTCCCCAAGGTCTTCAACAGCACCGGCCGCCGCACATTTTTCTCTGACCAGACCCTCGTCATCCGCGAGAACTGGGGCGCCGAGCCCGCCACCGCCCAGAGCAAGGAAATCAAGTAGCCCGCAGCTACCGCAGCTCCACGTCTTTCACGATCAGCCCCATGGGCCGGTCCTCGTCCGCCGGCAGCTCCGCTTCGCGCTCCACCCGGAACTCCACCCGCACCTCGCCCTCCGGCCTCCTGGAAGGCCATTCGAACCGGAACACCGCCGGCCCCGCCTGCCGCATCTCCTGCCGCTGCCACGCCCCGCCGCCCACACGTCATCTCAGCCCGTTCGGCCCGCCACGCAGCGACGCCTCCGCCACGTAGCCTTCCACCTGGATCCAGCGCGTCTCCTCCCCCGCCAGCGGCACCGTCACCGCGAACTCCGGCGCCGTCCACCACCAGCCCTCCCCTTCGCGCTCGTAAAACCCCTCGGCCTGTACCACCGCCGCCGGCAGGCGCCGGCTCGCCAGCAGCGCGAACAGCCGCGCGTCGTCCGTCGCGCTGTTCACCCGCGCCACTCCCGTGCGCTCCACCCGCAGCGTCCCCACCACCGTCCACCCCGCCCTCCGGAATAGCCGCTTGAGGCAACTCTCCGTAAACACCCAGAAGTTCGAATCGTCTTCGTTCAGCTCGTCCGATTCCAGCAGGTAGGCCAGCGGCGTCTCCCGCGCGTCCCGCTCGCCGCCTTCCTCGAGAATATCGGCGATCTTCGAGCTCGCCAGGCAGTAGTAGGCGTGCCGCGACAGCTCCTCGAGATAGAAGAACGGGTTCTTCAGGTGGTACAGCAGCCCCAGGCTCAGCGCCAGTCCGTACGGCTCGCCCTCCAGCGTGAACTGCCGGTCGATGTCCCGCTCGTGCAGCTTCACCTTCGAGCCCAGCTCCGCCTGCAGCCGCTTGAACCCCGTCAGCGCGCTGTGGTTACTCGCCGGCAGGTCCACCGCTTCCACTTCATAGCCCAGTGACTCCAGGAAGAACGCCACGTCCCCGTCGCCCGTTCCCACGTCCAGCACCCGGCCGTTCGGCAGCAGGTCGAACAGGTTCCGCGGCTGCGCCCCCAGCAGCTTTTCGAGGTGCACGAAGTTCGTCAGCGAATCGTAGGGGTACCACAGCACCTCCGGCGCCGCGCTTTTCACCCCCTCCAGCTTCTCCCGGAACTCGCCGGCCCGCGCCAGCATCTCACCCGCGTTCATGACTCCCAAAAGGTAACACGCCGCGCCCATCAGAAGCTGAACGTCAGCCCGAAATACGTGTTCACCCACTGATCCGTCGTGTTCACCGCCGGCGTCGCCCCCACCGGCGGGCCCGACGTGTCCATGCGGTACACCCGCGTCGTCACCCCCAGCCGGAAATGCTGCGCCCGGTCCAGCGCCACGCTCCCGCCCAGCAGCGCGTAGTAGCCCCACCCGTCCCGCGCCACGCAGTCCGGACATTCGATCCTGACCCAGTCGCTCGGCTGCCGCAAAAACTCCGCCGTCCGCGCGTACGCCGCTCCGCCGCCGCCATAGAACTCCACCCGCCCCTTCGCCAGTGGCGCCACCACGCGCCCGCCCAGCGGCAGAAACGTCTGGAAGTCCCGGATCCGCAGGTACCCCCAACCCGGACTCTCAATGTAGTCCTTCACCCGCGCCGCGTTGTAGGAGCCGTCCAGCCCCAGGTCCACCTGCACGTACTTCACCGGCCGGTAGCCGTAGCCGAAACTCCACGCGAAGGCGTTCTGGTAGTACGTCTTCAGGTCACGCCCCGGCATCGCGAATCCGGCCGCCGCCGTCACGTGGTTGCGGTAGTAGTCCCGCGTCCACGACTGCCCCTGCGCCAGGCCCCCCGACATCAGCGCCGCCGTCAGAAGAAGAGTTGCGCATCTCATACGCCCTCTGGACGCGGCCCACTCTTCGCCCGTTTCGCCCTTAGTCTTCGATCGAGAACGTCGGCGCCGTCCTCGTCCCGCCGCACCGCTCCATCACCCGCTTCGCCATCTCGTAAAACGGCGCCGCGTGCGGGTCCTCTTCGCCCGCCAGCGCCACCGGACGCCCACTGTCGCCCCCGACTCGCACCTGCGGGTTCAGCGGCAGCTCACCCAGGAACGGCACGTCCATCGCTTCCGCCGTCCGCCGCCCGCCGCCCTGGCCGAAGATGTCCACCTTCTGGCCCGTCTCCGGCACCACCAGGTAGCTCATGTTCTCCACAATCCCCAGCAGATCCACCTTCACCTGCTGGAACATCAGCACCGCCTTGCGCCCGTCCTCCAGCGCCACCTCCGACGGCGTGCTCACCACCACCGCCCCCGTGATCGGCGCCGTCTGGATCAGGCTCAGCGCCACGTCCCCCGTGCCCGGCGGCAGGTCCACCAGCAGGTAGTCCAGCTCGCCCCAATCCACCTGCCGGATGAACTGCTGCATCACGCTGTGCAGCATCGGCCCGCGCCAGATCAGCGGTTTGTCGCCCGGGTTCAGGAACCCCATCGACATCAGCTTCACCCCGTATTGCTCCAGCGGCTGGATGCGGTTCTCCACCGCGTACGGCGTGTCCCGGATGCCCATCATCAGCGGCACGTTCGGCCCATACACGTCGGCGTCCAGCAGCCCCACTTTCTGGCCCAGCTTCGCCAGCGCGATGGCCAGGTTGACCGCGACCGTGGTCTTGCCCACGCCGCCCTTGCCGCTCCCGATCGCCACCAGGTTCTTCACGCCGTCGATCGGCATCTTCGGAGGTTCGGTCTGTGGAGGTGCGCCCATAAGATACCAGTCTAGCGTCCCGGCTCCTTCTCCACGTAATCCCACAGCGCCGCGGCGTGGTCCAGCACCTGCTTGCGGTCCTCCACCAGGAGGAACCGCCGCTTCACCAGCTTGTCCGCCTCTTCTCCGATCCTCTTCAGATACCCGGCCTTGTCCCCGTACCGTTTCGCGATCTCCGCCTTCGGGAAGGCGAAGAACCCGCCCACCATCGGCACCGTCTGCCGCGGCGTCCCCGTCCCTTCCACCCTCATGTTCCAGCCCGTGAACGTGCCCAGCGGCGCCGCCACCGCCGGCAGCCTCACCCCGCCCAGGTCAATCCCGTCCGCGTCCACCTGCGGCAGCAGCACCGCGAAGCGGCCCTTCACCCGCGGCGGCTCCACCGTCACAATTCCCTTGCTCCCGAACTCTTCCCCGTAGTCGAGGTCATAGGCCTGCTTCGGAAACTCCGGCAGCGGCGGCCGCCCCGCCTTCGCCCACCGGATCCGGTTCAACGGCACCAGGTCCTCGTCCGCAATTGACGGGAACTGCGACCGCGGCGGCTCCACCCCGTCCTTCACCCAGGCCTGCAGCGCGTCCAGCAGCGCCCGGTGCAGCGGACGCGTGTCGTTCGGGCTGCTCTCGTACTTCGCGGAATTCGAACTCCGCGGCAATTGCGCCGGGCCGTGCTGCGACCCCGCCAGAAAATACATCCGCGCCGTCCTTCCCAGCGGCACGTCCACGTCCCCCGCCAGGCTCGTGTGCACCAGCGCCGCGCACCGGTTCCAGTACTCGCACGACCCGTTCGTATAGAAGATCTTTGGCATCACGCTCTCGCGGATGTTGATGAGCAGCCCATCGTCTCCCCGTCCCTCCGGCAGTGGCTGCGGCACGTCCGAAAACGGGAACAGGTCCGTCTCGTACAGCGTGTTCATGTGCGCGTAGCCGTCCCGCGACGCCTGAGCGAAACGGTGGTTGAAGCTGCCGCGTCCGCCGCCGGCCACGTCCGCCCAAACCCCGTCGAACACTTTTCTTCCGGACTCGTCCTCGTTCATGCCGTAGTAGAGGAACGTTCGCAGGAACCGCCCGCTCTGCGAAATCCCGAAGCCCAGCGCCCGCTTGATGAACCGCGGCTGGTCTCCCAGCAGCGTCACCCCGTTCTTCGTGTACTTGAAGAACGAAACCGTGTCCCGCACCGCCGCCAGCCCCGCGCCCTGCAGCCGCGGGTTCTCCGCCGTGTACACCAGCTCGTACAACAGCCCCGGCTGGAATCCCGCCGCCATCTCGATCGCCGTCCGGTCCGCCGTGAACTTCCACTGCGCTGCGGGGATCGTCCGCCGCCGCCCCAGCACCGTCGTCCGCACCGTCAGCTTCGCCGCCGCATCCGTCGCCGCGTAGGCGATGTGCCCGCGGTCGGCCACGTTCATCCGCTGCACCACTTCATCCGGTACGAATTCCGACCGCACCAGCCCCTTCACCCCCTCGATCACCGGCGCGTCCAGCCGCAGCAGCTTCGCGTTGCCCGCCGGCACGTCCCACTGCCAGCCCACCCACGCCAGCGTGTAGCCCTGCTCCAGCAGCCGGCAGTCGCCGAACTCCTCTTCGCTGCGCGGATCCTGCGCGCCTCGCGCGTACATGAAGCGCGCCAGCATCCCCTTGCCGCCCCGGTTCGACACCTCGAACAACAAGGTGCCGTTGCCCCGCTTCGGGTCGCGCGGCTTCAACACGTACAGGTCCGCAGTGAACTCCACCTGCCCCTGCGCATTGCGCGGCGCCAGGCCGAGGTCCCGGATCGCCAGGTTCCGCGGCGATTTCACGTCCAGCGCAAAGTGCGCCTTGGCGATGATCCGCTCGTACGCTCCGGCGTTGCCGAACGCCCGCCCGCCCAGCACGTCGCTCCTCTCCACCAGGTGGACCGACGTCACCTCGGCCCGCAACAGCGGCATCGCCATCAACAGCACCACGGCCAGACGCATCTCGCCTCGCCCTCCTTCCCTGTCGATTCTATCCGCCTTTCACGCCAGGCTGAGGTTGGCCTGCGCCTTCAGGGTCAAATCGTCGAACTCCCCCCGCTCGTACTTCGGCCACGCCGCCGCCGCGATCATCGCCGCGTTGTCGGTGGAAAGCTGCGGCGTCGGAAAGTACACCGGACATGCAATCCGCCCGCTGCGCGCCGCCGCCCGCAGCCCCGCGTTGCACGCCACGCCTCCCGCAATGATCACGCTCCGCGCGTCCGTCTCCTCCACCGCCCGCTCCACCCTCCGCAGCAGCTCCTCCACCACCACCCGCTGGAACGCCGCCACCGCGTCCAGCGTCTCCTGCGGCGTCACCGCCAGCCATTGCTCCAATGTCGGACGCGGGTGGATCTTCTGCATCGCCCGCCGCGCTACAATCTCCCCCTGCATCTCTCGCCGCTGGCTCCACCTCAGCATCGCCGTCTTCAGCCCGCTGAAGCTGAAATCCAGCGCGTTTCCTTTCATCTTCGCCAGCGGCAGCCGCAGCCCGTCCGCGTCTCCGAACGGCGCCAACTGGTCCAGCACCGGCCCCCCCGGATAGCCGAATCCCAGCAGCTTCGCCACTTTGTCGTAGGCCTCTCCCGCCGCGTCGTCCCGGGTTTTCCCTAGTAGGCTATAGTTATCATTTGGAGCCTTGGTGATGAAGAGGTGGGTGTGGCCGCCGCTCGCGACAAGCGCCAGGGCCGGCAGTTCGACGGCAACGCCCGAGCTTTGCGCTTCGAGTATCACCGCATGGATGTGTCCTTCGATGTGATTGACCCCTATCAGCGGCAGGCCGCGCACCAGCGAAATCCCCTTCGCAAACGTCAAGCCCACCAGCAGCGATCCCACCAGCCCCGGTCCCGCCGTCACCGCCACGGCGCTCAAGTCGTTCCACCCCGCCCGCGCCTCCTCCAAAGCACCCCTCACTACCAGTACAATCGAGCGCAGATGCTCTCTCGAAGCCAGTTCGGGCACCACCCCCCCGTACTTGCCGTGAACGTCCACCTGCGACGCCACGACGCTCGACAGCACTTCCCCCTCGCGGCTCACCACCGCCGCCGCCGTCTCGTCGCAGGAACTCTCAATGCCTAGGATTAGCGCCACGTGTCCTCAAATGGGTATATTGATGCCAGGGGGTCGACCCGGCCTCAAGCAGTCATGAATAGAAATACATTCTGATCGCAATGCTTCTGTCTGAATTTGATTATCACCTGCCCGACGAGCTGATCGCTCAACAGCCTCTCTCTGACCGGTCCTCCTCCCGTATGCTCGTCGTCCACCGCGCGTCCCACACTTTTGAGGACCGCTCCTTCCGCGACCTCCCCGCCTACCTCCAGGACGGCGACTGCCTCGCCGTGAACGACACCCGCGTCTTCCCTTCCCGCCTCTTCGGCCGCAAGCCCGGCTACGACCGCACCGTCGAGATCTTGCTCCTCCGCCCCCAGAGCGACGACCGCGTCTTCTGGACCGCCCTCGTCCGCCCCGGCCGCCACCTCCACGAGGGCACCCGCGTCCTCATCACCGAATCCCTCCAGGCCGAAATCCTCGAAACCCGCATCCGCGGCGAGCGCCTCATCCGCCTCCACTGCGAAGGCGATCTCGACGCCCAGCTCGAATCCGCCGGCCACGTCCCGCTGCCCCCTTACATCCACCGCCCCGACGAGGCCGCCGACCGCGAAAGCTATCAGACTGTCTTCGCCAACCAACCCGGTTCCGTCGCCGCGCCCACCGCCGGCCTCCACTTCACCCCCGAAGTCCTCGACGCCTGCCGCGCCGCCGGCGCCTCCATCGCTCCCATCACCCTCCACGTCGGCCTAGGCACCTTCCAGCCCCTCCAGAACGACACCATCGAAGAGAACCAGCTCCACGCCGAGCGCTTTCAGATCCCGGCCTCTTCCGCCTCCCTCCTCGCCGCCGCCTCCCGCCGCATCGCCGTCGGCACCACCTCCGTCCGCACCCTCGAAACGGCCGCCCGCAACGGCGGCTTCTCCGCCACCGAAGGTGAAACCGACATCTTCATCTACCCCGGCTACCGCTTCCAGGCCGTGGACGCCCTCCTCACCAACTTCCACCTCCCCAAGTCCAGCCTGCTGCTCCTCGTCAGCGCCTTCGCCGGCAAGGACCTCGTCCGCGCCGCCTACGACCACGCCGTCCAGCAGCGCTATCGCTTTTTCTCCTACGGCGACTGCATGCTGATCCTCTAAGACCTCACTGCGCCACCACCGCGCCCAGGAACCTCTTCCCGATCGCGTCTGAAACCTCGCCGATGCTGTCCATCCCGGTCAGCACCCGCAGCTCCCGGCTCGCCCCTGCCGGGTCTGTCTCCACTCTCTCCAGCGCCGCCTGGATCGCCTTCCACTTCTCCATGTCCTGCCCGATCTCCGCCGCCCTCGGCCCCACCGCCTTCGCCTGCTGCGCCTTCAGAATCGGCATCAGCCGCTGGTTGATGTCCTTCGCCGCCTGGTTCGCCCCGTCGATCTTCTTGAACAGGTTCGCGAAATCCCCCTGCCCCGGTCCCGCGTGCGTCACCTTCGCCTTCAAGACCTCCACCGACTGTCCGGCCCATCCCTTGTTGATCCGGCTCACGTTCGCCGGGTCCGACAGGTGTGTGTACGTCAAGTCCTTGTACGCCTCCCGGCTGCGGCTCGTCGTAATCGAATGCTGCGCCATCTGCGCGTTGCCGCCCGTCGCCGAATGGTAGCTCTGGTTGTAGATCTGCTGCAGGTCGTGCTCGGCTTCGCTCAGGTTCACCGGCTTGTCGCTTTTCACCAGCTCGTAGATCACGCCCCCTTCGCTGCGCATCTCCTCCAGCGCCTTGTCGCGATCCGTGTTCGCCGTGTTGCCTGCGTTGGCGTGCCGGATGTCCTTAAACGTCAGCTCGCCCCCGTCCTCCCACTGCCCGCCGAGCTTCTTCTTCCGCCAGCGGTAGCCCGCCGCCTTCACGGCTCTGTTGAAAGCCGGATCCACCTGCGTCTTGTGGATGATGTCCACCGCCGCCGCGTAGTCCTGCTCCAACTGCCCCAGCGCCGCATCGCCCTGGCCCGCGCGCGCCTGCTTGCCCATGTTCTTCAACATCCGCTTGGCCAGCAGATCTTCGCTGATCGCCGTCGTCTGCTGCATCGCCTTGGCCTGCAGCGCCGCCAGCTCCGCCGCCGGCGCGCCCTTGGCCTGCAGCTCCCGCATCCGCGCCGCCGTCTCTTGCAGTTGCTTGATCTTCCGCTCCGCCAGGTTCCGCGCCAGTTGATACTCCTGCCGCTCCAGGAACTCGCCCACCGTCATCTTCGGCACCTGCGGTTTCGCTCCGCCGCCGCCTGCCGAACCCGCGGCCGCGGCCTCATCCCCGCCCGCCCACCAGCGGCCCAATCCTCCGGCGATCAGCTCGATCCCCTTCGCCGCCAGAAACGCCTCCGTGCCCCGTTCCAGCGCGCCCGTCACTCCTCCTTCCGACACCAGCCCGCCCCGCTGGTAGCCCGTCATCATCTCGCTGACCACCATCCCCGGCACGCCGCTCATCCCCACCACCTGCTTCACCATCTCCACCGGCCCGCCCTCGATGAAGCCCGTCGTCCCGCCGTACACCATGTTCACCGCCGTCACCGACTGCGCCGCCGCCTCCGTCACCAGCGCCGCCGCCTCCGCGCTCGCCCCCGCCGCCGTCGCACCGCCCGCCGCGTACATCGGCGCCGCGATGCCCGTCACCAACAGCGTCGCGCCCGCAATCATCTTCACCCGCTGCGCCCGCACCAGGTAGTCTTCGTTCCGGATCGCCTCCTCCAGCGCCGCCGCCGCCCGCTGCTCCCGCCGCCCCTGCACCGTGTCGAACACCGCCTGCGCCGCCTGCCGTGCCTTCGCCGTGTTGCCCTGCGCGATGTCCTTCGCCGTAATCTGCCGCGCCGCAAAGTCCTGCATCTGTTTCACCTGGTCCGGCTCCGCCCCCGCCGCCATCCGCTCCACCGCCGCCGCCAGCCGCCGCGTCTCCGCCACCGCTTCGTTGTGCTCCACCGTTCTCACGATCATGAGGTCGTGGCAGTACTCGTCCGACGGCGTCCGCGTGTGGACGTACTCGCCCGTCTTCAGGCTCTGCACCAGGTCCCGCTCCTGCTGGATCGCGCTCCGGTTGTTCAGCACCCGCAGGTACAACGCCTCCTTCCGCTGCGGATCTTTCTCCCGCTGCCACGCGGCCTCGTCCTGCGCCAGGTTCCGTTGAACCAACCTGATCAGGTCTTCCTTCTCTGAGATCGCCTCCGCCCTCCACTTCGCCTCCTCCGCCGCGGCCTTGGCGTCTTTCGGACCCTCCACCGGCGGCACCGCCGCCACC
The DNA here is from genome assembly GCA_027324255.1 of Bryobacterales bacterium. Taxonomy (GTDB): domain Bacteria; phylum Acidobacteriota; class Terriglobia; order Bryobacterales; family Bryobacteraceae; genus Paludibaculum. The sequence continues at coordinate 26,686 of DAHVTI010000579.1, read as the reverse complement.
TGCGGCGCTTCCTTCGGCGGAACGTAGCCCGCCAGCGGCCGCGCCCGCACCTTGCCCTTCGCCACAATCTCCCGCGCCGCCTCGTCCGCCGCCACGTTCTTGAAGAACGAGATGAAGATGTCCGGCTTCACACCCTCTTTGTCGTACACCTGGTCCACCCACCGGTTCACCTGCCGCATCTTCTCGTTCGGCGGCTCCGGCCCCGCCGGCGCCGGCCCAGCCTTGCCCCCTTCCAGCCACTTGCACCACGCCTCTTCCGATCCGGGCCACGGCAGTTCGCTCTTCGTCTCAGCCTTCCCCGGATTGAAGATCGCCGCGGCTGAGTTCCCCATCCGAATGTCCTGATTGATCGCCTGCACCTGGCTCAGCCGCCACTGGTACGCGTACTTCGACACCAGGCTCGGCCCCTGGCTGCCTTTCATCCACGCCTTCGCCCGCGCCTTGGCCGCCTTCGCGTCCGGCGGGTTGCCCAGCGCCTCGGCCTTCTTCCGCAGTTCCTTCATCCGCGCCGTCGCGCTCAACACCGCCTGCCCGTGCCGCTCCGCCTGCGCCAGCGCCCCCACTACTTCTTCCGCATCGCCCGCCGCCCGCGCCAGCACCGCCTCCGCCAGCGCCGCCCGAAAGTCCAGCGTCGCCTCCTGCGCCTCGCCGCGCAAGCTCTGCAACTCCTCCACCACCGGGCTCAGCTTCTGGAAGTAGACCACCACCTCCTTCGACGGGTAATCGTAATACTGCTGCCACTTCGCCCCGAAGACTTTCTCCCGCTGCCCGGCTCCCGCCATCATCCGCAGCCCTTCGATCGCATACCCTAACTCCGCCACCGGTAGCGCCTTCACCGCCGGCCCCGCATCCTGCACTGAGATCAGCATCGGCCCGCCGGCCGTCCTCACCGCCGCCGCCTTGTCCAGCGCCACCCCTTTGGTCTTGTCCACCGCCTTCGTCTCGCCCGCCACCAGGACCCCGGAACGCCGCCCCTCCAGCGCCTTCGCCCGCTGCTCCTTCGCCAGCTCCACGCGGTGCCCCATGTCGATCGAGCGGCCGAAGTCCGCATCCGCGCCCGCGTAGTCTTTCAGCTTCATCTTCGCCATGCCGCGGTTGTAGAACGTGTGCGGGATCGTCGCGTCCAGCTTCTCCGCCTGGTCGAAGTCGCCGATCGCGCCGCGCGCGTCCCCCAGTTCCACCTTGCAGCTTCCGCGGCTCGACCACACCGCCGCCCGTTTCGGATCCAGCCGGATCGCCTCACTGTAGGCGTCGTGAGCCTCCTGCCACTTCTTCAAATCGAACAAGGCATCGCCCTGGATCGCCGCCGCGTAGCCGTACTTGGGGTTGATCGACAGCGCCTTCTCCGCATCCGCCAGCGCCGCCGCCGGGTCTTTCAGAAACAGCAGCACGTAACCCCGCCCGCCGTAGGCGCGGTAGTTCCGTGCATGGCCTTCGATCGCCCGCGTGTAGTCCGCCACCGCTCCGCGGTAGTCTTTCCGCGCTGTCTTCACCCGCGCCCGCGCCCGCCACGCTTCGCTGTTCCGCGGCTCCGCCTTCAACGCCCGCTCGATCAGTTCCAGCGCCCGCCCGTAGTCCTGCGCCGTGATCGCCTGGCCCGCCTGCTTCACCAGCCCGTCCGCATCCTGGCCCGTCACCGCCGCCGCGCTCATCAACGCCAGCATCACAAGCGTCTTCATGCCCAATCTCCTGTGGCCGCCAGTATACTCCCGCCCGTCTGCGCCCATAATGGACGTCATGCTGGCCCTCGCCCTCTTCTCGCTCCTCCTCGCCGCCTCCCCCGAAGCCGATGTCCGCGCCGTCCTGGATCAGCAGGTCTCCGCCTGGAATCGCGGCGACATCGAGCAGTTCATGACCACCTACCTCGATTCCCCCGCCCTCACCTTCTCCGGCCGCGACGGCGTCACCCGCGGATACCGCCCCGTCCTCCAGCGCTACCGCACCAAGTACTCCACCCGCGAGGCCATGGGCACGCTCCGCTTCACGGAAATCGAGGTCCGCCTGCTCAACGATTCCGCCGCTCTCGTCCTCGGCCGCTTCGACCTCACCCGCACGCCGGCCGGCGGCGGCAACGCCTCAGGCCGCTTTTCCCTGGTCCTTCAGAAGGCGCAGCAGGGCTGGAAGATCATCCACGATCACACCAACTGAGCGCGCTCACTTCTTCGGCGCGCCGTCCTTCTCCCGCTGCAGCCGCACGTACATCGCGTCCATCGTGCCGTCCGGCGCCTTCTTCGCCTCCACCACCACCATGTCCCCCTCTTTGAAGGCCTCCGGCTTGACCTTCTTCTCCCCGTCCAGCCACACCGTCTTCTTCGAGCACTTGAAGTTCATCGTGTTGCCGTCGTGCAGTTCCAGGTTCAGCGCCTTCGCGCTCGCCGACTGCACCGACCCCGGAAACGCCGGCATCGCCACTTCCACCGACTTGTCGCTCTTCCGCTCCGGCGGCCACTCTCCGTAATACTGCCCGTAAGCCGCCAACGCAAACATCCACAGCGCCAGGTGCCTCATGCCCCCATTCTCACTCAGTCTCCCCCGCCGCGATCGCCTCCCCGTCGAACCAGTGCCGCGTCCGGTTGCACACCCCGCATACCGACAGCATCACCGGCACCTCCACCAGCACTCCCACCACCGTCGCCAGCGCCGCGCCCGAGCCCGGCCCGAACAGCGCGATCGCCGTTGCAACGGCTAATTCGAAGAAGTTACTCGCCCCGATCAGCGCCCCCGGCGCCGCCACCGCGTATTCCACCTTGAACAGCCGCATCAGCCCGTACGCCAGCGATGAATTGAAATACACCTGGATCAGGATCGGCACCGCGATCAGCGCCACGTGCACGTACTTGCCCGTGATGTTGTCCGCCTGGAAACCGAAGATCAGCACCAGCGTCGCCAGCAGCGCCGTCATGCTCACCGGCGCGAACCGCGGCAGCAGCGTGCTCTCGAACCACTCGCGCCCGTGCCGCCCGATGAACCACTTCCGCAGCAGTGTCCCCGCCGTCAGCGGGATCACGATGAACACCATCACCGAATACAGCAGCACGATGAACGGCACGTCCAGCGACGACGCTCCGCTCACCAGGAACCGCACGATCGGCGCGAACAGCAGCAGCATGATCAGGTCGTTTACCGACACCTGCACCAGCGTGTAGGCCGGGTCGCCGTCCGTCAGGTAGCTCCACACGAACACCATCGCCGTGCACGGAGCAGCCGCCAGGATGATGCAACCCGCAATGTACTGCGACGCCTCGTCCGGCGTGATCAGCCCTGCGAACACCACCCGGAAGAACACCCACGCCACCGCCGCCATCGAGAACGGCTTCACCACCCAGTTCACGAACAGCGTCACCATCAGCCCCCGCGGCCGCCGCCCCACGTTCTTCACCGCCGCGAAGTCCACCTTCATCATCATCGGCACGATCATCAGCCAGATCAGCACCGCGATCGGCACGTTGATCTGGCTGCCCTGCCCGAACTCCATGTGCCGCAGTCCGTCGATGAGCCCCGGCAGCGCCTTGCCCAGCAGCAGCCCCGCCGCCATGCACCCCGCCACCCACAGGCTCAGATATCGCTCAAACACGTTCAGTCGTTTTTGTTCCGGCATTCCTTCCTCCTCAGCCCATCAGGGCGTTGAACAGGTATCCCACACCCGTGATCCCCACCGCCAGCAGCCCCGCGAACACGCCCAGCAGCTTCGGCTTCAGCACGTTCCTCAGAATGATCATCTCCGGCAGCGACAGCGCCGTCACCGCCATCGTGAACGCGAGCACCGTCCCCAGCGGCATCCCCTTCGCCGCCAGTGCTTCTGTCACCGGCAGCACCCCCGCCACGTTCGCGTACAACGGCACGCCGATCAACACGGCCACCGGCACGGCGAACGGATTGTCCCGCCCCGCCACCTTCACAATCATCTCCGCCGGCACGTAGCCGTGGATCACCGCCCCCACCCCGATGCCCCCGACGATGTACGGCCACACTTTTCCGAAGATCTCCCGCGAGCTCCGCCACCCTTCCTTCACGCGCTCCCCCATCGTCAACGCCGCCGCCGCCTCCCCCGCCTCCGCCGCCGGGATCTCCCACACGAACGGCTCCACCCACTGCTCCAGTTTCAGCAACCCGATGACGATACCGGAGACGATCGCCAGCGCCACGCCGAACCCCACGTACACCACTGTCACCTTCCACCCGAACAATCCCCACAGCAGCGCCACCGCCACCTCGTTCACCATCGGCGCCGACACCAGGTACGAGAACGTCACCCCCAGCGGCACGCCCCCTTTCAGGAACCCGATGAACAGCGGCACCGCCGAGCAACTGCAGAACGGCGTGAAGATCCCGATCCCAGCCGCCAGCACGTTGCCCGCGAACGTCCGCTTCCCGCCCAGCAGCCTTCTCACGCGCGCCGGCTCCAGCCACGTCTGCAGCACCCCCACCGCGAAGCTGATCCCGACGAGCAACAGCATCACCTTCGGCACATCGTAAAGAAAGAAGGCGACGCTCGAGCCCAGGTGCGTCTCCGGATCCAGTCCGGCGGCGTGCGCCGTCACCCACCGCGCCGCCGCTTCCAGCGCTGCGAATGGCCCCGTCATCTCAGCTCGAGCAGGCCCTTGATCTCCGCCGGGCTCGACGCCTTCCCGATCAGCTTCACCTTGCCGTCCACCACCAGCGCCGGCGTCGTCAGCACGCCCATCTTCGCGATCTCGCGGAAGTCCGTCACCTTCTCGATGTCGAACTCCACCCCCAACTCGCGCGCCGCCTTCTCCGCATTCTCCTTCAGCAGGTTGCACTTCGCGCAGCCGGACCCGAGCACCTGAATCTTCATCGCTTCTTTCCTTTCTTGATCGACACCAGCACCTCCCCCACGCAGTCGAAAAACCGCGTCACGCACGGCATCGTCAGCCGGTAGTACACCTGCACCCCGCGCCGCTCGTCCGCCACGATCCCCGCCCGCTTCAGCACCGCCAGGTGCTTGCTCACCGTGGACATGTCCGCCCCCACCATCTCCTGCAACTCGCACACGCACCGCTCCCCGCGCTCCAACTGCTCCACCATCAGAAGCCGCGACGGGTGCGCCAGCGCCTTCAGCACCCGCGCCCGCCCTTCCAGCCGCTGCCGCGTCTTCGCGTCCATCGCCCCCATCCTAGCAAACTATTTGGCGAATCCGCCAAGTAGTTTCGGAGGACTCTTTCTCATGTAAGCTGTCCGCATGGCTCCCGCCGACGCCACGCCCTCCTCCCGCCGGGCGTTCCTCCAAGGCGGCGCGGCCGTCTTCACCACAAACCTCTCCGGCGGCGCGACCAAAGCAGGGTCCCTTCCCTCCAGCGCGTTGTAAAGCGCGCCTTCATTGGTATTACGAACCACTCGGACTCCCTCCTGGCTCCGCGCGACTTCAGCCGCCCGGCCTGATACGCCCGGTCTTTGCCCGACAAGGCTGCCAGGCAGGGTCTCTCCTGTTCCGCATTGCTCTGTCCCAGCGACGAGAAGACGCTCCACGGTTTCGGCGAGCCTCAAGTCCGCGCGGAAGCGTCCGTTCGAACGACGGCCTCATGCTTCGTCTGCGCCTATGCCCTCTTGCTGCTGGCCCTGCATCAGTCCCACCTCGCGCACACCCCATCGCCTCCTCCACGCTGGCAGCGCCAGAAGCCCAAACGCCCACAGCAACGCCTCACCACGACACAGGACATCTCCATGCTCCGCGCCTGCTTGTGGTCAGCCGCGCTGGGCCTATCGAATCAAAACGGCCTCGCCGTGTTCAGCCCGATCTCAGCCAAGCCCCCTCAAATCCAATTCGCCTTGAAATCGCCGGTCGTGTACGCGACGGGATAGCCAAACACGAGCGGCCAGCCGCGAGGCGGGTCCTTCGTGTCTCTATTCGACGGTGAGGGCGAAGTTGACGTCGAGGACAACAGCCTCGCGGGTCACCTTCACCTGGCGGAACTCGAACCCGGAGAGCTGGCGGCGGAAGCCGGCCTTGGGGTCTTTCTCTTCCAGCAGCTCGCGGGCACGGCCGGCGACGTCGAGGCTGAACTCCTTTTCGAGGCTGTCGGCAAGGGCCTTGCGGACGCGGCGGATGTAGAAGGAGTCCTTGCCTCCGGTGTCGACGCGGATGTCGGAGAGGACGAGCTTGCCGCGCTTGACCAGCGGAGTGGCGGCAACGGTGAGGTAGAAGGCGTCGCCGAGGCCGACGCAGCGGCCGAGGACGTCCAGGCCCTTGCGTCCGGAGAAGCGGGCCTTGACGATGAGCTGGCCGTTCCACTCGCCGGCGGATGGCCGTTCCAGATAAGCGTTGTCGCAGGGCTTGTCCTTGCCGCCGCTGACGTACCTGCGGCCGTCCTGGGTGAAGACCTGCTCGGCCATCAGGCGGCCGATGGCCGGGAAGGTGAGACGGACTTCGGCAGCCTGCAGGACAAGAGGTGCAACGAGGGCCAACAGCAGGACGGAGCGGACCTTCATGCTCAGACCCGCTGCAGCCGGCGGAGTGTGTACATTTCGGCGTGGGCGTTGTGGTGCTCGAGCTTCTTCCAGTCGTCGCTCACGCCGATCAGCTTGCCGCTGATGTGGTTGGAACGCTCCGAGCAAAGAAACTGGGTGAGTTGGACCTGCTTTTCGGGCGGCGTGCCGCCGTTGGTGCGGATATGGGAAGCGTCCTGGACTTCCTTCCAGCCGGCGAGCTCCTGGGCGCGCAGGATGTCGTCGGTGAGGCTGGTGTAGGTGGCGCCGGGGTTCATGCAGTTGATCTGGACGTTGGAGTCGCGGACCTCTTCGGCGAGGGTTTCGGCGAAGCGGACGAGGGCGGCCTGGCAGGCGCTGTAGGCGCTGAAGTTGGGGCGCGGGCCCTCGGCGCCGGGTCCGGTGAGCAACACGACTTTGCCCCAGCGGCGGGCGACCATTTCAGGCAGGGCCGCGCGGCAGAGGTGCATGGTTCCGACGAGGTTGGTGTGGACGGCCTCTGCCCAGGCGGCGGGGTCGGCCGAGGCGAGGGGGCCGATGGCGCCGAAGACACCGTGCGCGCAAATGAGGATCTGTGCCGGGCCGAACTGGTGGGCCATGCGCTCGACGGCCCCGGCGACCTGCGGCTGATCGCGGACGTCGCATCTGAGGCGGAGAGAAGAGCCGCCGGCGTGTTCGATTTCCAGGTGGGCCAGGTCGAGTTCCGCCTTGCTGCGGGCGAGGAGGCCGACGTGGGCTCCGGCGGATGCGAAGGCGATGGCGAGGCGCTTTCCGATTCCCCGCCCCGCGCCTGTGATGAGGATGGACTTTCCCTTGAACGGACGCACAGGTTACTACCCTTCAAGATCCTAGCAGGGGCGGGAGGAGGATGGGGGCGGGCTTTTGGACAAGTCGCGGTGGCTTCGTTCCGGCACAAACTCGAAGTGCTCGCCGGGCCAGGACGGCGCTCGTCCGGTCGCCTAGGCCAGGCCTGGGACAGCCAGTGAAGACGGACGCCGCGGTTCCGCTCTCGAAGATCTGGCGCCGGCGTCGCCGCGGCAGAGGTCAGCCGCGGCCGGCCAGCAGCCGGTGCACGCGTTCCGAGTTCTCCCGCACCTCGTCTTTGACTCGCGGAAACAGCCCGATGAACACCCCGTCGATCGGCTTGATGCTCTCGTACGCCGTGCGGAATGCCTGCTCCGCATCGGCTACGCGCCCGGCTCCCATGATCTTGAACGCGAAGCACGGCTTCTTCGTGGCCCGCATCACCCGGTACATGCGCGGAGGATCGCTTTGCAGGTAGCACTCGCGCTGCATCTCGACGAGTTCCCCGCCGAGGACTTTCCGCCATTCCTCGTCGGTGCGCGTGCGCTTGTACACGCAGCCGGCGTAGAAATCGACATCCCAGTTTTGCGACTCCACCTCGGCGATGAGTTCCGGCTGGTGCGTCCCGACGCCGACCATCACGCCCAGATCCCGCATCTGCTTGCACCATTCTTTGATGGTGTCCAGCTTGCCGCCCTGGAAGGCGCGGTCAGCGTTCTCGCCATGGTAGTAGATGGCCAGCGGCTTGAGCGTCTTCACGAGTTGCACGGAGTCGCCCGTGCCTTGAACGATCAGATTCATGTGCCCGCCTTCGGCCAGAAAGCGGTCCCAATCGGACTTGGCGCGGGCAGCCGGGTAGTAGTTGTAGGCATTGATCCCGAAACGGTTGCACTGATGCAGCAACTCGCACACGCGTTCCGGGGTGTAGTACTCCCGCATCACTGTGCCCAGGATCTGGTTGTAGTGAGCATATCCATAAAGCGGGTTGCAGCCGCAGACCAGCCGGCTGATCTCCGCGTTCCCGAACTTCATCCTGGGAACCTGGATTCCGGACGCCGGCTGCAGGGGGGCGGGCTGCTGTGCCCCTCCCGCCTGCGCGGCCAGCGGCGCGGCCCCGCTGACGCTGGCGGCGATGGAGACTACAGAGTTCACGAAAGCGCGTCTGGTGTCGGGCATTGTCAGTGTTTCTCCTGTCAGAGGTCGGCTTGCAGAATGTCCGGACCGGCGCCGGGTCCAGGCATTCAGTGACAGTTCCCGAGCGGATGATCCCGATCATCGGCACACGGGTTAACAGACTTCCGGGTCAGTTTATCACGGAGCAAGGCGACACACGCTCCCGGCTCGCGGCGGATCAGGCTTCCCTGGCAAATACCGCCGCGGCCGCCCGCAGCGTCTCCTCCACCTCTGCCCGCCCGTGCGCCGCGCTCACGTAAAACCGGCCGTCCGGCAGCAGGTAGATGCCTTCGTCCAGCATGCCCCGCAAAAAGCGCTGGAGCCTGGCCGCATCGTCCTGCAAGCAATCGCGGTAGCTCGCGAGCACCGCCCGCTGCGTGAAGTGCACCGAGAACGCAGCCCCGAAGCCCGTGGTGCGCATGGGGATGCCCGCCGCCTCCGCCGCCTGTTCCAGCCCCTCCATCAACGCCTGGCCCAACCGGTTCGCCTCGCGCAGCAGCTCGCCATCGCCGCGAGCGAGTTCGCCGAGCGTCGCGTTCGCCGCCGCCAGCGACAGCGGGTTCCCGTTGAAGGTCCCGCCGAACGCCACCTGGCCTCGCGCCAGCAGGTCCATGATTTCGGCCCGCCCCGCGACGGCGCTCAACGGCAGCCCGCCGCCCATCGCCTTGCCGAAAGTTGCCAGGTCGGGCACCACTCCCAACGCCGCCTGCGCTCCGCCCGGCGACATGCGAAAGCCGGTGATGATCTCGTCGAAGACCAGCAGGGCGCCGTGCGCCCGCGCCAGTTTCGCCAGCGCCTCCAGGAATCCTGGCTCCGGCATCAGGCTCCCGCTGTTGCACAGCACCGGTTCGGCGATCACCGCCGCAATCTCGCCGCCCCGCGCTTCAAAGAGCTGCTCCACCGGCTCCAGACTGTTCCACGACGCAGCCAGCACGTTCTCCGCCGCATTCGGCACCTGCCCTGCCGAGCCCAGCACGCTCCGCGGCCGCCCGGCCGGCCCGGCCTCGGCTTCCTTCGGGTGATAGCTGACCAGCACCGAATCGAGCCAGCCGTGGTAGTGGCCTTCAAACTTCACTACCAGCCGCCGCCCGGTGAACGCGCGCGCCAGGCGCAGCGCCGCCTGCACCGCCTCGCTCCCGCTGCTCGTGAAGACTACCCTGCCGGCGCACGGCACCATCGCCTGCACCTGCTCCCCCACCAGGTATTCCAGTTCGTGCTCGGCCCCGTAGATGTGCGGCTTCTCCGCCTGCCGCCGCACGGCCTCCACCACCGCCGGATGGCGATGGCCCAGAATCAGCGGCCCCCAGGCCAGCGCGTAGTCGATGTACTCGTTGCCGTCCACGTCCCGCACACGCGCGCCGCCGGCGTCCTGGAAGTACAGCGGCACCGGAAACTTCGCCCGGAACGGACTGCTCACCCCACCGGGCAGCGAAGCCCGGGCCCGCTCGAGCATCGCGCGCGAATTCCTGTACCTGTCTTCCATGAGAGCCTCAATGCCGCTGGTCTCATGGCATAAGGATACCTGAGCCCGCCGGCTTTGCGCCTGCGCCGCGGACCAACAGACAGAAAGCCCGGACCTGCGCGCTGCTTTCCTGATATAAAGGGGCACAGGCGTGTTCTTCGGCCCGTCCCGGCGGCGACGCAGGGGCAACCAGCAGACGGCGCATGGAGGGACGCCCACAGCGAACACCACACTCCCCGGTTCCCGGCGATGGCGAGCGGGCGGAAGACTTCAGGCCATCGCGACAGAAATTCGAGAGAGTAGCCGATCTATTGACACCGAGCAAATCCAGACGGAGGCCCCGGCCGAACGCATGCGCAGCCTTTCTGGCGATGGCGCTATGGGCGTGCCTGTTTCCAGGCGCGAGGAACGCGGCGGCAGACAAGCAGAACGAAGAGTACCAGTTGCACATTCATCGAGCGACGTCGCCGGTCGTCATCGACGGCAACGCGCACGAACGCGCCTGGGACTCGGCCGAGGTGGTGAGCGACTTCTGGATGGTGCTGCCCATGGATACGGACCGCGCCAAGGTGCGCACGGATGTGCGCATGACGTACGACGACCGTGCGCTGTACCTCAGCGCCATCTGCTATCACGGCGACGTGCAAGGCCCCTATATGGTCGAGTCGCTGAAACGGGACTGGGCATTCGGCAACAACGACAACTTCATCTTCTTCCTCGACACCTTCGACGACCAGACCAACGGGTTCACCTTTGGCGTAAATGCCGAGGGCGCGCAGTGGGACGGCCTGCTGTACGAAGGGGGAAAGGCGAACCTGAGTTGGGACAACAAGTGGACCTCCGCCGTGAAAAAGTACGCGGACCGCTACGAGTTGGAGATCGCCATCCCGTTCAAGAGCATCCGCTACAAGAAAGGCATTGCGCGCTGGGGCGTCAACTTCAGCCGCCTGGACCTCAAGACCACGGAGAAGTCCTCGTGGACTCCCATCCCGCGCAACTTCCCCACCGCGTCGCTGGCCCACGCCGGAGTGCTGTTGTGGGACGAGCCGCCCCCTTCCCCAGGCCCCAACGTCTCGCTGATCCCGTATGCGCTCGGCGGCGTCAGCAGGGACCATGCGGCCGGCACGCCGGCGCTCACCCGGCGGGACATCGGACTCGACGCGAAGGTGGCCCTCGGCCCGGCCCTAAACCTCGACCTGACCGTGAATCCCGATTTCTCGCAGGTGGACGTCGATCAGCAAGTGACCAATCTCGACCGCTACGAGCTGTTCTTTCCAGAAAAACGGCAGTTTTTCCTGGAAAATGGCGACCAATTCGCGAACTTCGGGTATGCCACCATCCGTCCGTTCTTCAGCCGGCGCATCGGCCTGGGCGGAGTGCCCATCCGTTTCGGGACGCGCCTCAGCGGAAAGCTGAACAAGGACTGGCGCCTGGGCGTGATGGACATGCAGACCGGGGCGGTGGACGAACAGGGCTTGCCGGCCGAGAATTTCTCCGTCTTCGCGTTGCAGCGCCGCGTGTTTTCGCGCTCGAATATCGGCGTCATGCTGGTGGACAAGGAGTCCTTCAACTACCAGCCGGCGGGCCTGCCGGCGGCGCGATCGCGCTACAACCGGAACCTGGGCGCGGAGTACAACCTGGCGTCCTCCACCAACCTGTGGACCGGCAAGCTGCTCTACCTGAAGTCGTTCTCATCCGGCAGCCAGGACGGCGGCTCCGTCTATGCGGGGCATCTGCAGTACAGCAGCCGCCGCTGGACGCTCAACGGGCAGATGGAAAACGTGGATCCGAACTACAGCGCCGAGGTGGGCTACGTGCCGCGGCGCGGCTATCGCCGCGTCCTGACCACCATCGGCCATACGTTCCTGCCGGAGGGCGGCGCCATCCTGAGCCACGGCCCCACACTCACCAGCAGCAACTTCTTCGACTGGTCGGGGAAGCTCAGCGACTATGAAACCTCGCTGGGCTACACGGTGACGCTGCGGAACCTGGACGTCTTCTCGGCCACTGCCAGCGCGGACTACGTGCGGCTGCTGCAGCCTTTCGACCCGACCAACACGGGCCGCGAGAAACTGGGCACGGGCAGCATTCATCGCTGGAAGAGTTGGAGCACCAAGTTCGACTCGAAGCCGCAGAGCGTGTTCCGCTACGGGTTTTCGACGCAGTACGGCGGCTATTATGCCGACGGAACGCGGCTGAACCTGACGGGCACGCTGGGCTATCGCTTCCAGCCCTTCGTCAGCCTGGCCGGCTCCGCCAGCTACAACGACCTGCGGCTGCGCGAGCCGTGGGGGCACACGAAGTTCTGGTTGGTGGGCCCGCGCTTCGACGTCACGCTGACCAACACGCTCTACTTCACGACATTCGTTCAGTACAACGAGCAGCAGCGGAATCTGAATATCAACTCCCGCGTGCAGTGGCGCTACAAGCCCGCCTCCGACATGTTCCTGGTCTGGACGGACAACTATATGCCCGAATACCTGCAGCCGGGGCAAAACGTGCCGGGGCTGTTCTCGGTGAAGAACCGCGCCCTGGTGCTGAAGTGGACGTACTGGTGGAACCTGTAGGTCAGCGCTCCGCGGGCGCCGCGCCGGCCAGCGCGGCGCGCATCCGCTCCAGGCCCGCGGGACCCACCGCCAGCAGGCCCGCCGCGGCGATCACCGGGCAGACACCGGCGATCGTCAGGGCCACTCCGAACTGCTTCTCGGGACCGAGGATCCAACCCGTGATCAGCGGCGCCGCCGCGCCCGCGAGTTGGGAGACCGTGTTCAAATAGCCGATGGCGCGCCCCACCATGCTGGCCGGCGCGACATTTTGCGACATCGCCCAGTAGTTCGCGTTGCCGATCCCGGTGCAGCAGACCGCCAGCATCAGCACCGGCAGCACCGCTTCCCGGCCCGGCAGGACCAGCAGGAGCAGCAACGCGCCCGACCCGAAATACCCGGCTGCGCAGAACCACACCCGGACGCGAAAGACGGAACCCACGCGCTTCACCAGTTTGTCGGCGACGGCGCCCGCGATGATGTTCAGCACCGCCATGACGAACAGCGGAACGGCCAGCACGCGGCCCATCTCCGTGATGGAAAAACCGCGCGAGGCGGTAAGGTACGTCGGCACCCAGGTGAGCAGGAAATACCAGAAATACGCCGATAAAAAACTGGTGAGCGAAGTCACCCAGAACGCCTGCATCGAGAGCACTTCGCGCCACGGCAGGCTGCTGAGCGGAACCGCGGGCGCCGCGCCCGGCTGCCGGCCGTCGTCGCGCGGCGCCAGCGCCAGCCAGCCCGGCAGCCACACCAGCGCGCCCAGGCCGGTGAAGATGAACATGGCCCGCCATCCGAAATGCGCGATCAACTGCGTGCCCAGCAGCGTGCCCGCCGCCGGGCCGAGGTTCTGCCCGGCGATGTAGATCGCCGTGGGCAGACCCACTTCCGCGCCCGGGAAGTTTCGCCGGATGAAGGACAGGCTCGCAATGGGACCCACCGCCTCGGCCAGTCCGAGCAGCAGGCGCAGCAGCAGGATGTCGGTGAGCCCTCGGCTCAGCCCGATGGCGGCCGAGGCCAGCGACCACAGCACGAATGCGGCGGCGTAGACCACGCGGATTCCAAAACGGTCCACGATGACGCCCGCCGGCATCTGGAAAATCGCGTAGGTCCAGAAAAAGGCCGACAGCAGCACGCCCATCTTCGAAGGCGGGAACGAGAACTCGCTCATGATCGCCGGCGTGGCGATCCCCAGGTTGCCCCGGTCGATGTAGCTGATCAGGATCCCGGCGAAGATGAACGCGACAACGCTCCAGCGCCTGCTCATGCACGGGACCGCGTCTGGAAGTCCCAACGGCCGAACTCGTCCAGGAACCGCACCACGGCCTGCGCCGCGGCTTCCAGGAACTTCTCACCCTTTTCCGCCGTGGCGAAGTCCGGCATGCCGATGACGCCGGTCTCCGAGAATTCGTCGAACTCGTTGATCATGAAGAACGGCTCGCCCTTCAGCATGTCGATAGTCCGGTAGCCGCGCTCTTCGCTCGGTCCGCCGCGCGTCTCCTTCGACGCGTCCACCAGTTCCGGCTGCTTCGCCAGCAGGATGGAGGTCTCCATCTCGCAGGCGTGGCCCATCCCGCCCTCGGGCGATTCGCGAATCGCCGTGAACTCCGCCGCGGCCAGGTTCCAGTAGGTCGCGTAGGCGATGTACAGATCGCCCAGCGCTTCAAATTCGCTCTTCAACTCGCGCATGGCGGCCTTGCACGGAATGTCATTTCCGCCGTGGCCGTTCAGTAGCAGGATGCGGCGCGCGCCCATCGCGATGAGCGAGCGGCATAACCCGCGGATCATCTCGACGTAGGGGAACAGGTCCAGGCTCACGCATCCAAAGCGGCGGTGGTGCGGCGAGTGCCCCAGCCACTGCACCGGCAGCATCACGATGCGCTCTGACACCAGCGCCTCCACGCGGTCGGCCACGTGGCCGATGATGATCGAGTCCGTGAAGAACGGCAGGTGCTTCCCGTGTTGTTCGAAGGATCCCAGCGGGACCACGAAGATCCGGCTGGAAAGTGACGGGACATCCGGCCAGCGTGCGTGTTCGAATCGCATTCATTCACCCTACCGAAATTCGTCCGCCGCGGATGACCCACCGGATGCCTTCCGGCGGCAGGTCCGGCGTTTCGTAAGTGGCGCGGCTGCGGATGCGTTCCGGATCGAACACCGTGACGTCCGCCGCGAAGCCTTCCCGCAGCAGCCCGCGGTCGCTGAGCCGGAGCCTTGCGGCGGGCTTGCCCGTGACCTTGTGAATCGCTTCCGCCAGCGGCATCCAGCCGCGCTCCCGCACCACCGAGCCCAGCAGCTCCGGGAATGTTCCGTGCAGACGCGGGTGCGGTTTCCCGTTCACGTAGAATCCGTCGCTGATGACGGAACAGAGCGGGTGCGCCAGCAGTTGCCGCAGGTTGGCTTCGCTCTGGTTGAACGAGATCACGTTGATGGCGGCGTTCTCTTCCATCACCAGGTCCAGCGCGGTGTCTACGCCGCTCGACCCGCGCAGCGTGGCCGCGTCCGCGATGGTCCTGCCCACCAGGTGCGCGTTCCTGGCGCCCGCGACGCCGGAGATGGTGATATCGCTCCACTCCTGCGCCATGCCCTGCTCGGTCTCTTCGCGAATGCGCGCGCGGCTGGCCGCATCGTGCAGCCGCCGCAGCAGCGCCTCCGTGCCGCCGTCCAGCGCCCAGAGCGGCAGCCACTGCGTCAGCACCGTGCTCCCGCACTGGTAAGGATAAATGTCGAACTCGACGTCGATGCCCGCGGCCCGCGCCGTCTCGATCTCGTCCAGCGCACGCCGCTGCAGGTCCCAGTTGGTCCGGCCGGCCGCCTGTAGATGCGAAATCTGAAGCCGGCATCCGGCGGCGCGGGCCAGCGCGACCTGCTCCCGCACAGCCTCCACCAGGCCCGCGGCATAGCTGCGCATGTGCGTCGCGTACAGCTTGCCCCGGTCCGCCGCCATGCGGCACAGCCGCTCCAGTTCCTCGGGTCCCGCGCTGGACCCTGGCGCATACATCAGCCCGGTGGAGAAACCCGCGCAGCCTGCGTCGAGCGCGTCCCCCAGCAGACCCGCCAGCCGGTCCATCTCCGCCCCGCTCAACGGCCCTTGCCGCATTCCAGCCACGGCCACGCGCAGGCTCCCGTGGCCCGCCAGCGGCTCCACGCGCACGTTGCCGGCTGATGCCGCCACCACGTCCAGATAGTCGCGCGCGGAAGCCCAGCCCCAGCCGGCGGGACGGCCCAGGATGCCGCCGCCGAACTCGCACAGCTCATGTGCGTGGCTGCCCTGCGGGAAGGGCGAAAACCCGCAGTTGCCCACCACCTCCGTGGTCACGCCCTGCAGCGCCTTCTCCGTCCGCTCGCTTTCCAGAACCTGCAGGTCGGAGTGGCTGTGCAGGTCAATGAAGCCCGGCGTCACGGCGAGTCCCGCGCAGTCCAGCGAGCGGCAGGGCGGCGCCTCGATGGCCCCGACTTTCACGATGCGGCCGCCGTCCATCAGAACGTCCGCGCGCACAGGCGCCGCGCCGCTGCCGTCGTAAATTGAGCCGTTCCTGAGCAGCAGCATCTCTCAGCTCTGCATGAACTGCGGCTTCGCCGGCGCCTTGTAAGCCACGCTCAAGTGCGGCGTCTCCAGCCGCGCGTGGTTCCGCGCCTTCGAAGTCAGGCAGCTTTCGAGCATACCGCTGACCAGCAGCGTGCGATCCACCGGATAAGGCGCGGCGCCGGATTCGAACATCTCCTCCACCTTGTGCATCAGGCACGCCGAGTAAGTGACGTTCGGCTCCGGCGTGAGGAAAAACTGCGTCGACACCGGCTCCTTCATGCCCTTCACGCGGGCAGCGAAATTGAAGTCCTTCACCGCGCCGTTCAGCATCAGCAGCGTGGCCTTCAGCCCGTCGCGATACTCGATGAAGTACGCCGCGGGCTTCTCCACCAGCTTCTGCAGGACGCCCGGCGCGCCCAGGTCCTGCGGCCGCCCGTCCTCCACCGAGAGCCCCAGCGGCGTGTCGCTGCGAGAGAGCGCCGAACCCAGCAGTTCCTTCGAATAGCGCCCCTGCTCGCCGGCCTTCCACACGTCGCCGCCTTCGATCAGTTGGACCGCCTTCACGCCGGTTTCGCCGCGCCCGCGCCGCTCCACCATGCACTGCATCGCCTCCAGCGCGTGGAAGTCCATGGGGTCGGAGCCGCCCACGCCCACCATCAGCGCTTCCTCGATGCGGCACCCGAGCGGCATCTCGACCGACGGCAGCCGCCACGTGACCGGCAGCGACGAGCCCGCTAGCATCGGAAAGCGCAGCCTTCGCGACGCGTCCACCATCGCCTTGGCCTTGTCGAAGCTGTAGGAGAGGTGCTTGTCGTTATACACCGGCGCCGTGCCGCCGTCCTGCTCGAACACCTTCACGCACTGTTCGAAGAACTCGAAGCGCGGATAGAGAATCTGGCCTTTGTCATTGCGCGGGTACTTGCCGTGCTCACCGATGATGAGCACAGCGTCCACCGCCAGGCTCTTCCCGCCGCAGCGCAGCGCCTCGGCGATGGTCGGATAGACGGTGAAGCCGAATTCGCGGGCGCGCTCGCCGCTGAGGTCGCCTTCGGGCTTCTGGTCCACGTAGAGCGAGACCACCTGGATATTCGGCTTGTGCCACGCGCCTTCCAGCGGGTAGCCCACCAGGAACCGGTCGCCCATGTGCTGCCCGTGCGACAGATGACGGTAGATGGTCGTGATGATCGCGATCTTCTTCGGCTGCGCGGGCTGCGTGGCTGCCACCGCCGCGCTGGTCTGGAGAAAGTGCCGTCTCGTCAGCATGGCGTCAGCTCCTCTGAAACGTCGATTCCTTGGCCGGCTGGTAGCGGATGTTCAGATGCGGCGTCTCGTAGCGGGCCTGCTTGCGGTACAGGCTCTCCACGCCCGCGGCCGTCAGACCGGTGGTCAGCAGCGTCCGCTCCACCGGGTAGGCTGCCTTGCCCGTCAGGAACATCTTCTCCATGTTGTTCACTAGCGGGCTGAAGAAGGTGGCCAGCGTCGTCCTGCCATCGGGCATCGGCAGGTACATCTGCGTCGACCAGGGCCTGCGCTGCCCGTCCACGTAGGCGGCGAAGTTGAAGTCTTTCACCAGCCCGCTCATCAGCAGCATCGTGCACTTCAGCCCGTCGTTGTGCTCGTAACGGTAGGCCACCGGATCCTTTACCAGGCGCTGCATGTCTTCGACGCTGGGAAAGATGTCGTTGAATCCCGGCCGCGCCGGCGTCAGCGTATGGCTGCGGCAGAACGCGGCCACCATCAGTTCGCGCGGCCAGACACCGTCGCGCAGCGCCTGCCAGAACGCCGCGCCGCGGTAGGCCTGCACCCACTTCACTCCGTTTTCGCCGCCGTGCCGCCGCTCCACCATGCACTGGATGGTCTCCAGCCCGTGGAAGTCGTAGCTGTCCACGCCGCCGTAGCAGACGCTCAGCGCTTCGCTGATCTTCGCGCCGAGCGGCATCTCCACCGACGGGATCCGCCACGTGACCGCCAGGCTCGATCCGGCCTGGAACGCGAACCCGAGCTCGCGCGAGGTGTCGTACATCTTCCGCGCCCACTCCCAGTTCCACGACAGATGCTTATCGTTGAACACCGGCACCGACCGTCCGCTCTTGCGAAAGACGTCCACGATCTGCTCGAAGAACTCATAGCGCGGGTACTTCGTCTGGCCCTTCTCGTTCTTCGGATAGTTGCCGTGCTCCCCGACGAGCACAACTCCGTCCACCGCCAGTTTGTCGCCGCCGAGCGTCAGCGCCTCGGCGATGGTCTTATACATCTTCATTTCCGGATGGCGCGCCGCCCGTTCGCGGCTGAGGTCGTTCTTGCCGATCTGATCGATATACAGCGAAACCAGGTCCATCTCGGGATGATGGTGTTTCCCGTTCCAGCCGTAGCCGTCGAGAAAGCGGTCCACGATATGTTGCGTGTGGGAGTGTCTGAAATAGATCGTCCCGATGGCGGCTAGTCTCGGCCGTTTCGGAGTACTCATTCTGGTAGCTATTATATGAAGCCGCGGGCGGCGGGAACCCCCGGCGGGCGCCTTGGCTGTGCGGATCGATCCTTCGCGCCGCACTGGGGCGGGCTCAGGCAGGATCCCAGCGATCGCGTCTCGCCAGGTCCCGGTCCAGGAAGTAGCGGAAGCCGATCAGCAGCAGCAGCGACGCCAGCGCCATCAGCGAAGCGGTGGCGGCAAAGACGCCGCCGAGAGAGAACCGGCTCTTCAACACGCCGGCGAACAGCACGCCCATGCCGCCGGTGAGCGAGTTCATCAGGTTGACCAGACCGAGCGCGGTGGAGCGCAGCGACTGCGGAATGATCTCGCAGATGAGAGGGTTCTCGTTCGACTGCCCCATGCCCCGCAGTAGCGAAAAGCCGAAGATGCACGCACTGATGTAGAGCAGCCCAGGGCGGCCGAGGAATGCCAGCAGAAACGGCGCGGAGGCCAGATAGCAGAAGGCCTGGAACAGCATCCGGTAGCGTGTGCCGCGCCGCGCGAACCGGTCGGAGGCGAGCCCTCCGCACAGCACGCCCACCGTCGCCGCAACCTGCAGCGGAAACGTCCCCGAAAAGCCGGCCGCGGCCAGCGACAGGCCGAACGACTCATTGAAGTAGAGCGGCAGCCAGTTGAAGAACGTCCAGATGCCCACCGATAGCAGCATCGACTTGCCCATCAGAATCAGGTAGGAGGGGACGGTCAGCAGGTACAGCAGGTCCTTCGACAGCGTAGACAGCGGCCTGGCCGGAGGGCGCGCGGCGCATTCGGCCGGATCCGGAACTGGCGGATGCGCCAGGCGCCGCCACGAGACAACGGCCAACACAACGCCCGCCAGGCCCAGCAGAAGAAAGCCCGCACGCCAACCGTAGTGGTCTCCCAGATACCCAGCCGTTACACCGCCGCCGATGAGGCCGAGATTCAGGCCCGCCGAGTGCAAGCCCATGGCCGTGCCGCGCGTGGACCGCCCGTGGTAATCGGCAATCATCGCCGTCGCCGCGGGCAGATAGAGACATTCCGCCAGGCCCAGCAGAACGCGGGTACAGGCGAGTTGCCAGTAGTTGCCCACTGTCGAGGTCAGGGCCGTAATCACGCTCCACGCGATGAGGCTGAACAGCAGCAGGCGTCCGCGCGGCCACCGGTCGGCCAGCACGCCGGCCGCCGGCGAGCCGAGCGCATAGGCCCAGAGGAAGGCCGTTCCAATTCCACCCAAGGCGATGTCACTCAGCCCGAGGCCGGCACGCAGCAGCGGCAGCACGGCCGATACGGACGTGCGATCGGCATAGTTCACCGCGGCGGCGCAGAAGAGCAGGACGGCGAGCTGCCAGCGGTAGGCAAACACGGCGCTCAACAGCTTTCGGCGGAGGGATGCTGCCACATCGAGGAAAGGCCGTGCTCGGCCACGAAGTCGCGCGCCCGGCTGCACCAGGCGGGACTGACGGGGGGCGCGAGTTGGGCCATGTGAGCGGACATGACGCCAAGTTCAGCAAGTATGGCCTTGTGGGCCATCAACCGCAGCGTGGTGGATTGCTGCGGCCGCTCCTCGAACAGGGAGAACGACGACATCAGTGCTGCCATCTTCCGCTGATCGTCCTCGCGGGCGGAGTGGTCGCCGGCCGCCGCCCGCTTCCAGGCGGCGGCGAAGAACGCGGGCGCCAGGTTGGCGAGCGAGGGAACACATCCGTGCGCGCCATGGTCCGCGGCCTCAAGGGTGAGCAGTTCATTGCCGTGCAGATAAGAGAACGCGCCTTCCCCGCGCAAAGCCTCCGACAACTGGATGGTCCGCTCCGCATCGCTCACTGAGTCCTTCAGCCCGATGATGTTGCCGTGCCCGCGCAGCGCGAAAACAGTCTCCGGCTCGATCACGTGCTGAGTCCGGAACGGCATGTTGTAGAGGATCAGCGGCACTGGAGACTTATCGGCCAGACGGCTGAAGAAGACCCGCATCTCCTCCTGGGAGGTGCGGAAGTAGAAAGGCGGCAGCGCCACGACAGCCTGCACTCCGGCGGCCGCCATGTCGCGGCTGTGGGCGATGGACTCCTTCAGGCATTGCGTGGAGACGCCCGCACAGACGGGCGCGCGGCCGGCGGCGCGCTCCACTACGGCCTCCACCAGTTCGCACTGCGACGCCCACGGCAGCGCGCAGAATTCGCCTGTCGACGACAGCGTGAACAAGCCGTTCACGCCATTTCCCAGCAGGTGCTCGATATACCTGCCCAAGGCGGGCCGGTCCAGGCCGCCGTCCTGCTCGAGCGGGGTCAGCATCGGCACAACGACGCCGTGAAAAATTCTCATGGGATAGTTTCTCCTCTTGTCGCATAGACCCGAATCTCGAACACCCGCGCGGCCGGCGAGCCATGCGTGGCATGCACGGTGAGGCGCAGGGAGCTGGCGCGCACGGGCTCCGCCGGGCGGTGCACCCGCTTGCGCTGATAGTTGCCGCTGATGGTCTGCGCCCACTCGCCGGCGGCCAGCGTGTAGCGTTCCACGGTCTCCGGCTGTGGGCCGCGGATCATCCGGCGCGTGAACGCGTCGCTCATGGAGAGCGCCAGCTCGCGCTCGAAACCCGAGTCGAAAGTCACATGGATCTCGGCAATGTCGATAGCCTCGGGCCAGGCCAGTTCCACTGTCGCCGGAAGCTCGCCGGAGATCCAGGCGTTGCGCGATGCCGCCAAAGGCGGGTGCAACCCGGCGGGCACAGCCCGGGTGGTGCCGTTCACCAGCGCCCGGGCTGGCGCGTCGTCCTGCTCGCTGGACGCCCGGATGCCGGCGCGCGGGGCAAGGTCCGCCGGATCCTGGCCGGCGACGGCGGGAAGAAACGCATCGCCGCGCAGCCGCGCCTGCTGGAGAGCCTTGATCCGCGCGGGTTCCAGCAACTCGCCGGCGCGGGAAAGGCCCGCGCGGGCCGCTACCGCGGCGGCCGTGCCAACAGCTTGCCCCATCACGGCGCAGGTTCCCATGACGCGCGTGGAGGCGAACGCCACGTGCGTCGCGCTGATGTTGCGGCCGGCCATGAGGAGGTTGCCGACGTTGCGCGAATAGAGAGCCCGCAGGGGAATGGAGTAGATCCACGGCAGCTCGACCTGCTGGCAGGGGTACTCTTCCACCGCATCCACGCCGGCCGGTGGATGCAGGTCGATCCACCAGCCGCCATAAGCCACCTCGTCTTCCCAAGGCCGGCCGGCCAGCAGGTCCCGCTCCGTCAGGATGCACGGCCCGAGCAGCCGGCGCGACTCCCTTTTGCCGGGCAGCATCCCCACCCACTCCAGCGCCCAGTTCTCCGCGCTCGCCTGGGAGGGGAGTTCCCCCGCCAGCCACTTTTCGTAACCGGCCGACGGGTCTGGCTGAGCAGGCCGGCAGCGGTTCTTCACGTGGTCCCAGACGCCGAGCGCGATGGCCAGCAGTTCGTTGCGAATCGCATCGGCGTCCTTGACGGTGTCCAGTTCTCCGCCCCATTCGGCCCACCAGTAGCCGTACTCGTATTCGCGGTGGCTCCTCAGGCGCAGTTGTTCTTCCGTGAACCGCCGCGCCCAGGACGGAGGCCGGAACGGCGCGGGGCGGCCCGTATCCCGAGCCATGAAAAGAATCGTGCTGCCCAGGGTCCTGGGATCCGCAGTGGGCGGAGCGTGCGGCTCGTCGAACTCCGATGCGGCCTCGCGGCCCATCCGGTAGTCCGCGCCCGCTTCCAGCCCCAAGCGGGAATCCCCGCTGCAGTCGGCGTAGAAGCGCGCGGCGATGGCGAACCGCTCTTCTGTCATCGGCCGCGAAACCAGCGCGCGCCGGATGCGGCGCCCCTCCGCCGTCTCCTCCACTTCGCAGCCGAAGCAGTGGGCGTCGAGCAGCAGCGTGATGTTCGGCTCGTTTCTGACCAGGTCGTAGAGGAGCAGATCGAACAGGTGCGGGCTGCGCGTTGGATTATGAACCGCGTCCTCCAGCCGGATCTCCTCGATGATGCCGGATTCGCGCGCGCCCGGACGGCGGCCGGAACAGGACGCGCCCACGATGTGCATGCGGATCTCCGAGGACGCGTTCCCGCCCAGCACGGAGCGGTCCTGAACCAGCGCCACCTTGCCGCCTTGCCGCGCCGCCGCCAGGGCGGCGCACACGCCGGCCATGCCGCCCCCTACCACGCAGAGATCTGCTTCTAACTCCTTCAACGGCTGCTCACCTCACCTTCAATCGCACGCCGCGCAACTCCGGCAGGGTGCCGGGCGCATCCGCATAGTAAACCATCAGCGCTGCGTTACCCGCCGGACTCGTGGTTCGCAGTCCCAACCGCGAAACGACGGTGACGCGCCTCACCGCCGAGGACGTGCGGGAACGCAGTTCGCTCCGCGTCCTGCTCGAGGGCCTGGCCGCGGTCCAAGCCGCGGAGCGGATGGGCGAGAAGGACTTCGAGGAACTGCGCGCGCATCTCGACGCCATCCACGGTTCGCTCGACAAGGATTCCTATCTCGATTTCGTCGCGGCGGACCTCGACTTCCATCGCGCCATCTGGCGCCTCTCCGGCAATCAGACGCTCTGCAAGGTGCTGGAGTTGATCACCGTGCCGCTCTTCGCATTCCTCAGCATTCGGCGCAGCCGCACCCTGCACAACCTGGCGCGCAGCGTCAAATCCCACGATCCGATCCTCGCCGCCCTGCGCTCCAAGGACGAGGCGGCGATTCGAGAGGCCATCCGTTCGCACATCGAGGACTCCTACTCCCGGCTGGAAGATTCTCTTCCGCTGGAAGCGCCTGCGGCGCCCTGACGAGGCGGCGCAACCCGGCCCGCCGCTGTTCACTTCGCGGGCAGAGGACGGATGTAGATATTGCGGAAGGCCACGGGGCCGTGGTCGCCCTGCAACTGCAGGGGGCCGGCCGGAGTTTCGGCGCGCCGGCCGTGGCTGCCGGTGGGGCCGGGGACTTCGACGTTTTCGTGGATGAGCGTCTCGTTCAGCAGCACGCGCAGGAAGCGGGCATTGGCGGTTTTCCGGCCTCCTTCGAAGCGCGGCGCGCGGAACCGGACCTGCAGCGATTGCCAGGCGCCGGGCGGACGGCTGGCGTTCGTGCGCGGAGGCCAGCCGCCGGTATTGTCCGGCAGCCGGTAGATGGCGCCGTTGTCCCCGGGCATCAATTCGCCCACGAAGCCGAAGCTGTCGAAAAGCTGGATTTCGTACAGGCCGTGCAGATAGACGCCGGAATTCGAGCCCTGCGCGAGCATGAATTCCAGATACAACTCGCAATCGCCGAACGGCTCGTCGCTGACCAGATCGAGGGTGCGGCCCTCACGGCCGTTCACAATACGGTCACCGGGCGTGGGCGTGAATGTGAGGCGCTTGGGGTCGAAGATGCGCTTCCAGGTGACGGCGCGGGTGGTGACCCATTCGCCGGGTTGCTTATCTCCGGCGACGTGCCAGCCGCCCAGGTTGCGGCCATTGAGCAGCGCGCGCCAGCCCGGTTGGTAGAGAAACGGCGGATCACCGTGGGTTTCGCCGGTGTAAAGGTCCGGCACCTGGGCGGAGGCCGCGGCGGCCGCGCAGAGCAGGAACGCCAGGCGGCACGCCATGGGGTGCGAGGGGAGAATCGGTTTCGGGCGGCGCCGGGCAGCAGAGCACATGACAGGTAAGATACACCCGCGCGCTCCGGGAAGTTCCCTGAATGCCATGAGCAGGCCCGATGTCTACTCTTCCACGTCGGAGGTTTGGATCTCGGAATGGTGCTCGAGCCGGGTTGCCGGACCGTGGCGCAACTCACGATCGCGGACCGCCTTGTCGATGTCGCCGGTCCACTGCGCCACAACCAGCGTGGCCACGCCGTTGCCGATGACGTTCGTGATGGCGCGGGCCTCGGACATGAAGCGGTCAATTCCAAGGATCAGCGCGAGTCCCGCCACGGGCACGTTGCCAACCACCGAAAGCGTGGCGCCGAGGACGATGAAGCCGCTGCCGGTGACGCCGGCGGCGCCCTTGGAAGTGAGCAGGAGCACGGCCAGCAGGGTCAACTGCTGCAGCAGCGTCATCTGGGTATTGGTGGCCTGGGCGATGAACATCGCGCCCATGGTGAGGTAGATGGATGTGCCGTCGAGATTAAAAGAATAGCCGGTGGGGATGACGAGGCCGACCGTGGAGCGTCCCGCGCCCAGCGCCTCCATGCGGTCGAGCATCCTGGGGAGGGCGGCCTCGGAAGACGACGTTCCCAGCACGATGAACAGTTCCTCGCGAATGTACTTCAGGAAGCGCCAGATACTGAAACCGTGCAGGCGGGCAATGCTGCCCAGGACGAGAAAGATGAACGCCGCGCAGGTCAGGTAGAAGGTGCCCATCAGCTTGCCCATCGACAGCAGGGAGTCTGCGCCGTTCGAGCCCACGGTGAAGGCCATCGCGCCAAAGGCCCCGGCGGGAGCGGCCCGCATGATGAGGCCGACGATCTTGAAAAGCACCTGGGAGACGTCGTCGATGAAGCTGAGGATGCGGGCGCGCACAGGACCCAGACGCTGAATCGCCATGCCGCAAAGGACGGCGAGAAGGAGCACCTGCAGGATCTCGCCTCGCGAAAAGGCGTCCACCATGGTGTTGGGAATGATGTTGAGGAGGAACTCCTGCGTGCTCGCCAGCTTGTGCTCCGCCGGCCCGAGAGCAGAGGCGTCGAGCGTGCGCGGGTCGATGTTCATGCCGGCGCCGGGACGGAGGGTGTTCACGATCAGCAGGCCGATGATGAGCGAGAGGGTGCTGACGACCTCGAAATAGAGCAGGGCGATGGCGCCGGTCTTGCCGAACTTCTTCATGTCTTCGGCGCCGGCGATGCCCATTACCACCGTGCAGAAGATGACCGGGGCAATGATCATCTTGACGAGTTTGATGAAGCCGTCCCCAAGCGGCTTCATCTGTGCGCCTGTGGATGGAACTACGATGCCGAGCACGATGCCGGCCAGGATGGCGACCACGACCTGAAAATAAAGCGACCGGAAGAGTCTGGGTGAAAACACTGCCTCCACATGGTATCGCTTCAGCGGGGTCGCACCGTTACAGGGGATTAGCGGTTGCCCTTGGTTTGGTAGAGAATCTGGTCGGCGCGGGCCAGAAGCTGGTCGGCGGATTCGCCCTTGTGGTGCTCGGCAACGCCGATGGACAAGCCGACCTGCACACGCAACGGCGAGTCTCCGATTTCCAGGGAGTACTGGCCATGCAGGGAAGCCTCGAGCAGGCGGGAGCGGGCCATCGCGTCGGACAGGTGGCACGGCAGGATGACGACGAACTCGTCTCCGCCCCAGCGCGCGGCGGTATCCTCGGAGCGCAACTGGCGGCGCAGGCGCGCGGCGAACAGCTTGAGCAATTCGTCGCCAGCCAGGTGCCCGTATTTGTCGTTGACCGACTTAAAGCGGTTGAGGTCCAGCAGGAGGAGGCAGAAGGGGAGGCCGGACTGGATGTGCCCTTCGATGCGCGACTGCAGAACGCGGCGATTGGCCAGGCCGGTGAGCGTATCGCGATTGGCCTGCATCTCCGCCTCGTCGAGCTTGCGGCGGTAGAGCTGCATTTCCTGCTCGAGCTCGGCGACGATCTGCCGGTTCTCAGCGCGCATTTCTTCCACCAGCATCGTGATGTGCCGGATCTGGACGCAGATGTGATCGCGCAGCTCGGATACGTTTTCGAGCTCCGCGGCCGTTTGAAGGTCGGAGGCCACCCCGAGGAAGCGGCTTCCCCGCTCGTTCGTACGGCGCTGAAGGATCGCCGCCGTTTCGGTCAGCGTCTTCATCACCTGGGCCAGGTCAACGGTGCCGGCCAACTGCCGCCGGATGTGGTCGGAGGCTGTCTCCAGGGCGTGCGCCATCGAGGACCGGGCCTGTTGGAGGGCCGGAGCGCCGGGCTGGAGCAACAGGCCACGGCGCTCGGGCTCCAGCGTCAGGGGCCGCTCGGAGGTCTTCAGCGCGCAAGGCACCAGGACGTGCTTTTCCACTCCCGAAAGGGCCTCGGCGTAGCACTCCACGGCCTGCCGGAAGAGCGTATGCTGCTGCTCCAGGCTATCGATGCTCGACTTCAAACTGACCAAGTCGCTGGACATCGCGGTTGAGCGGTACTCCAATCACTACCGTTATCGGCGCCTGGGACCCCGGCTTGACTCTTTTTGGTGGGCGCCTTGGCGGAGCATATTCTCATCGAAAGATGAGCCTGAAGAATAGGAGTTGAGTGTCCGCTGGGCTCCTTTCTGTTTTGGGTTGGATGGGCATACGAATCGCCGTCGCCGAGGCTGTGGGAATGTGGGAATCGCGCAGCGATTTCCAAG
>DAHVTI010000542.1 GCA_027324255.1 Bryobacterales bacterium | reverse complement strand
CGGACGGCGGGGCGGGCTGGGGGGCAGGCTGGGGAGGTTTGGAAAGCAGGGCGACGACGCGGTCCGCGACGGGCTTTTCCTCGCCGGGCATCATCTGGTAGGGGATGAAAGACACGGTGCTGGCCAGGTTGCCGGGGCGGGCTCCGGTGGAGCCGGCGACGACGATGCGGGGCTCGCCGTCGAGCAGGGCCCTGGCGAGCTCGGCGCCGGTGATGCCGAGTTTGGCGCCATCCCAGGAGAGAGTCAGCCGGGGGCTGCGGTTGGAGAGGTCGGCGCTGGGCTGGGTGATTTTGGCGGCGACGCCGGAGACCTTTTCGGCCTGAGCGGCGATGTGCGCGAGGCGGGCCTCCCACTGTTTCCATTCGGCGGCGTGGTCGCGCCTGATCCACATTTCGACGGCGGCGAGCATGCCCATGATCTCTTCCTTGCCGACCTTCATGGCGCGGCCATAGGCGTGGTGGGGGGCGCTGTTGGCCCAGGCGGCCTGGAGCCATTCTTTTTCGCCGAGGAGGAGGCCGGCGGACTGGGGGCCGCGGATGCACTTGCCGCCGCTGTAGGCGACGGCGGTGGCGCCGCGCTCGAGGTGGACGTTGGGCTTGAGGGTGAGGACTTCGGCGGCGGCATCGACGAGTACGGGGACGTTGTGGCGTTTGGCGATGGGGGCGATGACGCGGGTGCCGAGAGGGCCGTCGTCGTGGAGGCCGCCAAGGATGTAGACCATGGCGGTGCGCTCGTTAAAGGCGGCTTCGAGCCCGGAGGGGTCGTTCACTTCGACGATTTTGACGCCGACCATGCGGACGGCGTGGTCGTAGACGTTGCGGGAGTAGGAGGGGATGATGACCTCGTTTTTGAGGCCCGTGAGGTCCGGCAGTTGCTGCATGCGCTCGGGGTTGTTGCCGGCGATGGCGGCGCAGGTGCAGTGGGAGATGGCGGCGCAGCAGCCGGCGGTGACGATGCCCCATTCGGCGCCGGAGATTTCGGCGAGGCGCCGGCCGGCGCCGTCCATGAGCTCGTCCATCTGGACGAAGTGGCGGGAGCCTTCGTCCATGGCCTTTTTGACCTCTTCGAGGGTCTGGGAGCCGGTGATGATGGTGAAGGTGCCGCGGGAGTTGATGAGCGGGCGGACGCCGATGGATTCATAGATGCGCGCGCCCCACTGGAGGGGGGCGGCGGCGGCCTGGCGGCCGAGGGCGGCGGCGGCGGCGAGGAGGGAGCCGTCGCGGAACCACTGGCGGCGGGATTGAGAGAGTTTGGGGAACATCGATTACTTCTCCTGGGGGCGGGGCTGTCGCGGGGCGCGGCTGTAGGCGTCCCAGCGGGGATCGCCCTGCGGGCCGTAGCCGGCGGGGAGCTGATCCCAGCGCTCGCGGGTGAGGCCGTTGAGGTCGTAGACGACCTTGCCGGCGCGGACTGTGAGTTCGCAGATGAGTTTCCGCGTGCCGTCGAGGCGGGCGCCGTGCATGTCGACGAAGCCGAAGCGGCCTTTTTCGAGGCGCAGGACGGCGATGTCGGCGGGCGCGCCGACGGCGAGGTTGCCCAACTCCTGGTGCTGGATCTCCCTGGCGGGATTCCAGGTGGAGCGGGCGATGACGTCGTCGAGGCTCATGCCCATGGCGAGGAACTTGTCCATGACGTTAAGCATGTCCTTCATGCCGGCGTTCATGCTGCCCACGTGGAGGTCTGTAGAGATGGAATCGGGGGAGAAGCCGGCCTTCACGAGGGGGACGGCGACGCGCCAGGCGAAGCTGCCGCCGCCGTGGCCGACGTCGAAGATGACGCCGCGCTTGCGGCCCTCGATGAGGGCGGGGCTGGGGCCACCCGAGGGGGCCTGTTCGCCGCGCAGGCCGGAATAGCAGTGGGTGTAGATATCGCCCTGGCGGAGGACCTTGGTGAGCAGGTCGTAGAGAGGGCGTTCGGGGCGGTTGCTGCCGAAGTCGACCATGACGGGGATGCCGGCGGCCTTGCCGGCTTCCACGGCGCGCTCATAAGGCGCCCATTCAGGGCCGGAGTAGTGCGCGGTTTTGATGCCAACGATCAGGCCTTTGTGCTTGAGGGCCATTTCGGCGGTGGGTTTGGCTTCCATGTCGGCGAGGTTCTGTTCGAACTTGCCGCCGCGCATGCCGTGGCCGACGATGCTGAGGAAGGCTAGGACGCGGGTGCGGGAGCGAGAGATGATGCGGTCGTTGAAGTCTTCGAAGTTGCGCCAGCCGGCGCAGCCGGCGTCGGCGACGGTGGTGACGCCGTTGCGGAGCGTGAAGCCGTCGGGATAGACGCTGAGGTCGCCGGCGTAGGAGGCGCGCTCGCCGGTCCCGGTGTAGACGTGGACGTGGATATCGACGAGGCCGGGGGTGACGTAGAGGCCTTGGACGTCGACGGTCTTGACGGCATCGGAGGCGGGGATGCCGGCGGCGACGGCGGCGACGAGGCCGTCTTTGACGGCGACGTCGCGGACGGCGCTGAGGCCGCTTTTGGCGTCGATGACGTGGCCGCCCTTGAGGACGAGGTCATACTTGGGGGCTTGCGCCCAGGCGGCGGCGACAGCCGCAATGGCGATGGCGAGGAGGAGTCTTGCCCAGAGAGTCATGCAGTGGAGGCCTCCTCAAGCAGTCTACCTCCGGAGTCTGGGTATGAGGGGAGTTAGAAAATCGAAAAGCGTTTGCGGGGGCCGTTGAGGGCCTGATCGAGGTCGAGGATGAGGACGCGGGCGTCGAGGGAGGGATGGCCGAGGCCGAGGGCGGCGGGGCGGATGTTGTTGTCGAGGAGGTATTCGGCGAAGTCGGCGACGGGCTCGCCGGGGTTGCCCTGGAGGCGGATGGCGGTGCAGGCGGCGGATTCGCAGTCGTAGAGCTTGCGGAAGGACTCTTCGAGCAAGCGGGCGGCGGCGGCCGCGCGGAGGGGGTCGCCGTAGTGGTAGAGGCGGCGGGTGAGCATGGACTGAACGACGAGGCGGTCCTCACTGGGAGGCAGTTTTTCGGAGATCTCGAGAGCTTCGCGGGCGTAGGCGATGCGGCGGAGGAGAGGGGGTGGGTTCTTTTCGTCGTCGAGGAGGTTGTCGAGGAAGAGGGTGAGAGCGGCGAGGGGCGGCTGGCGGCGGGCGAGGGCGGCGATTTGGAGATCGTCGAGACCTTCGACGGAGGGGAGTTCGGGGTCGCTGGTCCTGGTGCTTTCGGGCTTGGAGGGGGGCGCGCCATTGGCTTCGGCTTCGAGTTCGCGGCGGACGGCGGGTTCGGCCTGGAAGCGGCGGTCTTTCAGGGCGGCGCGGGCCTTGGCGAGGCCATCCCTGGTGAGATCGGGCGAGAGCTTGCGCATGTCGCGGGTGAACTGGAGGAGTTGGCGAACGTCGTCTGATGTGGGGTTGGAGGGGAAGGCGGCGAGCAGAGTGGAGTATTCCTGGGCGGCGAGTTCCGGCTGGCGCTTCACGGTGTCACGGAGGTGGGAGGCGAGGGCCTCGGCGGTGAAGGCAGTGAGGGGGAGGGCGGCGGCGAGGTCTCCGGCGGCGTCGGAGGCGAAGGGCTGATAGGCGCGGTAGATGTCAGTGAAGAGCAGGGCGCGGGTGCGGGCGTCGGTGAAGGTGTAGGTGAGAGAGGCGGCTTCCGCGAGGAGGCGGCGGGCTTCTTCGGGGTGCTTGGAGGCGAGGACTTTGGCGGCGCGGATGCGGGTATCGACCGAGAGAACGGGGGGCTCGGAGACGGCGTAAGCCTCGATGCGGGCAAGGATGTCCTTCCATGGCTCGGCGGGCGGGGCCAGGAGGATGAGCAGTAATGCGAGCATGGCGGTCTGGAAACAGTGTAGGGGAAGGCTGACACGGGACCAATGCGTGAGCAGACAAGCGGCAGGGATGGGTGGATGAGCGGCAGGAAAGGCTACCGGGAGTGGAAGTGGCCGTATACTTGAGGGCGGAGCAAGCAACCGCCGATGCGGCGAGGTGCAATCTTCCTGGCCATCGGGGCCGCCCTGCTGGCAGCTCCCGTGGGGATTTGGACGACGGCCGAAACAATCCGGCAACTTCGAGATCCCTGTGTCAGGTGGGGTGCGACTGAGCAGGCGTTTGCATCCCTGCCGACGGATTCGGCTTGCAGTGCGCTACAAATCAATGCGGAAACCAGGAGACAGGCTGCCGTCCGAGTGGTGCTTGTTTCAGGAAGCATCCTGGCAGCAAGCCTCCTGGGACTCCGCGGCGCGCTCCTTGTCCGGCCGGCGATGACTGTGTCGGGCGCCGCGATGTTCAGTCTGATTGCGCTGATTTCGATGTCAGTTGGCGCACTGTTCGTGGCGGCCTGCGGACTGCTCCTGTTTTCGGCTCGTGCCTTGCGCCGACGGGAAACGGCAGCACCGTAGAAGTGGGCCTCAGAGCGAGCGGACGCCCATGGCGACCAGGTCGTCGACGCGCATGGTTTCCTTGACGACGTAGGGTTCGCCGTACTTGGCTCCGATCAGGTTGCCGTAGAAGCGGGCGATGGAGCGGAGGCGGTCGTAGATTTCGTCCTTGTTGGGGAAGAGGGTGGCGCCTTCGGCGGTCTCGCCGTATTGGGAGACGTAGGCGAAGAGGGACTCCATGCGGCGCTCGAAGTGGGGGGTGATGTCCATGACGAACGAGGGCGGCACGTTGGCGTACATGGAGGCGTAAACCACTTTGAAGGGGCGGTGGGGCTCGGAGGAGTCGTCGAGCTTGCGGATGCCGGAAAGGAACGCCGCCTCGAAGCCGAGTTCGGAGGCGACGTAGTGGTCGGGGTGGCGGGCCTCCCAATAGGGGAGGATGAGGACCTTGGGCCGGAGGCGGCGGAGGACGGCCATCAGGGTGAGGCGGAGGGAGATGTTGTTTTCGAGGCGGGCGTCGGGCATGCGCAGGTTTTCGCGGAAGCAGAGGCGGAGGAGGCGGGCGGCTTCGCGGGATTCCCGGATGCGGATTTCGGGGGTGCCGCGGGTGCCCATGTCGCCGGCGGTGAGGTCGAGGGCGCCGGTGAGGTAGCCGGCCTCGGCCATGCGGAGGAGGGCGCCGCCGCAGGTCTGCTCGATGTCGTCGGGGTGGGCGGCGACGGCGAGGACGTCAAGCTCAGGAGCGTTTTCGAGGTCGAGAGAGGGTGGGTAGAACATTACCAGAGGAGGTCGCGACGGAGGCGGTAGCGGTCGCGGGTCTTGAACAGGTGGATGAGGAGCATGCCGGCGACGAAGCCGCCGATGTGGGCGAAGAAGGCGACGCCGCCGCGCTGGGCGCCGACGTCGGAGACGCTGCCGAAGCCGCTGAGGAACTGGAGGGCGAACCAGTAGAGGAGGACGACGTAGGCGGGCAGCTCGATGGTGAAGAGGATGATGAACCAGCCGGCGAGGACGATGCGGGAGTGGGGGAACTTCATCATGTAGGCGCCCATGACGCCGGCGATGGCGCCGCTGGCGCCGACCATGGGGACGCGGGAGTCCGGCGCGATGAGGTACTGGCCCATGGCGGCGGCGGCGCCGCAGAGCAGGTAGAAGAGCAGGTACTTGCCGTGGCCGAGGATGTCCTCGATATTGTCGCCGTAGACCCAGAGGAAGAGCATGTTGCCGAGGAGGTGCATCCAGCCGCCGTGCATGAACATGGAGGTGAGAATGGCGGACCAGTGGAAGCGGTCGGGGACGAGGCCGAAGGCGAAGACGAAGTCGTTGCGGGTGAAGGGGTCGAGCGTCAACAGGAAGAGGAAGACGAGGGCGTTGACGGCGATGAGCAGAATGGTGACGTAGGGTTTGGAGAAGCTCTGCTGCGAGTCGTGGATGGGGATCATGCGCCTACACCCGGTAGGGCAGGAATTCCGATTTTTCGCGCCGCTCGCCGCGGCTGATGAGGGCGCGGGCCTGATCTTCGGCGGCGATGCGGCCGCGGGCGCCGAGGGCGGTGCAGTTCAGGGCAGCCATGGCGTTGGAGAATTCGAGGGTCTCGCCGATGGAAAATCCTTTGACCACAGAGTAGCAGAAGGCCCCGTGGAATACGTCGCCGGCGCCGGTGGTGTCGAGGCAGTTGACGACGAAGGCGGGGGAGTAGCAGAACCTGCCGCCGACGCGGGCCAGCGCGCCGTGGGCGCCGAGAGTCATGGCGGCGACGCGCATGCCGTAGGTTTCCTGGAGGAGGGCGAGGGCCTTGCAGGGGTCGGACTCGCCGGTCCAGCGTTCGGGGAATTCGCTGGAGGTGATGAGGTAGTCGACATTCGGCAGGACGTCCTCAAAGCCCTTGTAGATGGTGTCGACGTCGACGGTGACGGGGATGCCGTGCTGGCGGGCGATGCGGGCGGCGTGAGCGACGGCGGGGGTGTCGTGGCCGTCGATGTGGAGCAGGCCGGCGCAGGCGATCTGTTCGGGGGTGATCTCGTCGGGATCGATGCGCAGGCCTTCGGGGCGGCTCCAGAAGACGGTGCGCTCGCCGGTGGTCTGATCGATAAGGATGTAGGCGGACTGGTTGGGGGTATTCTCGCGGCGCTGGACGTGGTCGAGATTGACGCCGGTGCCCTGGAGGCTTTCCCACTGGATGCGGCCGCGCTCATCGTCGCCGATGGTGCCGATGTACTTGGTGCGGAGACCGAGTTTGGCGCAGCAGACGACGGCGGTGGCCACCTGGCCGCCGGGGCTCATCACTTCGCCGATAAAGGGCACCTTGCCGCCGTAGGCGGGGAAGTGGGGGATGAGGATCATGGTGTCGGTGGCGTTGAGGCCGACGCCGACGACATCGTACTGCGGGCGGCTCAATGGAGGCCTCCCATGAAGCTGAGCATGGCGGCGGAGGTGGCGTCGCCGGGCTTGATGATATTAGTCATTTCGGAGATGTGGTTTTCGGCGGGCACGAAGGTGAGCGAGGCGGGCACGCCGGCGGCCTTGAGGGCGGTGTAGAACTCTTCGGCCTGCTGCGGCAGAGTGAGGTAGTCCCACTGGCAGTAGGTGACGAGGAAGGGGGGCAGGCCGCGGCGGACGTGCTGGAGGGGCGAGGCGGCGAGCAGGACGGCGGGGTCCTTGCCGAAGACGCGCGAATCGCCGGTGGCGGCCAGGCTGACGATGTTGGGGACGCCGCTGAGAGTCATGACGCCGCGGATGGAGGAAGCGGTGAGGCCGTGGGGTTTCAGCCAGGCTTCGTTGGCGGCGAGCAGGGCGACGAGGTGGCCGCCGGCGGAGTGGCCGGCGGCGAAGATGCGCGACGGGTCGCCGCCA
>DAHVTI010000537.1 GCA_027324255.1 Bryobacterales bacterium | reverse complement strand
CGCCTCCGTCACTTTCACCGTCAACTGCTCCGGCGTCAGCCCCGCCGCTTCAATCTCTCCCGCCAGCGGCAGCGTGATCTTGCCGTCCGGACGCACCACTACCGACGAGCTCAGGTCGTTCTCCCGCCATACCCGGATGCTCAGCACATCTTCCGCCCCAATGCGGTACGTCTTCGGATCCACCGGCGCCGCCACCACCAGTTCGTCCTTCGCGCCCTCTCTTGCCTGCTTCGCGTCCGAGGCCCCCGGCGCGCCCGCCACGGGCGGATTTTGCACCCCCTGGGCTGCAGCCGCCATGCTCGTCCAAACTACCAGGAGCAGCGCCGCCGGGCGCGAAATGGAACTCTTCATTCGACCCTCCGCTGGGCACAAACCTCGTCCGGCCGGACCCCGTGCACGGAAGATAGTATTCCGCCCTCACATCAATCCCAGCCGTCTGTGCCACTCCATTGTACACCACCACCGTCCTTCCAGCGCCTGGTAAAGTCTTGCATTTTGGTTCCAAGTCATTGATACCATGGGATTGCGCAAAGTGGATCCCGGGTCCTGGGCCGAACGTACCGATGTTGCCCCGCCCCCTTCCGCCGCGGCTCGCTTATGCCTTATTTTCTCGCTAAAACCGACCCCGCCACCTACTCCATCGACGACCTCCGCCGCGACACCCTCACCCCCTGGGACGGCGTCACCAACCCGCAGGCCGTCGCCGTGATCCGCTCCATGCAGCCCGGGGACCGCGTCCTCGTCTACCACTCCGGCGGCGTCTCCGCCATCGTCGGCCTCGCCCGGGTCGCCTCCGCGCCCCGCCCCGATCCCGCCAACCCCAAGTCCGCCCTCGTCGATCTCGAGTTCCTCCGCCTCCTCGATCCCCCCTGCACCCTCCACGACATCAAGGCCTCCGGCCAGTTCAACGACTGGGCCCTCATCCGCCAGGGCCGCCTCTCCACCATGGCCGTCCCCGACGCGTTCATCGCCTGGCTGCGCGCCCGCTACCCCCGCGTGAAGCTGTAGCCCGCTTCCTTCAGCATCCGGTACACCCGTCCCACCGGCAGCCCCACCACGTTAAAGTAGCAGCCCTCGATCCCCTCCACGTAGCGCGACGCCAGCCCCTGGATGGCATACCCCCCCGCCTTGTCCAGCGGCTCCCCGCTGCGCGCGTAGCCGAGGATCTCCTCTTCCGTCATCGCCGCAAACCTCACCCGCGTGCTCTCCACCCCCTGCCACACCCGCTCGCCCTGCCGCAGGCACACCCCCGTCAGCACTTCGTGCTCCCGCCCGCTCAGCAGCCGCAGCATCCGCGCCGCATCTTCCTCCGAATGCGGCTTCTCCAGCACGCTCTCCCCGCATACCACCGTCGTGTCCGCCGCCAGCACGTAATCGCCCGGACGCGCCTCGATCGCCGCCGCCTTGTCCGTCGCCAGCCGCAGCACGTACTCCGCCGCGCTCTCGCCCTCCGCCATGCTCTCCTCGATGCCCGGCACGCGCACCACGAACGGAATGCCCGCCTGCGCCAGAATCTCGCGGCGCCGCGGCGATTGGGAGGCCAATATGATCATCGGAACATCAGCCTAGCACGCCTCGTTTCAGCCCCGCCGCCGCGGCCTCGCATGCTACCATGAGGGTTCCCCGGATCCCCATGGAACGAGCCGGCCGCCTGATCGCCAAACTCCATTCGGCCCGCCGCCACTTCTCGCCCGACGAGCTCGTCCTCGCCGCCTGGCCCGCCGCCGTCGGACGCCGCCTCGCCTCCCGCACCCGCGCCGTCGCCATCCGCGACGGCCGCCTCTTCGTCGACGTCGAGGACGAACTCTGGCGCCGCAACCTCACCGCCCTCCGCCTCCAGATCCTCCGCAACTTCGCCGACCTCCTCGATGCCTCCGCCCCCACCGAAATCGAATTCCGCATCGGCATCCCCCGCCGCCCCCCCCAGCGCGAAGAGTCCTCCGCGGCGTTCTCCCTCACTCCTCCCCGCGCCCGCGACGAAGCCGACTCCATCGCCGACCCCGGCTTGCGCCGCATCTACATCAACTCCCGCAGAAAGGCTCGTGCGTCTTGAAAATCACCGAACAAGAGGTCCGCTACGTGGCCGCCCTGGCCCACCTCCGCCTCGATGACCAGGAGGTCTCCCGCATGGCCCACGACCTCGACGAAATCCTCACCCACGTCGACAAGCTCAACGAACTCGACACCTCCGGCGTCGAGCCCATGGCCCAGGTCCTCTTCGAGGCCGATCCCACTTCCACCCTCCGCCAGGACGCCCCCGGAGACTGCCTCCCCAACCAGACCGCCCTCGCCAACGCGCCTCTCTCCGGCTCCGGCCAGTTCAAGGTCCCCCGCGTGATCGAGCGATAGCGATAAGGAGCCCTCCATGAACGTCGCCTCCCTCACCATCTCCCAGATCCGCGACGGCCTGCGCGCCAAATCCTTCAGCGCCTCCGAGCTCGCCGCCGAAGCCCTCCGCCTCGCCGCCGCCGAAAATCCGAAGACCAACGCCTACCTCCTCTTGAGCGACGAGCGCGCCCTCTCCGCCGCCGCCCGAGTCGATCAACAGCTCGCCGCCGGCCAGGACCCCGGCCCTCTCGCCGGCGTCCCCGTCGCCGTCAAGGACGTCATCGTCACCAAAGGCCTCCGCACCACCTGCGCCTCCCGCCTCCTCGAAAACTTCATCCCGCCCTACGACGCCACCGCCGTCCAGCGCCTCGAACAGGCCGGCGCCGTCATCCTCGGCAAAACCAACTGCGACGAGTTCGCCATGGGCTCGTCCAACGAAAACTCCGCCTTCGGCCCCGTGCGCAACCCCGTCGCCCCGGACCGCGTCCCCGGCGGCTCCTCCGGCGGTTCCGCTGCCGTCGTCGCCCAGGGCACCGCCGTCGCCAGCCTCGGCTCCGATACCGGCGGCAGCATCCGCCAGCCCGCCTCCTTCTGCGGTGTCGTCGGCGTCACCCCCACCTACGGCCGCGTCTCCCGCTACGGCCTCGTGGCTTTTGCCTCGTCCCTCGACCATATCGGCCCCTTCGCCCGCAATGTCCACGACGCGGCCCTGATGCTCAACGTCATCGCCGGCCGCGACCCCATGGACTCCACCAGCGCCCTCGCCCCCGTCCCCGATTACCGTGCAGCCCTCCAGCAGGACGTCCGCGGCATGAAAATCGGCATCCCCCGCGAATACTTCGAAGGGCTCCGAAACGAAACCGCGGACCAGATCCGCAAGGGCCTCGACCTTCTCCGCGCCCAGGGCTGCGAAATCGTCGACGTCAGCCTCCCCCACACCTCCTACGCCATCGCCGCCTACTACATCATCTGCACCGCCGAGGCCAGCTCCAACCTCGCCCGCTTCGACGGCGTCCGCTACACTTTCCGCGCCCCCGAGGCCAAAACCATGCTCGACATGTACAACCTCACCCGCGGCCAAGGCTTCGGCGCCGAATGCAAGCGCCGCATCATGCTCGGCACCTACGTCCTCTCCGCCGGCTATTACGACGCCTACTACCTCAAGGCCCAGCGCGTCCGCTCCCTCATCGCCCGCGACTTCCAGCAGGCCTTCTCCCAGGTCGACGCCCTCATCACCCCCGTCTCCCCCTTCCCCGCCTTCAAACTCAGCGAAAAGCTCGCCGACCCCATGGAGATGTACCTCTCCGACATCTACACCATCACCGGCAGCCTCGCCGGCATCCCCTGCATGAGCGTCCCCTGCGGCGCCACCTCCGAAGGCCTCCCCGTCGGCATGCAGATCCTCACCCGCCACTTCGACGAGCCCGGCATGTTCCGCCTCGCCTCCTCCTTCGAGCGCGCCGGCGGCTCCACCCTCTGATGTCACAAGGAAAATGGGGACAGTCAGCAATTTTCCGTTTTCCGCCCCCTCACCAAGCGGCTCTCCGCCACGACGGCGCCTTCTTCCGCTTATGTCATGACAAAGTAACCGCCGTGGTGTAGCGTAATTCCATGCACGGGATCAACACTCTCGCCTGCGGCCTCCTTCTGGCCGCCTCGCTCTTCGCCCAACTGCCCCGGAACGCCCCGGGCAATACGCTGCTCCCCAACGGCTGGCGCCTCAACCCCGTCGGCCGCCACGCCGTCACTGAGGAGTACATCCTCAACCTCGCCGTCACCCCCGGCGCCGATCGAGTAGTCGCCCTCAACAGCGGCTACAACCCCCACGGCCTCACCGTCCTCGATCCCGCCAAAATGGAGACCGTCCAGAAGGTCGGCCTCAAGTCCGCCTGGCTCGGCATGACGTGGTCCCCCTCCGGCGACATGCTCTACGTCTCCGGCGGCAACGGCCAGAGCCGCCGCAATCCCACCGCCGCCCCCGTCTACGGCTTCCGCTTCGCCAACGGCCAGCTCTCCTCCAAGCCCGACGTCGAGTTCCGCCACCGCCTCCCCCTCAACGAAATCTACTGGTCCGGACTCGCCCATCACCCGAAAAAGCCGCTCCTCTACGCCGCCAACCGCGGCACTCGCGCCGTCCCCGGCCACGTCGCCGTCTTCGACACCTCCAGCGGAAAACTCGTCGCCGAAGTCCCCACCGAAATTCACCCCTATGACCTCGTCCTCGACCCCTCCGGCGACACCCTCTACGTCTCCAACTGGGCCAGCAGGTCCGTCTCCGTCATCGACACCAACACCCTCAAGGTGAAAGCCGTCCTGCGCGTCGGCTCGAACCCCAACGACATGGCGCTCAACACCGACGGCCGCCTCTTCGTCGCCTGCTCCAATGAGAACTCCGTCTATGTGATCGACACCGGATCCCTCCGCCCCGTCGAGGTCATCCGCACCTCCATGCACCGCATGGCCCCCGTCGGCTCCACCCCCGACGCTCTCGCCATCGACCCCGCCGCCCGGCTCCTCTTCATCGCCAACGCCGACAACAACAACGTCGCCGTCGTCGACATCTCTGAAGACGAAATCTCCAACGTCCTCGGCTTCATCCCCACCCTCTGGTATCCTTCCGCCCTCGCCGTCGCCCCCGGCGGCAAGACGCTCTACGTCGGCACCTCCAAGGGCATGGGCGGCTACGCCAACGTCAACGGCCCCACCAGCCCCCTCGCCCCGCGCGGCGCCACCCGCCACATCGGCTCCCTGCAGCAGGGCAGCGTCAGCGCCGTCTCCCTTGCGTCCCTGAAGAAGGATCTCCCCGCCTGGACGAAACAGGCCATGGCGAACTGCCCCTACAACGACCAGCTCCTCGCCCAGGCCCGCCCCCCGAAGACCGAAGACACCATCGTCCCCCGCTCCACCGGTGAAGGCTCCCCCATCGAGCACGTCATCTACATCATCAAGGAGAACCGCACCTACGACCAGGTCTTCGGCGACATGCCCAAGGGCAACGGCGACCCGCGCCTCACCATCTTCGGCGAGAACGTCACCCCCAACCAGCACAAGCTCGCCGGCGAATTCGTCCTCCTCGACAACCTCTACTGCGACGGCGAAGTCTCCGTCGACGGCCACTCCTGGTCCAACTCCGCCTACGCCACTGACTTCAACGAGAAGCGCTGGCCGCCGCAGTACGGAGGCCACTCCTCCGCCGTCAACGGTCCCGCCAACGTCCCATCCTCCGGACACCTCTGGGACCTCGCCGCCGCCAAGGGCCTCACTTACCGCTCCTACGGTGAATACGCCAACCGCGTCAGCGAAGGCGACCAGATGGACGCCGCCCCCGGCATCGGCGGCCTCGTCGGCCACGTCGCCCCCAAGTTCCGCCTCCCCGGCATGCGCGACACCGGCAACGTCAAAGCCTTCCTCGATGAGTTCGAAGTCTACGAGCGCAACTTCGATTCTAAGGACCCCCACCAGCGCCTGCCCAACTACATCGTCATGAGCCTCGGCGAAAACCATACCCGCGGCGCCACCCCCGGCGCCTGCACCCCCGCCGCCTGCGTCGCCAATAACGATTGGGCCGTCGGCCAACTCGTCGATCGCGTCACCCACTCGAAGTACTGGCCCAAAACCGCCATCTTCATCATCGAGGACGACGCTCAGAACGGCCCCGACCACGTCGACTCCCGCCGCACCGTCGGCCTCGTCGTCAGCCCCTACACACGCCGCAACGCCGTTGACTCCACCCTCTACACCACCTCCTCCATGGTCCGCACCATGGAGCTTCTCCTCGGCCTGCCCCCCATGACGCAGTACGACGCCGCCGCCATGCCCATGTATGCGTCCTTCACCCGCCAGGCCGACCTCACGCCCTTCACCCACACCGGCCCCAGGATCGACGTGGATGCGAAGAACACCGTCACCGCCTGGGGCTCCCGCGAAAGCCTCAAAATGGACTTCACGGAGTACGACCGCGCCCCCGAGTTCGCCCTCAACGAGATCATCTGGAAAAGCGTCCGCGGCGCGGAGAGCGAAATGCCGCTCCCCGTCCGCCGCTTCCACTTGCGCCAGTAGCCTACTTCGACGCCGCGAACTTCTTGTATAGCTCGGCCACGCCGCCCGTGGTGGCGTCGCCCGGGTGAATCACCACTTCCCAGCGGTAGCTGCGCTTCTCCCCCTTCGCCAGCTTCGTGTTGCGCACCGGCTGCGACCGGTCGAACGCGTTCTGCCCGAACGGATTCAGCGCGAACAGACCGTAGTCCCGCGCGTGCCAGTAAGGCGGAGCATCCGGGTTCTTCGGATAGCTGAGGATCGCCACGCCCAGCTTCTCCCCTTCCAGTTCCGCCGAGTAGTCCACCCAGTCCGCCCGCTTCCCCCACACGTTCCGCATCGTCGTCCGCCCCTCGGAGTCCACCAGCACGCCCCCGCGCCGCGCCGTGAACGGCTCCGCCAGCCGGATGGCGAACGCCCCTTCCTTCGTATCCCCGAGCGTCACGTCCTGCGCCGCCGTCAGCGTGCTGTGGAAGTCGATCGTCCGCAGCTTCGGGTCCGCCTGGAACACCATCGCGCGCGTCTCCACCAGCAGCACGTTCCCTTCCGGGTCCTGCCACTCGATCGTCGCCGTCAGCGTCCCTTTCTTTCCGCCGCCCTTCCACGCGGTCTTCTTCACCACCTGCTTGCCGATGCGCCCCTTCTTGTAGCTCGGGTCGTTCTCCCAGAACTTCACCCCGTTCACGTCGTCGTAGGTGAACCACAGGCCCCGGTGGTGCAGGTGATCCCGGCTCTCTCCCGGAATCATTTCCATCGGGAAGCCGCGCGTCACGATCTTGCCCGATGCCGATCGCACCGGCGCCAGGAACGGCTTGTTCGCTTTCTCGCCGGTGTTGAACGTCGCGAACGGCTTGCCGTCGATCGTGATCGTTCCATCCTGCGCTGAGTACTTCACCTGGGCCGTCAGGCCCGCGGCGGTGATGAGCAAAAGTGGGAGTAGCGGTTTCATGGCTGTAAAGCACCCCTAGTCTATCTCCATCGCTCTCCCCGCGCAGCCCCTCTTGGTGATACAAAGGCTCCTATGAAGACGTTCACTCTCGCCTGCGTCGCCCTCCTCGC
The DNA here is from genome assembly GCA_027324255.1 of Bryobacterales bacterium. Classification (GTDB taxonomy): domain Bacteria; phylum Acidobacteriota; class Terriglobia; order Bryobacterales; family Bryobacteraceae; genus Paludibaculum. Next base: position 98 of record DAHVTI010000537.1, on the reverse strand, counting down.
TCTCTCCGCCGCCTCCGCCCAGACCCCGCTGCCCGATCTCAAGGTCGAGGCCATCGACGCCGGCTCCGCTTTCCGCATCCGCAACGCCGCTGCTCAAC
>DAHVTI010000533.1 GCA_027324255.1 Bryobacterales bacterium | reverse complement strand
GCCCAGGATGAGTTCGATCGTCTTGACGATGCTCTGGTTGGCGTAGAACGTCGAATCAACGTGCTGGCGGCGGGTGTAGGGGCTGACGGCAAGCGCAACCGTCCGGTGGCCGTCGACGTGGTCGACGCCGTTCTGCGCGTCATCCTCCACGATGAAAATCGCCATCTTCTTCCAGAAGGGGGAGTTCGAAAGCGCTTCGACGATGAGGCCGGTGGCGTAGTCGTTGTCCGCGACCATGGCCTGAGGCGTGTTGGTGCCGGGGGAGGCGCCGTTGGTGTGATCGCTGGGGAGCTGGATGAAGGTCAGGTTCGGCATCTTTCCGGCGGCGGTCCACTGTTTCAGCTCGGCGAGGAAGATGCTGGCGCGGACGACGTCGGGGATGCCGGTGGTGTAGGCGGGGTAATTGCGGGCGAGGATCTTGTTCAGAGGCGCGATGGGGGCGGTGACGTTCCAGCGGGTAGTGAAGTCGGCGCCCTGCTTCCACTCCTCGAAGAGTTTCCGGCGCTCCTGGCGGCCGACGGTGAGGCGGCCGGCGTACTCGCCGAAGACGCGGACGGTCTTGCCGCGGGCCAGGGCGGCGTCCCACAGGAAGCCGCCGGAGGCGTAGGCAAGCGGGTCCGAACCGTCGAAGGGGTAGCTGCGGCCTTCGTAGCCGGGCCAGAGGCAGTAGGCGGTCTCGTTGGCCTGGGTGACCCACTGGTGGCCGTCGGCGGAGTTGCCGCCGGTGGCGTAGAAGTTATCGAGCAGGACAAAGTCGCGGGCGAGCTTGTGCTGGTTGGGGGTGACCTTCTCGCCGAACATGGTGAGGGAGGGATCGCCGTTGCCGCGCTCCATGTCGCCGAGGACCTGATCGTACGTCCGATTCTCTTTGACGATGTAGACGACGTGCTGGATGAAAGACGGGTCGCCGGCGCGGGCCGGGATGGCGACGGGTTTGGTGGCCGGGACGGTGGGTTTGGCGGCGAGGGTGAGACGGTTGTTTTCGGCGACGGCGGTGGTGTAGCTGGCAAGGAGGTTGCGGTCCGGCACGGCGATGACGCTGACGGAGCCGCGGTAGGAGTGGACGAAGCGGCGCCTGGGCTCGGCGCTCCAGCCGGAGCCGGGTCCGAAGAGGGTGGCGGCGGCGAGGTAGCGGCCGTCGGGGGAGACGGCGAGGGCGTTGGGGTACCAGGCCGTTGGGATGAGGCCGCGGATGCGCCCTTCGGCGGCGGCGACGACGGCGACGGCGTTGATGCCGCCGCAGGAGGCGTAGAGAGTGGCGCCGTCGGGGGAGAGGGCGAGGGCTGTGGGGGCGATGCCTCGGACGCGCTGGGGGAAGGGCTGAAGGGCGATGGTGCGGACGGTCGCATTGGAGCGGGTATCGACGACGCTGATCGAGTCGGCGTTGGAGTCAGCGACATAGAGAAGCCCGCGCTTTTCGTCCCAGACGATGGCCGTGGGGTGGAGGCCGACGACGATGGTGTGGGTGGCGGCCATCGACTGGAGGTCGATGCGGGTGACGGTGCCGGAGGCGGCGAGGCCGCGGGCGTCGACGACGGCGCGGTCGGCGGTGGGGCTGAGGCCCATGGCGGCGGTGAGGTCGCCCTGGCGGGGGACGCGGCCGGCCCAGTTGGTGACGTAAGCGACGGTGCCGGCGGCGTTGAGGACGGCGCCGAAGGGGGCGATGCCGGTCTTCACAGTGCCCTGCAGGCGGCCGGTAGCCGCGTCGAGGACGGCGAGTTCATTCGAGGAGACGAGGGGCACGACGGCGATGCGGCCGTTGGTGGCGAGGGCGCCGGCGAGGGCGGCGCGGGGGCCTGGTTCGGTGCCGGCGATGGGATCGCCCGAGGAACGGACGAGGTGGGCCTGGCCCTTGGCGTCGGAGTAGACGGCGAGCGAGTGTCCGGCGCCGGGGTGGAAGGCGAGGCCCTGCAGGGCCATGCGGCCCTTGAGGGGGATGCGCGCGAGGACTTTGTTCTCTTTCCAGTCCATGCGGTACAGGCCGGTGGCCTGGAGGACGTGGATCTCGGATGAGCCGCCGGCGAAGGCGACGCCGTAGACGCGGCCCTGGAAGATGCTCTGGACGCCGGCGGGGGTGATCTGCTGGTTGGTGGTGACGGTGCCGGGGTCGGTGACGGCGCGGACGGGGCGTTCGGGCGTCTGGGCGAGCGACAGAGCCAAGGGCAGGGCAAGCAGGAGAAGAGTGCGCATGGATGGGGAGACCTCGATCAAACCGATGATTGTATGATACGGTGTCGGCGTGATGACTTTTCGCTCTATTCTTCTTTACGCACTTGTCCTGACGCCGCTTTCCGCAGCAGATTGGATCGACCTGATGCCGCCGGACACGCCGCTGGGCCGGAACATTCCCGGCTGGACGCGGATTCCGATTCCCGCCATCGCAGGGTTGAAGCCGGAGGCGCAGTGGAAGGTGGACGGCGCGCAGAAGCTGCTGATCTGCACGGGGCAGGGCGGCCACGAGTGGCTGCGTTACGACAAAGAGCTGCGTGACTTCGTGCTGCAGGCGGAGTGGCGTTTTGCGCCGAAGGAAGGCGAAACGAAGTACAACAGCGGGATCGGGTTCCGGCTGTCGCGGTTCGGCGAGATCTGGTTCCAGGCGCAGACGGGGCTGGCCGGGGGCTGGCTGTTCGGGCAGGACTTCGTGGACGGCGGGCTGAAGTCGTTCAACCTGCGGCAGCAGGCGAAGGAGAACCGCATCAAGCCGGCGGGGGAGTGGAACCTGTACGAGATCCGGGCGCAGGGCGACAAGGTGACGCTCGCGATCAACGGGGCGGTGATCAACGAGATGACGGGCGTGGGGATGCGGCGGGGCTACATCGGGCTGGAAGCGGAAGGCTACGAGATCGCGTTCCGCAACATCAAGCTGCAAGTGCTGGAGTAGGGCCGGGCCGGCAGCGCGCGCCAGCGCTGGCAGTATACTGAAGGGCACCCATGAAAACCATCATCAGGACCCTGCTGGCCGCAGTGTTGCTGTTCAGCCTGGCGTCGGCGTGGCAAGGGGTGCAGGCCATTGCGGAGGGCAGCGGAACGCCTTCCCCCGACGTGAAATCCCTGACGATCCAGGTGGAGTACCTGGAGAAGCGGGCGGCGCAACTGCAGGTGCTGTTGGGAGCGCTGCTGACGGTGAACGTGCTGTACGCGGCGGCGCTGGCCATGGGCACGTATCTGAATCTCCAGAGCGTGGTGAGGAAGGCGAAGGAGGATCAGGACGAGGCCCGGGAGTTCTCGAAGAACATGCGGAAGGACCTGACGGAGTTCCGCAACGAGATCCGGGCCGATCTGCCCGCCCTGCAGCACATGGACAAGGCGCTGAACAACATCCTGCACGAGATCCGGGCGGTGTTGCCGATCGACCGCGACTGGCGCGCGCCGGGCTACTTCGCATCGCTGCGGGACGCCGAGCGCGAGCAGATCTCTTACGCCGAGCGCACCGTGGCGGGGTTCCGATTCTTCGACCTGGCGAAGGTGCCGGCGTTCCGGGGGATGGTGTCGGAGATCCATCGTGCGCTGGGGCAGTACTACGGCGCGGCCTTTGCCGCGAATCCGGCCGGCAAGGAGCTGTTCGCCCGCGCGCTTCTGTATTTCGAGGAGACGTTGAGGGCGAACGCGGAAAGCGCGGCGGCGTACAAGGACATCGGCGTGCTCCACAACGTGGCGGGGGCAGGGAAGGCCTCGAAGGATGCGTCGGTCGACGCCTTCCGGAACAGTCTGCGGCTGGAGCCGAGGAACGCCGGCGCGCTGTTCGGACTGGGCTGGTACGCCTACAACGACAGCGACCACGCAGCGGCCATCGCGTACTACACGCAACTGGTGGATAAGACCGACTGGCTTGAGGCCGATCGCCGCAAGTACCTGCCGGACGCCTATCTGAACCGCGCCTGCGCGGAGGCCCTGGGGGCGCGAGACCCGGTGGCGGCGGTGACGTGGAACAGGATTTTGAACGACTGCGCGCGGGGACTGTCCGCGGCAAAAGAGGTGGGAACAGAGGCCGAGTACCGGGAGAACCTGCGGAAGGAGTTGGCGCCCGGGGGAGACCTGGAACGGCTCAGGCGCGACCGCCCGCAGGAGACGGATCCATTTGTTTAGCCGATGGGGGGGCGTGCGTTCATCATCATGTCCCTCTGCCTCCATGATAGAGGAAACGGGCGGGAATCAGAAGCCGGGGGCTTTCCACACGACGCTGCCGCCGACGACAGTGGCGATGGGGCCACCGCGGAAGGTGCGTCCGTTGAAGGGGGTGTTGCTGCTCTTGGAGGCGGAGTTTTTGACGTCGTAAGTCCACGGGTATTCGGGGTGGAGGACGGTGACGTCGCCAGCGTAGCCGGGCTGGAGGGCTCCGCGGGCCTGCTGGCCTTTCCAGCCGATGACGCGGGCGGGCTCGCTGGTGTAGAGGGCGATGAGGCGGTTGAGGCTGATGCGGCCGGAGTGGACGAGGACCTCGAGCGAGACGCCGACGGCGGTTTCGAGGCCGATGATGCCGAAGGGGCACTTCTCGAACTCCTGCATCTTGTCGTCGCCGGCGTGGGGGGCGTGGTCAGTGGCGAGGCAGTCGACGGCGCCGGAGGCGATGCCGTCGATGACGGCGTCGACGTCGTGGCGGCAGCGCAGCGGCGGCTTCATCTTATAGTTGGAGTCGTAGGGCCGCATATGCTCCGTGTGGAGGGCGATGTGGTGGGGCGTGGCTTCGCAGGTGACGGAGAGGCCGCGCTGCCTGGCGTAGGCGACCATGGCGACGGAATTCCTGGCCGAGATGTGGGCGACGTGGTAGCGGGCGCCGGTGAGCTCGGCGAGGATGATGTCGCGGGCGACCATGACGTCCTCGGAGGCGGAGGGGATGCCGCGCAGGCCGAGGCGGACGCTTTCGACGCATTCGTGCATGTCGCCGCCGGCGGAGAGGTTCAAGTCCTCGCAGTGCTGGATGACGGGGATGTCGAGGGCGCGGGCGGATTCCATGGCGCGGCGGATGACGCGGGCGTTCATGACGGGGCGGCCGTCGTCGCTGATGGCGACGGCGCCGGCGGCGACCATGGAGCCGATGGAGGCGAGTTCCTCGCCGGCGCTCCCCTTGGTGATGGCGCCGATGGGGAAGACGTTGACGACGGCTTCGCGGCGGGCCTTTTCGACGATGTAGGTGGTGACGGTGGCCGAGTCGTTCACCGGGTTGGTGTTGGGCATGCAGCAGACGGAGGTGAAGCCGCCGGCGGCTGCGGCGCGCGCGCCGGTGGCGATGGTTTCGGCGTGGGTGAAGCCGGGCTCGCGCAGATGGACGTGGATATCGATGAAGCCGGGGGCGACGACGAGGCCGGCGGCGTCGAGCACTTCGGCGCCGGGGGCGCTGAGGTCCGGCGCGACGGCGGTGACGCGGCCGTCCTCGATGAGCACATCGGCGACAGCGTCGTGGTTGGACGCCGGGCAGATCACCCTTCCGTTCTTGATGAGGAGCTTCACTGGAGTAACACCCTTTCGAGAACGGCCATGCGCACGGAGACGCCGTTCTCCACCTGGTTCAAGATCATGGAGCGCTGGGAGTCGGCCACCTCGGAGGAGATCTCGCGGCCGCGGTTCATGGGGCCGGGGTGCATGACGATGACGTCGGGGTGGGCCAGCGCGATGTGTTCCTGCCGGAGGCCGTAGAAGCGGAAGTACTCGCCGGGCTGCATGGAGGGCTCGTGGAGGCGCTCGAGCTGGACGCGGAGCATCATGATCACGTTGGCGCCGGCGACGGCGCGGCGCATGTCGTATTCGAGCGTGACGCCGGTGGCGATGGAGGCCATCTCGCGGGGCAGGAGGGTGGGCGGGCCGCAGAGGACGATTTCCGCGCCGAACTTGGAGAGGAGGTGGACGTTCGACCGGGCGACGCGGCTGTGCTGAATGTCGCCGATGATGGCGACGCGGAGGCCTTCGAGGCGGCCGCAGCGGTCGAGGATGGTGCGGGCGTCGAGCAGGGCCTGGGTGGGATGCTCGTGGGTGCCGTCGCCGGCGTTGATGATGGGGGTGGTGAGGTGGCGGGCGAGGAAGTGCGGGGCGCCGGAGGCCTGGTGGCGCATGACGATGGCGGAAGGCCGCATGGCGACCAGGGTGTTGAGCGTATCGACGAGGCTTTCGCCCTTGGAGACGCTGGAGCCCGAGGCGGTGATGGCCAGCGTGTCGGCGCCCAGTCGATGGGCGGCGATCTCAAAGCTGGACCGGGTCCGGGTGGAGTTCTCGAAAAAGGCGTTGACCACCATCATGCCCGTGCAGGTGTTCACCTTGGCGAACGTCTGCCCGCCGTGGGGCTGGAATGCCACGGCTCGCTCCAGGATCTGCTCGATGACGGAGCGGTCGGTTTCCTCGATGCCTAAGAGGCCGCGCGACATGGCCTGTCCTCCTCAGTTCTGGATGGTGTCAATCGACCTTTTCGACGAGGAGCACTTTCTCCATGTCGTCGATCTCCTGGAACTTTACCTCAATGATCTCCCGCGAGGAAGTGGGGACCTTGCGGCCGACGTACTGGGCCTCGATGGGCAGTTCGCGGTGGCCGCGGTCGATGAGTGCGAGAAGCTGGACGCGGGCTGGGCGGCCGAGCTCGAAGAGGGCATCGAGAGCGGCGCGGATGGTGCGTCCGGTGTAGAGCACGTCGTCCATGAGGATGACGTCCTTGCCGGCGACCGGGAAGTCGATCCTGGTGTAGTTGACCACCGGTTTAGGCCCCACGGTGGAGAGGTCGTCGCGGTAGAGGTTGATGTCGAGGACGCCCACCGGCACGGTGATTTTTTCGAGGGACTCGATCTTGGCCGCCAGGCGCTCGGCGATGGGGATACCGCGGCGCTTGATGCCGATGAAGGCCAGGTTGTTGGGGTCGGATGTCTTCTCCAGGACCTCGTGGGCGAGCCGCACCAGGGTGCGGTCGATCTCGGAGGCGCTCATCAGTTGGGCTTTTTCTCGGGTTGCGCTCATCGCAGATCAGTGTACTACTTCAAAAACGCTTCATTCTTCCACGGATGCGGCGGGC
>DAHVTI010000530.1 GCA_027324255.1 Bryobacterales bacterium | reverse complement strand
TGGGCCGGGGCACACGCCCCGAACTGGAAGTCGGCGTCATCTCTTAATGACTTTGGGGCGGGCACGGCGGCGAGCCGAGCTCGGTGGAGTTCTGCTACCGGGTGGGGATGGTATGTGTCCTGCTCCCCGTACCGTGTGCCGATCGCCCGCCCGGTCGCGGCGCAGGCCGCGATCCAGAAGAACGAAGCTTCGAGCGAGGCGAACCGGACGGCGTAACCCGCTCTCTGCGTTCGCGGCCGTAAGGCAACGAGGGCCGCGCTTCCCTAGCGGGTGGCGCAGCCCTCTTCTTATTTTCAATTACTTACGGGTTCGTTCGTTCACTTTTGCGCCGGGAGCGGTGCTTCGGGGCGGCTAAGCCCTGGGGCGTGCGGCAGGGAGCGGCTTGGCGGCGGAGGTGGGACAGGGAAGCCGGGGGCGTATTGTTGGTCGAACCTGTTTTCAACTAATTACGGGCTCATCCCTTCACTTTTGTACTGGGAGCCGTGCTTTGGTGCGGCCAAACCGGGGGCGGAGATGCGACGGCGAGGAGGCAGAAGCGCACTGATCGGGGTGTTTGAGCGCGGGGGGATCCAAGCAGGATCCTCTCGTGGCGCTGTACGGAGAGCGACCTGGGCAGGCCGCCTGAAACCGGTCTGACTGGGAAGCGTGCCGCCAGGGACCTGCGGCTGGAGCCGTTGGAGCTGGATGCGGGGAGGGCCCTTGCTACGGCGAAGGCCGCCGACACGCGGATCGGCGAAGCCGCGCAGCGGGTGGGGACGCGCCGGGCGGACATGCCCCGGCACAGGGGCCGACGAGGGCGACCCCTGTGCTTCAGACGCGGAGGACATGCAGTTGTCGAAGAGCCGGGGCGCGGGCGCGAAGAGCCGCGCGACAATGATTCTTGCACGCGGGGGAAAGCAATTTTCTGAAATTGAATGAAAAGACGGGGGAACCGGGCTGTCACCGGCGGAGGGGGGCCGAGCCTCCACGGCGTTTGGGGGACGGCGCGAGCAGAGGGGCTGGAGGTCAGGCGGCGCGGGGACGGACTTGTGCGGCAATGACGGCGCCGGAGGCCTCCTGGGCCATTTCGAGGTCGAAGTGTGCCTGGAGGTTCACCCAGAATTCAGGTGTGGTGCCAAAGTAGCGGGCCAGACGAAGGGCGGTGCCGGCGGTGATGGAGCGGCGGGCGTGCAGGATGTCGTTGATCCGAGTGACCCGCACGTGCAGTTCGAGAGCGAGGCGATTGGCGCTGAGGGAGAGGGGGGAGAGGAAGTCCTCCCGCAGGGTCTCGCCGGGATGAACCGGCGCCAGTTTCATTTTTGGTTTTGGCATTTTGTCTTCAGTGGTAGTCCACGATTTCGACGTTGTGGGCTTCTCCGTCCTTCCATTCAAAGCACACGCGCCAGCGGTCGTTCACGCGGATGCTCTATCGTCCAAGCCGGTCACCCGCCAATGCCTCCAGGTGATTGCAGGGGATTGCGGCAAGGTCAGCGAGCGTAGCCGCCGCATGAAGGTGGTCCAACTTGCGCTTGGCCGTACGAGCAACCTGCTCGAAGCTCCGGGAAGGCTCCCGGCGGAAGAGCTTCGCCGTCTCCTTCGACCGGAATGAGCGGATCACGATTCTATCGTATCCTGACATTCATTCATTGGCAAACATTCCACCCGGAACATTCCATTCGGAACGGAGAATGACCGGCCCGGCCGCGCCTGGCGACCGGCAATTTCGGTGGAGGGCGGGTTTTGATACGCTGAGCGCTCAGCGAGCAGCAGCCGGGAGGGAACGAGGGTGTTTGCTTTTCCGCACATGTGTTTCATCGGGCTGATTGTGGGGGCGGTGGCGAAGCTGCTGATGCCGGGCAAGGACCCGGGGCGGCTTTTGGTGACGATGCCGGTGGCGATTAGGGGGGTGATCGCCGCGGGCTATGTGGGGCGGATGCCGGGCTGGGATGAGGAGGGGGAGGCGGAATGAGAGCCGGGGCGCTGGCGTGGGTGGCGCTGGCAGCGTTCGGGCAGGAGGCGGCGGGGCCGGTGTTCCGGGCGGAGGCGCGACTGGTGCTGGTGAGCTTTTCGGTGAGCCGGGGGCGGCAGGCGGTGCTCGATCTGACGAGAGAGGACGTTCGGGTGCTTGAGGGCGGGAAGGAACAGACGATCGCGGTGCTCGAGGCGCCGGGCGCGAAGGGTCGGATTCCACTCGAGGCGGCGTTCCTGCTGGACGTGAGCGGGACCGTGGTGGGGAACGGACTGCTGGACGCGCGGGTGATTCAAGGCGGGTTTCTGGCCGGGGTGGAGCGTGGGGCGGAGATTTCGGTGTACTCGTTCGCGAAGGAGTGGAGGCGGCATTGCGGGCCAACGCGGGAGGCGGCGGTGCTGGAGGAGGCG
>DAHVTI010000529.1 GCA_027324255.1 Bryobacterales bacterium | reverse complement strand
GAATGCTTGAATCCTTATAGACCCCTCGCGGGTAGCGATGTACTCTCGACTGCAATGAGGCGGTCACTGCTCTATTGGGGGTGGCTTATCTGCGAGTCCAACTTGAGTGCCAGGAGGTTTGCGATGCGGTTCGGTATAGCAATAGGGCTGGCGGTTGTCTTTTTGTCGGCCAGCGCGTTTTCTCAGTCGAATGTCGCCAGCATCACGGGAATCCTCACGGATCCCTCGGGTGCCGTGGTCCCCAATGGCGACGTCACCATTACCAACGTCAACACCGGGATCGTCTACGCTACCCGCACCAACGAAGCTGGTGTGTATGCGGCGCCCTCCTTGATCGCCGGCCCTTACGATGTCGAGGTACGTGCGGGCGCCGGGTTCAAGTCGAAAAAGATCCAGAACGTTGTCCTGGAGGGTGGACAGAAGATGCGGCTCGACGTAACGCTGGAGGTGGGTGCGGTCACGGAACAGATCGAGGTGAAGGCCACTACGGCACCCCTCCAGCAGGAGACGGCGGAGATCAGCGAGACGATTGCCGCCAGCGAGATCCTGGGTCTGCCGTTGGGAAGACGCGAGCCTCTGCAACTGATGTCCCTCTTCGCGGGGATTACGACGGTCGGAAGCGACCCCAATAGCATGCAGTATTACGGCGCGGTGAGCGTCAGTGGCGGACGAGCCTTGGGGAACTCGGTGGTGGTCGATGGCGCCCCGCTAACCCACATTGGCGGTGGACCGAGTCCCCGGGTTCCATCGAGGCATTCCAGGAAATAAAACTCCTTTCCAGCACCTACTCAGCCGAGTATGGGCGGACCTCCGGAGGGGTGTTTATATTTCAGGTCAAGTCGGGGACGCAAAACTACCACGGAACTGCCTACGAGTATCACCGCAACAGCGCCCTCAACGCGAACAACTGGGCAAACAACGCCAACGGGATCAAGCCGTCCAGCCTCATCCGCAATGAATTCGGAGCCAATTTTGGTGGGCCGATTCCACGAATGAAGCAAAAATTGTTTTTCTTTGCCAGCTACGAAGGAGTTCAAGAGCGGACCCCCCAAAACCGCACTCGTACTATTCCCGACCCCGCCATCCGCGGAGGCAACTTCAGCGGCCTCCCGGCAGTAATCAATGACCCGCTCTCCGGCGCTCCTTTCGCGAACAACACGATTCCTTCGAACCGCCTCGATCCGGCTGCCGTCAAGTTCCTCCAGTTGTTTCCCGCTCCTAATGTGGAAGGAACCTTCAACCCACGCTTTGGAATCCGGTCCAGCAACTGGTTTCTGGCTACCCACCACAATGAGCCTTTCAACAAAGGCGTCCTTCGCCTGGACTACACGCCGACGGATAAGGACAAGTTTTTCTTAACATATTCTCATATCAACGAAGGCCCATTCGACTTCGGTGCCGACTTCGCTAACGCCATCAACTCCGTCAATGGACCTCCCTCGCGGAATATGCCTCGAGTCTCGCTCGGATACACCCGGTTCCTCCGCCCGAACCTGACCAACGAGTTTCTCGCCTCCGTACAACGGGATCCGAGAAAGCAAGCGCCCTTCTTCAAGTTCGACGTCACTGCTGAGCTTGGAATCCAGAGAAAGACTGGCGAGTATTTGCCGAGCGTCGGGATCAGTGGTTTTGGCGGTTTTGGGAATAGCTTGGCCAGCCAGTGGATCAACCAGCCGGCCGTTCTCAGTGACATCACCACGTTGCTTCGGGGTCGCCATACGCTGCGGTTTGGCGCGCAACTGTACCAGAATCAGTACTGGTACATCGGCAATTCTAACAGCAGCGGCAATTACAGTTTCAACGGAGAGATTACCGGACTGGGAAGCGCCGGCCGGGACCACCCGCTGAACGCCCTGGCGGATCTGTTGTTGGGCGCGGTCAAGACCGCGGGGATCTCCGCCCCCCAGATCCCTGTCAACCGCCTGAACTACAACCTGGGCATGTTTGCCAATGACGACTGGAAGGTCACCAGTCGCCTTACGATAAACCTAGGGCTGAGGTATGAGTTCGAAAAGAAGCAGATTGTGAAGAACAATGTGTACTCGCGCGTGGACCTTGCCACGGGCAACCTGCTGGTAGCGGGGAAGAACGCCTCCCGG
>DAHVTI010000525.1 GCA_027324255.1 Bryobacterales bacterium | reverse complement strand
CCCGTCCGCGCCGCTTCGTAGGAAGCGTTTCTCCCTAGTCCGAGGATGCGCCCGGCCTCGGGCACGGTGAGAGTAAGGCGCGGGAGCGCCGAATTCTTCGATGGCATAGTTGTCCCTGGGATGCGCCCGAAGTGGGCGGGTGGAGTGAGGAGAAATTCTCCTCCTGTTAACTCTATGTCGGGGGATCGGCGTTTTGGGACATCGCCAACGAACTTTTTTTCGTGGCCCCGCCCGCCGTCTGTGGTCCTGGTCTCTGTACTGGTCTTGATTGTTCACGCGCCTGTTGGAACGCGTGCTGAACAGACCGCCAACATGTGTTCAACACGTGTTGCGCCGGGGTAGCACCTCGGGTAGCAAGGATCGCGCACGATCCTTGACCGAAATGTGCCGGTAGCAAACGGGTAGCAAATCGGACGGTGCTGCCCGACGGTATGCGGTCGCTGCTGTGCGCGACCTTCCGTAAGTGTTTGGATTATTTAGTCTGGCGGAGAGGGAGGGATTCGAACCCTCGGTAGAGCTTTAAGGCCCTACGACGGTTTAGCAAACCGCTGCTTTCGACCACTCAGCCACCTCTCCGCGAAGTGTTGGGCGGGTCTTTTTGCATGTTAGCACATGCCGCCCTCACAAGACTCCGGCGGAGGGGGGCGCGACGTAGAAGAAGGTCCACAAAGCAAACTCGAAGCGAGGCTGCAACGGGGTCTTGCCGACAATGGCCCGATACAAGTAGCGAATCTGGGCTCCGGTGATCTTCTTCGGCTGTCCCGCCAACGGCTTGGCCTTCAGCGCATCCCATCCGCCCGATCGGTAGCGCGCCAGCCAGTCGCAGATGCAACTGCGGTGGAAGGCCAGCGTCGTGATCACGGCTTCCGGGCTCTCGCCCGCCTGGACCCGTTCCACGGTCCGCTTGCGAATCTCTTCCAGCGTCTTGTGCTCGAGTTTCCTGTATAGGGGGTACGATTGCCGGAAAATGTACAATTGCTGACTGTCACCGTTTGACCGTTTCCGTTTGTTAGCGGAAGGACCACCAGAGGACGAGCGTGAGGGCGAAGAGGACGGCGGCCCAGAAGCGGTAGCCGGCGAGGCCGGAGCCGTGCTCGAGGGAGGCGGCGAAGACGTTGCCCTGGATTTTGTCTTCGTGCGGCGGGGGGGTGAGGAGGCTGACGGCGACCATGACGGCGGCGGCGAAGAACCAGACGAGCAGGGAGCGGTGGAGGAACGAGTTGAGGTAGGGGTGGTCGAGGCCGGGGAGGGACCAGCGGAGGGTCTGGTCAAGGAAAAGGACGAGGCCGAAAGCGAAGCCGGCGGCGCCGCCGGCGATGGCGCCGGGCGTGTTGCCGCGCTTCCAGAGCAGGCCGAGGAAAATCACCGCCGAGAGGGGCACGCAGAGGTAGGCGGAGATGAGCTGGAGGTAGTGCCAGATGGTGACGGAGAGGCCGACCAGGGGGGCGGCGAGGACGCCGAGGGCGGCCATGAGGACGGTGACTTTGCGGCCGATGGCGACCTGACCGGTTTCAGAGAGGCCGGGACGGAAGCGGAGGACGAAGTCGCGGACGAAGAGGGTGGCGCTGGCGTTGTAGCAGGCGCTCATGGAGGACATGAGGATGGCGATGAGACCGGCGAGGACGATGCCGCGGAGGCCGGCGGGGAGGAGGTCGGAGACGAGGCGGGGGTAGGCCATGTCGGCGCGCGCGAGATTCGGGTAGAGGGCGTGGGCGATGACGCCGGGCAAGACGAGGATGAAGGGGATGGTGAGCTTGAGGAAGCCGGCAAAGATAGCGCCCTTCTGGCCCTGCTCGACGGAGCGGGCGCCGAGGACGCGCTGGACGTTGGTCTGGTCCATGCACCAATAAAACATGCCGCCCATGACGTTGGCGATGAGGAAGCCGGTGATGGGGAGTTCGGCGTCGAGGGGTTTCACCATCTGGATCATGGAGGCATCGACGCGACTGGTGAGGCCGTGCCAGCCGCCGACGGCGGCGAGGCCGACGACGGTGAGGAGGATGGAGCTAAGGATGAGCCAGGAGCCCTGGACCATGTCGGCGTAGACGACGGCGCGGAGGCCGCCCTTCATGGTGTAGATGGCGGTGAAGAGGGAGAGGGCGATCATGACGGTCATCTGGTTCCAGCCGAAGAGCATGACGAAGAGGAGGGAGCCGGCCCAGAGGTCGATGGCGTTCTTGGTAAGGACGTTGATGACGAGGAGGTTGGCGGAGAGGAAGGCGCGCAGGCCCCAGCCGAAGCGGCGCTCGAGGAATTCGGGGATGGTGTAGATTCGGCTTTTGAGATAGAGGGGCGCGAAGAGGGAGGCGAGGATGATGAGGCACCAGGCGGCGACCCATTCGTAGCCGCCGGTGACCATGCCGATGCGGTAGCCGTCGCCGGCCATGCCGACGACGTGCTCGGCGGAGATGTTGGAGGCCAGCAGCGACATGCCGATGAAGGGCCAGCGGAGGTCGCGGCCGGCGAGGAAGTATTCGGCGCCGGTCTGTTTCTTGCCGGCGGCGCGGAGGACAGCGCCGATGACCAGCACCAGGCTGAGGAGGATGATGACGGAATCGAGGATGCCGAGCACTGCCGGTAGACTCCTTGGGGCCGGGGCGTCCGGCGAAGACGACGTTCTCCGATGATATGCGTTCGGCGGGGGAATCGCATGCGATGGCAGGCATGCAAGCGAGAGAGGAACCTGGGATGAAGTGGTGTTGGCGGCTCGCGGGCGGAGACGCCGCCGGCGTTCACGATGGCGGTGATCGTGTTCGCGCTGAGCTTCGCGGCGGCGAGGCGGCTGCAGGTTGTGCCGCGGGCAATCCGGGGAGTGGGGCCGGCGACGTTCCAGATTCTGGAGGGAACTTCCCGGCGATGACGGTGGCGGGGGTGCTGCCGCCGAGGAACCCGCCGGCGGGGCACGGGCCGATGGGGTGGCGGAGAGGCGGCAGCTCACGCCGGGCGAGAGGCCGAGCATGCGCGCGTTCTACCCGAGGCGGCGCGGCGGCGCCGTGGCGCGGCGCGATCAGTGGATTGACGGCGGGCTACTGCCAACCGAGCAGAGCACACATGTCAAACTCCTGGACGGTGGGCGGGCGGGTGGGGTCCGAATATTCGATGACCGCCGCAATGCGGTTCAGGCAGCCCCAACCGACCCAGGAGACGCGGTAACCGCGGCCCTGGGCGGCGGTCATCAAGGTGTTTTTAAAGGTGGGGTGGTCGGCGATGTAGGTAATGAGGGCCACGGAGTTCTGGCCGCCGGGCATGGTGGAGAGCGCGGGGAAGAGGGAGAACTGGAAGATCCTGCGGCCCGCGGGGTCCTTGTGCTTTAAGTCCTCGGCCTCGGCGAGGAAGCGGATGGCGGTGCCACCGTGGAGAGTGGAGAGGAGGGAAGCGAGCCGCTGCTTATCGCCGGTGAGGGCCGCCTGGCGGATGGACTGTCCTCTGTTGAGGGCCTCGATGGTCTTGAGGCGTTGATCGGCGAGATCCCTGTCTCGCACGGCGTTGTTGCGCGCCGTCTCGGCGGTGAGCATGGCCTGGCGGGCGGCGAGAGTGGCGCGGCGGGTGGCGAGGGCGAGGGCGGCGAATGCGAAGACGGCAACGACGGCCGCGCAGAGGAGCAGCGTCAGCCGGCGCGAGCGGAGCTTTTCCCGCTCGATCTCGGCTTCGCGGTCCTGCGCGCGGCGGGCGAGTTCGTCCTCGTACTGCCGTTTGAGGGCGGCCGCGCGGAACCTGCGCTGCCAGGTGCGAATCGCCTCGGAGAGAGCGTCGTGATAGATCTCGTAGCGGGGAGCGCCTTTGAGATCGTCGAGTGCGGGGACGGCGCGGAGGATGCGGTTTTCCTGGCTGCTCAAGCGTTCGACGACGCGCTTCACGCCGACGGGGGGGCATTCGGAGAACGCAGCCAGATCGGAGATGGTGTGGGCCACCTTGGTGCCGGAGGGCGTGACGAGGTGGAAGAAAAGCCGTTCGGCGATGGCCTGGTCTTCAGGCGGAAACGCGTCGAGGATGCCGTCGAGGTGGTTGCGGACGATGGCGGCGGATTCGCCCAGGGCGCTGAGAGTTTCACGGCGGAGCCGGCCGGAGGCGGCGTGCATTTCCTCCTGCCAGATGCGCTCCATCACGATCTGCAGGTATGGGGTTTCGATGCGGCCGGCGCTATCGCCGGCGGCGGGCGAGTGGGATTCCTTCTCCTGGAACGAGAGCCGGCCGGCCTGCACCTGCTCGGCGACGGCGTCGACGAGCGCGGGCTCGACTTCAACGGGAGGGATGCCTTCGGCGCGGCAGAAGACATCGACGGGGCAGACGATGGCTTCGCGGGCGGCCTCCACGCTGAGGTGTTCGATGCGGAGGTAGTTATCGAAGACGGAATGCATCCGGCCCTTATAGTGGTCGAGCCGGGCCAGGGCGTCTTCGCGAAGCGAGAGCAGCACATTGGCGCGAAGGCCGCGCGCATTGACGATTTCGGCGAGCTGGCGGTCGAAGGCCGCGCCGGAATCCGAGCCGCCGTGATACGACAGGTACTCTTCAAACTGGTCGAGGATCAGGGCGAGGGCGTTACCTCTTTCCAAGGCCTCGGAAACCAACCGGCAGAGGTCCGGCGGCCGGCCGGCGAGAGGGAGCCCGAGATCGGCGAAAGTCCGCCGGATGGCGGCGGCCACGGAGGAAGAAGGATCGTCGCGCCAATCGCGGCAATAGACGGCGATCAAGCCGGGGGCCCTGGAACGGGCGAGGCGCGAGCGGGCCTCCTGGTTGACATCGGGAACGACGCCGGCGCGCAGGACGGAGCTTTTCCCCACTCCGGTGGAACCGTAGAAGACGGTCAGTGGAGAGGCGCGGAGGTTGGCGGCGACGATGGCGGTTTCCTCGCGGCGGCCGAAGAAGTAGGGCCGGTCCTGCTCGCCGTAGGGGATGAGTCCCTGGTAGGGAGAGTGGCGCACATTCAGCTCCAGTCGGGGAGGGCGTCGATCCTGGCGGACAGGCTCTCGAGAGCGGCGGACAGGGGGATTTCGAGGATTTCGACGTTGCGGCGGGACCAGAAGCGGCGGTCGAGAGCGTCGGAGGAGCGCTGGATGGCCCAGGAGTTGTAGCCCAGGCGCTGCTCCTCCCAGATGCGCTGCAGGATGACGCGGAGGTTCCAATCGCGGAGGCTGTAGCCCATGAAGAGGAAGTGGCTGTCCCTGAGCTGCGCGGTGACAAGGACGGGGACGAGGTTGGAGAGGTCGGTGCGGGAGAGGAAGTCGATGTAGTGATCTTCGGTGATGACAAAGCTGTCGTTGACCTCGCCCTGCGGATCGAAGTCGCCGTGGATTTTGAGCAGGATCGAGGATTGGGCGGGGGAGAGAGCGGCGTACTCATTGGGCTTGAGGATGATGCGGCGTTCGCCGCCCGGCAGGTGGTGGGCGAACTTTCCCCTGGCGGACTTGTCGTCGGCGATGTAGCTGACCACCTCCAGGCGCTCGCCGGCCTGGGCGAAGGCGGTCTCCACCAGATCGTCGTAGTTGGTCGAGACGATGAGCAGGTTGGGTTTGGGGTATTTTCTGGCCCGGAGCCGGCCCGGCAGCGAAGCGAGGAATTGGTGGGCGCTGGTCAACTGGCAAGGGACCTGGAAGAGGGTGCGCAGGTATTCGTAGAGTGGAGCCAGCCCCCTGACCTCGACGATGAACTGGCAGATGCGAGCTAGGTCGCGGTCCTGGAGCGGGTACTTATAGCGGGCGGCGAGGTGGCAGGCGAGTTCGTAGCCGCTGGGGAGGAAGGTGGATTTCGAAGCCTCCCAGACGGCGCCTTCAGGGCGGTCGGCGAGGTTGAAGCCGGCGCCGAGGAAGGGGATCACCTGGCCGTCAGCGATTCCCTCGACGATGGCATCGAACTCGATCTCGTAGGCGTTGAGCAGGGCGGGATCAGGCATAAGGCGCGCGAAATGGAAGAGGGACCGCCGTGAGGGTCAGGTTTGCGCGACGAGCGAGGCGAAGGCCCAGGTGACGGCAGGACTGGTGACATCGCCGTGCGAGGCGATGAGGGGCTTGTCCTGGACCTTGCGGCTGCCGTTGAGGTTATGGATGCTGCCGCTCGAGAAGACGTAGGGCACGCCGGGCAGGTTGAGTTCCTGTTGGACGGTTTCGCGGGTATCGAGCACGCCATTGCGCCCGATGCCGCCGAAGCGGCTGTTCTCGTCGCCGACGGCCTTGGCGTTGTTCAAGCTGACGGCGGCCATGGAGGTGTAGGCGAAGCCGACGACGGAATCGTGCTCGGAATGGGTGGCGAGGATAGGGCCGCGGACCACCTTTCTTTCGATGATGTCGCGGAAGAAGCCGCGCGGGTGGGCGGCGCCGCCCTGGCTGAGCCCGAAGTGCGAATAAGCGGCCTGAAGGAGCATCATGGAATCCACCTGGACGAGGGGGTCCGCCAGCAATCCCCGGGCGCAGGCGGTGACGGCGCGTCCGCCGAGGCTGTGGCCGACAAGGTGGACGCGCACGTTGGGAGCGAGATTGCGGACGCTGCGCACGGCGCGGCTGATGCCCTTCTCGCCGACCTCGCCGCAGCGGTGGAACATGAGCAGGAAGGTGGTGAGGTTGAGGAACTTGGGGACGAAGCCGAAGACCGTGCCGAAGAATGATTGGGCTCCGCCTTCGAGGGCGGGTTGAACGGCGAGGCCGGGGATGCCGTCGGCGCCGCCGGGCCCGGCGCCGACGGGCGAGACATCGAGCGAGTCGCCGGCCAACAAGGCTTCGCGGAGAGTGGTGGCGGAAGCCTGGGCGAAGGCGGAGTGGAACTCGTTGCCGTCGTCCGAGGGCAGGGCCTGGACGATGCTCAGAAGGTTGGCGACCATCTGGAGTTGCGCGTCCTGGTCGCCGGCGGCGGCGGACAAGAGGGAGATCATGTCGTCGATCCGCGCCTGTTGTTGCGGGTCGAGGCCGGCTTTGAGCGCTTCGAGCCGCTGCCGGTCCTGGGTTTCGGCGCCGGCGGATTGGGCGCCGCCCTGGCTGTCGTTGGTTTCGGGGAAGATCATGGACGGCCAGAAGGCGCCGCCGACCGCGAACCGGCGGGGTGCCAACTGAGGCGCCACGCCGGGCCTGGCGCGATTGCCGGCGAAGGTATCGAGGAAGCGGGCATAGAGGGCCCGGGCGTCGTTTTCATCGTTGCGGAAGCCGTGGCAGATGAAGACGACGTCGGTAGCGGCGCTATCGCGGACGTGGCGAGCCAACTCCTCGACACCGCTGGTGGGATTGCCGTTTCGATCGAACTGAAGCGGCTGGAAATCGAAGCCGTGAATATTTTCCATGATTTTCCTCCGGATTGAGATCAAACGGCCTGCAGGACCCTCAGAAGGTCGAGCAGGCCGCGGCCCTGAAAAGTACGTTCACGCTGGAGATCGACAGCATTGTCCAGAAAGAGCCGCTTCACCCTTTCCGGCTGCCCGATGAATTCACGGCGGACGGAGAGGAAGGCGGCGATGGCTCCCGAGACGTGCGGGGCGGCCATGCTGGTGCCGCTCTGTTCGACGTAGAGCACTTCGGAACCGGCCGGGAGCTTTTGGAGAAAGCCGTCCCGGATGGCGCCGGCGGCGCAGGAGACGATGTGCTCGCCGGGGGCGACGAGGTCGGGCTTGAGGCGCCCGTCCCCGGTGGGACCGCGCGACGAGAAGAACGAGACACCGTAGGTATGGGGCATGTCGCGGTGGGTGGCGCCGACGGTGATGGCGAGATCGGCGTTGCCGGGATCGTTGATACTGAGATCGCGGTAGCCGAGTTCGTTGGTGCCCTGGGCGGTGCGGTTGAGGGAAGAGTAGCCCGAGTTGCCGGCAGCCACCACGACAACGACACCGGAGCGGACAAGGCGGTCGACCTCGACGCAGAGGGGGCTCTGGCCACAGCCGAACCAGCGGGGATTGAAATCGTAGCCGAGACTCATGTTGACGCCGTGAATACGCAAGCGGCGGCCGAACTGGTTGACGCGCTGGATCTCCTCGATGGCCAGCAGGACGGAGCTGACCTTGCCGGCCCCGGAGGAGTCCAGGACCTTCAGACTGGCGAGCCGGGCCTTGGGCGCGATGCCGCAGACGCAATCGACCTCGTCGAGGCGCACTTCGGTCTGCTCACTGCCCTCGAGGAGGGACTCCGTGGCCACGGCCTTGCGGGGCGCCGGAGGCTTCCAGGAGCCCGCGATAATGCCGGCGACATGGGTGCCGTGGCCGAAGCCATCCTGGAGGCCATCGCCGTTCGCGCCGGAGAAGTCTTTGGAGAGGCTCTTGTCGACGGTGTCGCCGGCGAAGTGAATGTGGGAGGCGTCGATGCCGGAATCGAGGACAGCCCAGAGGATGCCGTCTCCGAGGGAGTTGAAGGCGCGATGGCAGGCGTCGGCCTTGATGGTCGAGATGGACCTGGTGATGCAGGATCGGATTTCCTGGTCCTGCCAGACCCGATAGATGGGGGTTTTGGCTCTGTCGCCGCATTCCCGCAACCAGTCGCGGTAAAGGGCGGCAAGATCGAGGATCTGTTGTCCGGTAAGCCGCGCGAAGACGTAGTTGGCGGCGCGAGGACCGGGCTGCACGGACGGGGTGAGCTTCGCGAGAGCGGCTTCCACCAACTCGCGGGCTTTTTCCGCACCATCCGGATAAAGCTCATTCAGGGCGATGATAATGTCGTACGTATCCCCTGGCCGCTCGCGGATGTGAGTCAGCAGGGGTTCCGTGACCACTCCGCGCAGCATGTCCCGCCGCAGCTCTTCCCGGGAGTAATTCGCCCCCGTCCGCTTCGGCTCTTCCGGCATTGTTCCCTCCTCATTGCAAAAACGGCGAAGCGCGACTGGCGGAGGACTGCTTCGGACCAGGGCGTCTCCCTCTCAACGGAAGCCTTCAGCCGGCGAACGGCGCAGAAGGATCAGCAAGGGCCCCTTTCGGGGGATTTGACAGAGAACAGAACCTGAATATTGGGGCTGTGCCGGAAGAAAAGCAGGTTGCCGTGCATCAGATCCCAGACAGCCGCAGGCAGACAACTCCAGACTCCGCCGGCGCCCGATTGCAACACCTTCTAAGGACTATACACGTGAGCGCTTCCCTTGGGAAGCAGAAAAATGACTGAGTGTGCGGGTGGGGAGAAGGGCTATTGTCCGACGTAGAAGAGCGAACTGACGGGCGGCAGGACGAGCCGGATGGTGGTGACCTGCTGGCCATCCGCCGCGGCGGAGGCGCATTCGGCGGGCTGCGACTCGCCCGTGTGAGGATTCCAGATGCGCAGCGATTTGGCGCCTCGGAGAGTGACTTTGGCGTCGACGGCGGCGTCGGTGGAATTGGCGAAGAAGTAAATATCGCGGCCTTGTTTCACCTTGTGGAGGCAGGTGAAGGCGCCATCGTAATCCGGTCCCAGCTTGAGGAGAGGGAGTGGCGCATCGATGCGGACGTCGCGGACGGGCAGGACGCGATTGAGAGCCCAATCGAGAACCCAGGGCTCGGGCCTGGGCAGGAAGTAGGCCTGGCCTCCGGCAGGGTTGCGCCTGGAGAAGTAGAAGGTGACGAGCCTGCCGTTCATGGCGCGCTGGAGATCGGCGGTGGGCGGATCGTCGAAGGGGAGGCCGAAAACATCGGCGACCATGCTTTGAATCTCCCTGTCACGGCCGAACTCGGCGGACTTCGACGGGAGCCTGGAGGTGGCGATGACGACGCCGCCCTGCCGGTAGAATTCGCGGATCCTGGCGGCGGCGGCCGTGGAGATGGTGTCGCCGCCGGGCAGGATAAGGACGCGGAACTCTTCGCGGTTTTCGCGGTTGTCGAGGATCAGGCGGCTGCCCTGGACCCTGCAGCGCACGGCGAGGACTTCGGGGTGGAGATAGGTAAAATCGACGCGCAGGCCGCGAAACAGGGCCTCGCCGACGTCCTGGTAGTCGATCTCCCGGGGGACGATGCCGCCTTCACGGGCGGAGACCTCGCCGTTGACCTTGGGGGCGGGGAGAGGGGCGCCGGGGACGTGCTGGCCGCCGTCGAAGCGGTAGGCGCTCTGGAGAGCGGCGATGGGGTAGAGGACGGCGACGTCGGCGACGTGGCGGCCGTGCTGGAGCATGTAGCCGAGGCGGCCGAGGTAGTTGTTGAACTCCGGCAGGAAGGGGCTGTTCCAGAGCCGGGGGCCGCCGCTGGTGACCTGGAGATTCACGCCCATGGCGTGCTGATCCATGGCGACTTTGTAGACGGTCTGCTGGTCGAGGCGGGAGTAGGCGGCGTAGGTCTCGGCGAAGACGATGGGCTTGTCGTAGTTGAAGGCGGCGGAGGAGACGATTTTGTAGCCGGGGTTGGAGCGGCCGAGGAAGTAGATGTCGTCTACGCCGGGCACGCCCTGGTGCTCGAAGAGCTTCATCAGGTCGCCGTTGACGCCGACAGGGCTGACGGGCTCTTCCTGGTCGAAGTGGCCTCCGGCGAGGATGCCGTGGGCGACGCAAAAGTCGTTCAGCTTTTTCACGAAATTCGTGGCAAACAGATGGGCGCGGAAACCGAACAGGGCGTTGCGGGCGGCGGCGGTGGCCGGCCCGATGTCGTACCACAAGGCAGGATAGTACTTCATGGGCGAGAACCCGTAGGCGGCTTCGAACGCCTGGTTGAAGGAGGGCGTCCACATCCGGCCGTCCACGGGATGGAGGGCGGGCTCGTCCCAGAAGGTAAATTTGATCTCCTTGCCGAAGAAGCCGCCGAGGTGGTCGAACATTCTGCGGTAGCTGAGAGAGAGGAAAGCGTCCATGGCGGCGCTGTCGAGGTAGTCGGCGAAGCCGCCCTTCTGGGAAGCGGGGCGGATAGCGGCATCGAGGTAGAAGGCCATCACCTTCCAGTTGCCCTTGGGGACCTGGGTGACTACGCGGTTGGCGGGCGTGCGGCGGGAGCTGATATCGACCAGATCGAAGGTGTCGCGATTCAGCATCACGGCACCGACGTAAAGGCTGCCGGGGACGGGCAGATCCGCGCGGGCAGGTCCTGCAACATTCGTTTCGACCATTTCCAGGCTTTTGGCGACGTGCTGCGGGAAGTGGGCGTAGAACTGCCCGCCGACAACGCCGGTGGGGTAAGTCCACTCGTCGTAGAGGATCACTTCGAGGCCGTGCTTGCGGGCCTCGCGGAGAGCCACGCGGTAGAGGTTGAAGTACTCCTCGCTGAGATAGACGACGCCCTCGGCCGAGGGCTTGCGGCGGGTCGCCTTGAGATACTCCTCGGGCAGGCCCGTGGTGGGACCGCCATTGGGCTCCGGAGCGAAACCGCCCATGTTCTGGTCCGCCATTTTCTGAACAGCGGCGACAATGCGCTCCTCCGACAGCGTGGAGAGGTTGAACAGGCCGTAGCCGTACATCTGGTGGCCGCGGAAGGCGGCGGGAGGACGGCGGAACGTGGCGGCATCAACGAAGCCGGGCTCCGGGCGGTCCTGCGCAGCGGCGCGAGAGGACCCGAACAGAAGCGCGATGGAGAATGCCGCAAGCGGCAACCGGGCTGAAGACATAGGACCCTCGCTATTTCACAAATACCTGCCAGACCTTGGCCAGCCGCGACGCGCCGTCCGGACCTTCGACGGACAGGGTGACGGTGTAGTCGCGGCCCTGCCGGTAGCGGTGAACGGGGTTCTGCTCGGCAGAGGTGGACCCGTCGCCGAAGTCCCACTTCCAGGCGGTGACGGCGCCTTCGGAGAGGTCCTGGAAGGCGACTGTGCGGCGTGCCATGTCGATGACCTGAGAGGACCATCGGGCCTGGATCTTTTTGCGGAACGGCGCTTCGAGAGGCATGAGGCGGAAGGCCGCCAACTGCGAAGCGTTGCCGAAGAACGTCTGCACGTGGGAGAGGTTCCAGAAGCCCGCGCGATTCTTGGCGTTGACGTCGTCGTAGTCGATGACGCACCAGGAGAGGCCGATGAGCTTGTTTTCCCAGAGCCGGGACTCGACGGCACGGGCGGGTCCTTCGCAGCCGGCATAGTCGAACGGAGTGATCCAGAACTCGAGGACGAGGCGGCCGGGCTGGCCGGGCTGGAAGTCGTAATGGTAGGCGGCGTTGGCGTAAGGAAGCTCCTTGGTGTACTGGGCGCAGCCCCAGGCGAGGGCCCAGTCCTTATCGCCCGGGGGCGTGAAGATGTGGTAGTTCTGGGCGTGCACGCCGTGGGTGGCCCAGTGGGCTTCCGAACGCGACAGGCGGGCGTCGAGTGTGGCGAGGCGGCCGACGGCTTCGGGCGTCCAGACATCGCGGTGAAAGATGTCGATGAGAGGGCCGCCGGACATATCGCCATCGACGACGACTTCGAAGATGTCGTTGTGGAGGTCGAGGCGGGAGAAATCCCAGTAATTGTCGTAGGCTTCGTAGAGCAAATAGAGGCGATTTAGTCCTTTTACCCAACCGACGCGGACCTTGACGTCGAGGCTGGAGGGGTCGTGTTTGCTGCCGTGGCCCTGCTCGGTGTCGACTAGCTGATCGGTGCCGATGGCGTATGCGGCGGGGACGATGTTCCAGTCGGCGGGATCGCCATCGACGCGGGGGATGCGGTCGGGCGGGAACTGGAAGACCTCGAAGGTGCGGTCCGGCCGTTCGGCGGCAGCGGCGGGCGTTGCGGCGAGGACGGTGAGGTAGCAAAAAGCGGTTAGAAGTCTCATGGATCCGGCACCTCCGGAGAGCTAGCGGTAGCTGTAGAGCGAAAAACGCAGGATGCGTGGATCGGCAGGCAAGCGGAGGCTGGCGCGATCGTCGCCGCCCATGCCGGTGTCGTCGCCGGCCAGATAGCGGCCCACCACCCAGGCGCCGTTTTCGAACGCGCCCTCCTCGACAGAGGCGAGGCTGGCCAGAGGCGTGCCGGCGCGCATGGAAGCGAAGCGGATGTTCAGGGTGGCCCCGGCGGCCCAGAACTCGTCGGGCGCGGTCTGGATGAGAATCGCGTAGCCGCGGCGGGCGTCCGATGGACCGGCATTCCAGCCGCGGCGGACGGCGCAATCAAAGACGTAATCGCCGAGCTGGATTTTCTGCGAAGCGGCTCCTGATTCGACCACGACGGCGCGCATCGTGTTCGTACCCTGATGCTCGAGGATGACAGGCGCCAACTGCGAGAGCACGGCGTAGGCCTTGGCGAGAGGACCGGCCGCGGGCTGCCGTTCAATGCCGAAGGGCGAAAACATCTGCGCATTGAGCTGGCCGACGGCATAGAAGGCATTGGCTGCGCCGGCGCGCGTTTCGGGGATGAACAAAGGATTGCCGCCGCGGCTGTAGAGCGCGCCGATGCCGGCGAAATCGGCGAGGTAGATGTCCGGCGCAAGGATATCGACCCGCGGGGCGCCGGCCCGCCAGAAGTCGTGATTGTGGGCCTGCGGGCCGCCGCTGGGATAGTCGCCGGGCTGCTTGTCCTGGGGCTGGACGAGCCAGGCATTGACGAAGACGGGCAGCGGATATTCCTTCTTGCCGAGCGCGGCGAGGTGATTCATGTAGCGGGCATAGTGCCAGGCCATGAAGGCCTCGTCGGCGCCGGGGCCGGGGCCGAACACCTGTTCCCACGTGCCGGAGGCCTTGCCGCCGGCGGCGTCCCACAGCTTGCGGGTTTCCGGCAGAAGGGCGTCCCTGTTCTTCCGCAGGTAGTCCGTGAGTTCGGTGGGGACCGGCGCGGCGAAGGCGGCATCGGCTTCCTGGCAGTGGTCGCGGGAATCGCCGAGCAGGCCGACTTCGTTTTCGAGTTGGACCAGGATGACGGTGCGCGTGGCGGAGTCGACTTCACGCAGGTGCCGGAGCAGGGCGGCGTAGGCGCGGGCATCGGCATCGCGGTTGGCGGTGCTGAGGGGGGAGAGGATCTCGCGGCCGTTTCCGTTTCGGTCGCGAGCGATGGGGTACTTGCGCCAGTTGCGCTTGACCCAGGCGGGGGCGTAGCTGGAGGTGCCGTTCTTCCAGCTACCGAACCAGAGCAGGACGACGCGGAGACGGCGGCTGCGGGCCTCGCGGAGGGCTTCGTCGACGGCGGAGAAATCGAAGCGGCCCTCTTCGGGCTCAGTCCAATTCCAGCCTACGCCGACGAGGACTGTGTTGAGGTTGAGGGAGGCGAGTCCGGCCCAGGCGCCGCGGACATTGCCGGCGGTGGAGGCGGCGTTGTTGAGGAGTTCGCCGCCGAGCGAGAGCCACGGCTTGCCGTCGACGACCAGGTGGGTGACTGCGCCGCGGCGGGTGAGGTGCGGGAGAGGGGCCTGGGAGAGCGCCGGAAGGGCGAGGGAGAACAACAGGGCGAAGGCGAGCGGGGCGGGCGCTTTCATGGTTGTTCTCAATATATAGCGGCGGCGGAATGGGCGGTGCGGGATGAGGTCAGCAGAGGCAGTTCAGGAGAGTGACGTCGCGGAGAGGGTCTGCCAGCACTGTTGCGTGCCGTGGACGCCGGGCTCGACGCAGAAGGAGGAACCGGAACGTTCAGCAGTCTGCACTGATTGCCGCGATCGCTTCGGGGTGATTCTTCGGGGTGATTGCGCGGCCGCCCAGGCGCCCGCGGCGTCAGGTCCTTGCCGGCTCGCAACTCGATCTTCCGCCGGAACGCCGCGTCGCAGTAAACCTTGCCGGAGTACGTCGCCCGTTCAGTTCGAACCAGTCCTCCCGTTCGGATGCCACCCGCAAGATCTTGTGCCATTCCTCACGCGGCCCAATCCGTTGCCAGGCACGCAGGTCCAGGAGCCCGCGCGTGTCCACGCCCTCCACATGGGCGCGTGCGCTCGACCAGGAGTATTCCGCGGCCGGTTGCGCCAAGCCACTGCGAGCCGGGTTTTGCTTGACATACCGCATTGCTCGCACCAGATGGTCCATTCCGAGGACGCAACTGTAGAAACGGCCCTGCCACAGGTCTCCGGTCGTGCCGCGCTTCGCCTGAAGGTAGTGGGAGTACCGGCATTGCGCCCGGCCGAACGCCGCGGCCAGTCCGGTTTCATCGCAGGACGTCGCGATCCAATGCACGTGGTTGGGCATGAGGCAGTAGCCCAGAATTGCGACACCACACGGCCCCGCATACGCTTTCACCAGATCCAGATCGACGTCCCGATCCTGATCACTGTCGAACACCACGCTCCGATGGTTTCCTCGCCGTGTGATGTGGTGGGCACAGCCAGCGACAACGATTCGTCTGTAGCGCGGCATCCGCTCAGTTCGCGCGGCCCGGCCGCCAATTCTCTCAGAAATGTGCAAATGCTGACAATCCCCATTACCCCGTTGGGTGTCCTTGATTGCCGTGTCTCAGCCAAGGGGTGCGGCACGCGCTCAGATATTGTGCAATTGCTGACTGTCCCCATTTCCCATTTCCTTCGCGAGGGGCGGCGGGCAGCGGTTAGCGGAGCGAGTCGAGAAGGGTGACGGCGCGGGAGAGGGTCTGCCAGCGCTGTTCCTCGCCGTGGACGCCGGACTCGACGCAGATGGGGCCGGTGTAGCCGGTCTCGTGAAGGGCGGCGACGAAGGTGGGGATGTTGACGGAGCCTTCGCCGAGGAGGCGCTCGGTGCCGAGGGAGCCGGGCTGGGCCGGATCGGGCCAATCGCCGTCCTTGCCGTGGACGCTGACGACGTGGCGGCGGAGGAGGCGGAAGGCTTCGATGGGCTCGCCGGAGCCGTAGAGGATCATGTTGGCGGGATCGAAGTTGATGCGGAGGTTGGGGCGGGCGGCGGCGTCGAAGAAGGCGAGCAACTGGGCGGCGGGCTCCTGGCCGGTCTCGAGGCAGAAGGTCATGCCGAAGGAGGCGGCATAGTCGGCGATGCGGCGGACGAGGTCGAGGACGGGCTGGTAGTCGGGGTGGGAGGTGTCGTGGGGGATGCAGCCGACGTGGCAGCCAAAGCTCTTCACGCCCAAGGCGGCGGCGAAATCGATGACCTCGCGGGTACGCATTTCGCGGGCGGCGCGGACATCCCGAGGGATGAAGCCGACCGTGCGCTCGACGGTGGGGATGTCGGCGTAGCTCTCGCCTTCGTAGGCGGCGAAGACTGTGAAGAGGTGGAAGTCCTCGGCGGCGAGGGCGGCCTTCCAGGCGGCGGCGGTTTCGGGGGTGAGCCGCACGGAGCCGTCGACGCCGAGCTGGCCGGAGACGACGCCGCAGGACTTCACGGTGCGGATGGTGGAGAGGGCATCGGGCTCGGCCCAGAAGAAGATGCCGACTTCGCGGTCTTTCAGAGTTGGCATGGCAGAATTTCTCCTTTACGCGCCCGGGCCTCATCGAGGAGGAGGGCGAGTTTGACGGCGGCCGCGGAGGACTGCGGGGAGCAGCGGTCGGGCTGGCTACGCGTGCGGCAGCATTCGACGAAGTATTCGATCTCGGCCTGGTAGCCATCGGTCTCGGCCAGAGGGATGTCGTAGTGCTCGCCGCGGGAGTACCAGTGGGGTGGGCGTCCGGCGGAGCTGTACTCGATGACGGCGTTGTCTCCGGCGGCAGTGTACTCCATGGAGAAGGGATAAGCGGTGGGCAGGTGCCAGCCGCCGGTGGTGGTGACGGTAAGGCCGGAGTCGTAGAGAAGCTGGGCGGTGAGCAGGTCGATGCCGGCGGCGAGGTCCTCGCAGCCGGTGGCGGAGACGGCCTGGGGCGTGCCGAAGCAGACGAGGGCCATGTCGATGTCGTGGATGAGGAGGTCGAAGACGCCGCCGCCGGAGAGAGACTTATTGCAGAGCCAGGCGCCCCAGGCAGGGGCGGCGCAGCGGCGGCGGAAGAGGGCGTGGCGGGGCTGGCCGAGCTTTCCAGAGTGGACGGCCTCGATGAGGGGCAGGTAGGCGGGGAAGAAGCGCAGGACCTGGGCGCTCATGAGCAGGCGGCCGGTATCGCGCGAGGCGGCGATCATGGTGTCGCATTCGGCGCCGGTGAGGGCCATGGGTTTCTCGACCAGGACATGCTTGCCGGCGCGCATCGCCTCGATGGCGGCCGCGGCGTGCATGTTGGTGGGCAGGCAGAGGTCGACGGCGTCGGCCTGGCAGTTGCGGACGCACTCGATGGCGTCGGCGAACTTTTGGGCGCTGGAGAAGTCGACGGCCTCGCCGCCGATGTCGAGGTTGCCCTGGATGCCGGAGAGGTCGCCGGCGAGAACCTTAGGATCGTTGGAACTGACCGCGGCGATTTCAACGCCGGGAATCCGTTTGTAGGCCTTGAGGTGGGTGAGGCCCATGAACCCGAGTCCGACGACAGCGATGCGCATAGACATTTGACATGGTAGCAAGCCGAGAACTCTCCGGCATGGCGGGGGCAGGAGGATAGCGGTACGCGACACAGAAGTGAGGGCAACACCAGTTCGTTTTATTGCACGCCTTTAACCGAGCGGAAGTAACACGCTCGTGTCTGGAGGCATCATGTCCGAATCTCTGGCCGAGTTGGAACAGCAGCGCGCAGCAGTGTTGCGCCAGATTTCTGAGTTGGGGGACTTACGCCCCGGCTCCATAACTGGAACGGGCGGGCGTTGCGGCACTCCGGGTTGCCATTGTCACCGCCCCGATGATCCGGGACACGCACCCCACCCGAGACTGACCTACATAATAAACGGCAAGACCGTGAGCGAGAGCTTCCCGACACCGCCGGCGCAACGCCAGGCCGAACGCGAGATCGAGGCGTTTCGACGCTAGCGGAAACCGGAGCGGGCTTACGTCGAAGTGAATGACAAGTTCTGCCGGGCACGGCCGGTTGAGGAGGCGCTGAACGGCGCGCCATCAGTGAGGGATCCGGTCGCGTTGCACCACCCGACGTGGAAGCAGGTCGGCTATTTCGGAGCCGTCCGGCTGTCCAATGTACGATTTCATTGCCAAAGGGTCTTGAAACTGACGCGACGAAGTTGCCTGCACAACTGATACGCCGCCGGCCAACTGTCAGAACTCATCGCAGACATCAGGAACCAGTTCAACCAATGGCGCAAAGGGAGCGACATCCTGAATCGCCGATGCGCGACCATTTAAGACGCTCTGTTTAAGTACTATGGGCTCTGAGAGTGCCCGGCCGCACCGCCGCAGCAGGCACAGACTGCTGCCCAGGTGAAGAGGACGTACTGGATCTCACGCCGGGTCCTCGGCAGGGTCCACCTAGAAGTTTATTTTGCTGCGAAGGGTTTCCAGGGCCAGGAAGGCGTGCGCCAGCATGACCAGGGTCACGTGGTGATGCCACCCGTTCCAACTTCTGCCTTCGTAGTGATCCAGTCCGAGTTCTTCCTTGAGCTGGTGGTAATCCTGTTCGATCTTCCAGCGGCACTTCGCAATCCGCACTGACCGACGCAGAGTGCAGCTCGCCGGCAGGTCGGCGAAGAAGTACTTGGTTGGCTCTTTCTCTTCCTCCGGCCATTTCACCAGCACCCAGAGTTCCTTGTGCGGCGGGTCCCCATCGACGAATCCATGCGACGGCTGGACACGCAAGCACAGGAAGCGCGATTCCAGCCAACCCTTCGTACCCTCTCGCCAACGCACCTTTTTCCAGCCCCGGGCTTTGAGGGCGACGCCCTTCACCGCAATCGGCCGCTGCTGCGGCCCGCCGCGCGTGGGTAATACGGCCCGCACGGAAGAAGCCCCCTGCCGACAGCGGCATGCAGCCGTCACTGGTCGCCTCGCAGTAAGCTCCCGCTAGAGTTTGCTGAGGGCGAAGGCGTAGGCGCCGAGGGCGACGGCCTGGCTGGTGTCGAGCCGGGCGAGGCCGACGGCAACGCGCTGGAGGGGATCGTACTGGATGCTGCGGCCGGAGCGGGGCACGGTGAGGGTGCGGGCCTGGCCTTTGAGGAAGATTTCGCGCTCGGCGGGATCGTCGATGTTGAAGGCGGTGGCAATGAGGCGGCGCAGGGGATTGCCGTCGCGCTCGTAGACGCCGTTGACGGCCTTCATCAAGGCAGGCATGAAGAGCGGCGCGGCGGCGGAGATGCCACCGCCGATGACGGCGAGGCCGTCGACAAGAGTCAATGCCTGGGCCACGACATCGCCGGCTGCCTCGCCGAGCGAGCGGAAGGCTTCGAGAGCAGCTTCGCGGTGGCCGGGGGCGCGGCCCATGCCGATGTCGAAGATCAGCTTCGGTTCGGGGGCCTCTTCGGGGGCGATGCCGGCGCAGTGGGCATAGACGCGGCGGACGGCGCGGATGGAGGCGCCCTCCTCGGCGTTGATGGAGGGATCGAGCTTGTTGCGGGAGAGCCAGACTTCGCCGGCCATGGAGTTATCGCCGATGAGGAGCTGGCCGTCGCGGACAATGCCGCCGCCGAGGCCGGTGCCGAGGGTGATGCCGAACAGATTGCGGTAGCGTTTGGGGCTGCCGGCTTCGGCGAGCAGGCCGTTCACATAGGGAAGGAAGCCGGAGATGGCTTCGCCGTACGCGAAGAGGTCGCCGTCGTTGTTGATGAAGACGGGGATGCCGAACAAGTCTTCGAGCATGGGCCCGAGGGCGACGCCGCCGCGGAAGGCGGGGAGGTTGTTCTCGTTGGCAACGATGCCGGCGGGGTAGTCGGCGGGGCCGGGGAAGGAGAAGCTGATGGCGGCGGGGGGCTGGGGGAGGAGTTGCTTGACGCGGCGGAAGCCGGCGGTGATGTTGTCGAGGCAGCGCTCGAGGTCGTGAGCCTCGGATGGGATGTAGAGGGGCTCGTCGAGCAGCAGGCGGTTGGAGCGGATGGCGGAGAACTTGAGGTTGGTGCCGCCCGCGTCGAGGGTCATGACGGTGCGGGGGTCAGTGGCGGTGTTAAGAGCCATGTCAGGCCTTGGCCCCTTTCAGGTTGATGAGGGCGGTCCAGGTGATGTAGAGGATGGCGGCGAGGGGGACGAGGAAGCCGATCTGGACGGAGCCGGCCAAGTCGGAGACGAAGCCCATGACAGGGGGGACGATGGCGGCGCCGACGATGGCGGTGACCATGAGGCCGGAGAGGGCGTTGGTGTGTTCGGGCATGGAGTCCACGACGATGGAGAAGACGAGCGGGAAGATGTTGGCGAAGCCGAAGCCGATGACGAAGAAGCTGGCGACGGCGACGGACTGGCTGGGGACGAAGATGCCGAGCAGGCCGGCGATGGATAGGATGCTGGTGCCGATGAAGAAGGTGCGGGGCTTCATCCAGTTCAGGATGACGCCGCCGGAGAAGCGGCCGATGGTGAGGGCAAGGAAAAAGAGGCCGGTGCCGAGGAGGCC
>DAHVTI010000523.1 GCA_027324255.1 Bryobacterales bacterium | reverse complement strand
CAGGGGACTCGTGTTTAAGTAGGAGACGGCGCATACCCTGGGTTTGCGTTGAGCCTGGGCAGTGGGCCCAGGCTGAAATGGAGGAGCTACGATCAAATCCGAGTTTACCATTACCACCGGCCTAAGCCGTCCTGGTCCTGGGAAGGGTGGTATTGCCGGACCTAACGTGATAATGTGGTCCAAGGTGAACTGGGGTGGAGCGGTTTATCGCAATGAAAAGTAAACACATTTCCTTCTTTTTGTGCCACCTTGCACTGTGTGCCGCCACGCTGTCCGCTCAGATGGTTTTGAACCCGGTTCCGGCCAAGATCTACGGCCAGTTCGCCTCGCCGAAGACCGTTCAGGAGTTGGCCGTCCCGCCCAGCGTCGCCCCCAACCTGGTGGAGGGCCGCGAACTGTTCGCGCCGCAGGGTATCGCCCTCGACAAGAGCGCCGATCCGCCCATCCTTTATGTCGTCGATACCGGCAACCACCGCGTGCTGGCCTGGAAGGACGCCGCCGCTTTTGAAACCGGCGCCATGGCTGACCTTGTCCTCGGCCAGAAGGACTTCTACTCCACCACGCCGCAGGGGC
The DNA here is from genome assembly GCA_027324255.1 of Bryobacterales bacterium. Classification (GTDB taxonomy): domain Bacteria; phylum Acidobacteriota; class Terriglobia; order Bryobacterales; family Bryobacteraceae; genus Paludibaculum. The sequence continues at coordinate 3,598 of DAHVTI010000523.1, read as the reverse complement.
CCGGCACCGACTTCCCCAGCGGCCTCTACGGCCCCACCTCCGTGGCCGTCGACGCCAACGGCAACGTCTTCGTCGCCGACGCCGGCAGCAACCGCATCCTGCGCTATCCCGCCCCCTTCGCCCAACCGGAAGGCGAGGCCCGCACCGCCGACCTGGTGCTCGGCCAGGCCAGTCTGAATGCGCGCTACGGCAACCGCGCCTCCTCCGCGAACGCCAACGCCGCGCCCGCGGCTTCCACCATCCGCACCAATGGCTACGGCACCGGCGGCATCCAGTCCGCCACCCTCACTTTCGACGCCCAGGGCAACCTCTGGTTCAGCGACTCCGGCAACCACCGCATCCTGCGCTACCCCGCCGCCGGCGTCAGCGGCGCCTCCAATACCGACGGCGGAGCCGATATCGCCGCCGACCTCGTTCTGGGCCAACCCGACTTCAGCACCGCCGTGGCCAATCCGGGCCGCGTCTCCCAGGCCGCCGACCGCCTGAGCTACTCCTCCATCCGCTTCGGCGGCCCGCTCGCCTTCGACGCCTCCGGCAACCTGTTCTTCTCCGACGACCTGGCGCGAGTCCTCGTCTGGAATCCTCCCTTCGAATCCAACCAGCGCGCCAGCCGCATTCTCGGCCTGTACCTGCAGAAGCCCGGCGACGCCCTCCTGCCCGCGGTCAACGACGTCACTTTCGGCTACGCCCTCGCCACCGCCACCACCTTCGGCGGTGGGCCCCAGGGCCTCTTCTGCGTTGGCGATTACCTCTTCGTTTCCGACACCATCCACAACCGCATCGTCCGTTACGACCCCGTCGCTTCCTGGGCGCCCGAGGACCTCGTCAACTACTCCATCTCCCCGCGCATGTCCGCCGTCTTCGGCCAGGTGGATTTCTACTCTCGCGAGCCCAACGGCGGCACCACCCTGGAGCCCACCAGTTACACCATTAACCGCCCCCTCGCCGCCGCCTACTGGAACGGCCACGTCTTCCTCGCCGACAGCGGCAACAACCGCGTTCTCGATCTCTCTTACGCCTCCGAAGAAAACCTGCTGGCCCCCGCCTCGCGCATCCTCGGCCAGTACGAGTTCGGCCTCCGCGCCCCCAACCTCATCGAGGGCCGCGAACTCTCCGCCGGCACGCTACCCCTGCTGCTGTCCAACGGCGCCGTTTCCTACCTCACCCTCGGCCCCTCCGCCGCCATCGACCGCACCTCCGACACCCCGCACCTCTTCGTCGCCGATTCCGGCAACAATCGCATCCTCGGGTTCTGGGACGCCCGCCGCGTGAAATACGGCGACCCGGCCGACCTCATCATCGGCCAGGTGGGCCCCACCCGCAACCTCATCAACTCCCCCTACAACGACGCCGATAAGCCCTCCGCCACGGGGCTCCTGCTGCCGGCCGGCGTCGCCGTGGACGCCGAAGGCAACGTGTGGGTGGCCGACACCGGCAACGGGCGCGTCCTGCGCTTCCCCAAGCCCTTCGAGCACTGGGACGAAACCCAGACCGCCGATCTCGTCCTGGGCCAGCCCGACCTCGAAACCCACTCCACCGGCGAGGTCCTCCGCGACCGCCTCTACCGCCCCTCCAGCCTCGCCTTCACCGGCGAAGGCAACCTGGTGGTGGCCGACCTGGCCCATAGCCGCGTGCTGATGTTCAACGCGCCTTTCTCCAGCGGCGCGCCTGCCAGCCTGGTCCTCGGACAGCCCGACGACGCCACCGCCACGCCGGGCAACGGCGAGGCGCAGATGAACCTGCCGCTCGGCGTCGCCGTCGATACCGACGACCGGCTCTACGTGGCCGACACCGGCAACAGCCGCGTGCTCATCTTCGGACGCGTCACCACCCAGACCGACGGCTCCGCCGCCGCGCTCATCCTTCCCCTCAGCGCCCAGGGCGCCACGCCCGCCAGCGTCACCGTCAGCCCGCGCACCGGCCAGATCTGGGTGGCCGATGTCAAGGGCAGCCGTGTGATGCGCTTCCCGCGCTTCGACCAGCTCTTCTTCGATCCCGGCCAGAAGGCGGAGTACTCCTTCTCCACATACATTCCGCGCCAGATCGTGCTCGACGAGCAGGACTATATCTTCGTGCTCGATGGCGCCAACCGCATCACCATGCATTACCCGATGCACGGCGTAGTGAACGGCGCCAGCGGCTTCCCGCGCGTCGCACCCGCCATGCTCGCCCTGCTGCAGGCTCCCGGCGTCCGCTTCGCCGCGGAAAGGGCCGATGCCGGCGACGCCCCGCTGCCCAAGGAACTGGCCGACGTCGAACTGCTCGTCGACGGAGTCCCGGCTCCCATTACCCGCGTGGACGGCGACACCATCCGCTTCGTCGTTCCCAAGGACGCGCCCACCGGCGGCACCGCCGATTTCCTGGTGCGCCGCGTCTCCACCGGCCAGATCCTGGCCCAGAACCGCATCGCCATGTCCGCCGCCTCCCCCTCCGTCCTCTACCAGGGCGAGAACCCCTCCTCGCAGGCCCAGGCGCGCGCCTACAACCAGGACGGCTCCTTGAATACTTCCGGCAAGCCCGCCGCTTCCAGCGAGGAGCTCACCGTTTACCTCACCGGACAGGGCGCCGTCCCCGGCATGCCCGACGACGGCACCGCGCCAGGAGGCGAGATTCCCGTCGAAGACGTGCGCGCCTTCGTGCTCGCCGGCACCTCCGCCGCCGAGGCCCAGGTCGTCTCCTCCGTCCTCGATCCTTCCGAGCCCGGCGTCTGGAAGGTCCGGGTGAAGCTGCCGCAGGTCCCCGTCAACGGCACCTACGGCTTCGCCGTCATCTACCGCACCAGCTACAGCAGCAACAGCTATACCTCCGGCTCCACGGTAATGAAGGTCAACCCGCTCATCAGCATCAACAAGTAAGGCTCCCATGGCGGCAGGTCTGGATCTCTCGTTCCTGATCTGCCGCGCTACCCTGCGCACCTCGCGCGCCCTGTTCTTCGAGCCTCCCGCCGCCAACCTCTTCCGCGGCGCGCTCGGCACCGTTCTGCCCGAAGACGTCTTCCGCCCCACCGCCTCCCACGGCCCCAGCGGCCTGCGCGACCGCCCCCGCTCCTTCGTCCTCCGCTGCGCTCATCTCGACGCCCGCCGCCTGGCCTCCGGCGAGCCTTTCGAAATCGGCCTGCACCTCTTCTCCCTGGACCCTTCCCCTTTCCAACAGGCCCTCGCCCGCCTCTCCTTCGCCGCGTGCGAAGCCTGGCAGCAGGAGGAAAGGACTCTCACTTTCGTGCCGCCCGCCCGCGAGATCTCCGCGCTGCGCGTCGAATTCCTCACGCCCACGGAGTTGAAGCCGCCCGTTCCCCCCGGCGAGCTCCCGCCGTTCCCCCTGCTCCTGGCCCGCCTCCGCGACCGCGTCTCCGCCCTGCGCGCCTTCTATGGCCCGGGGCCGCTCGACGTCGACTTCCGCGCGCTCTCGGAAAACAGCAGCCGCGTGGAGATCGTGCGCGGCCAGCTCCAGCGCGTGGCCGCCGAGCGCACCAGCCGCCGCACCGGCCAGACCCATCCGCTTGGCGGCTTCACCGGCCACGTGGATTACTCCGGCCCTCTGGCCGAATTTCTCCCCTGGCTCGAGGCCGGCTTCTACACCGGCGTTGGCCGCCAGACCG
>DAHVTI010000520.1 GCA_027324255.1 Bryobacterales bacterium | reverse complement strand
TTTGAACAGCTCGCAGGCGGCCTTGCGCAGCTCGCCCATGACGGTGCGCGGCGCGTTGGTCTGCTCCGCCCAGCCGCTGTATCGCGAGCCGTCGTACTCGAGGATCAGTTTCCAGGTCTTCACTCTGCCTTCTATGATGAGGGAGATGCTGATGCTATTGCTGGCCCTGGATCTTTCGCGCGCGGTGGTGGTGACGCCGCCATCGCCCACGCCGCTTGAGAACAAGACCGCACAAGTGCTGGTGGAAGAAGTGCAGAGCCGCACGCGGTTGAAGTGGGAGATCGCGCCGCAGGCCAGGCCGGGGGTGCCGGCGGTGATTTTGAAGCGCGGCAATGGGCCGGCGGAAGGGTACTCGCTACGCACCGCGGCATCGGCGGTCGAGATTGCGGGCAACGACGCGCGCGGGCTGCTGTTCGGCGCGGGGCGCCTGCTGCGCGAGCTGCGCATGGAGCGCGACCGCGCGTGGCTGGCGGACGATCTGGCAATTACCACCGCGCCGAAGGTGAAGCTGCGCGGGCATCAGCTCGGCTATCGACCGAAGACCAACAGCTACGACGGCTGGACGGCGGCGATGTGGGACCAGTACATCCGCGAGTTGGCAATCTTTGGCACGAACGCCGTCGAGCTGATTCCGCCGCGCTCGGACGACGCGGCCGACAGCCCGCACTTCCCCGCCCCGCAGTTGCCGATGATGGTGGAGATGTCGCGCATCACGGCCTCCTACGGGTTGGACGTGTGGATCTGGTACCCGGCGCTGGACAAAGACTACACGGATGCGGCTACGGTGTCGACATCGATCGACGAGTGGGGCGAGATCTTTCGCAAGCTGCCGCGCATCGACGCGGTGATGGTGCCGGGCGGAGATCCCGGGCACACGCAGCCCAAAGTCCTGTTCGCGCTGCTGGAAAAGCAGGCGGCGAACCTGCGCAAGTATCATCCCAAGGCGCAGATGTGGGTTTCGCCGCAGGGCTTCAGCGCGGAGTGGATGGACGAGTTCTTTGGGCTGATGAAGCAGGAGCCGAAGTGGCTGGACGGTATCGTGCACGGGCCGCAGGTGCGGATCTCTCTGCAGGAGCTGCGGCGGCAGGCGCCGGCGCGCTATCCCATCCGCAACTACCCGGACATCACGCATTCGCTGCACTCCCAGTTCGCGGTGCCGGACTGGGACTTCGCTCATGCGCAGACGCATGCCAGGGAGCCGATCAACCCGCGGCCGGAGGACATGCGCGCCATCCTGCGCGACAGCCTCGCCTCGACCATCGGCTTCCTGACGTATTCGGAGGGCTGCAACGACGACGTGAACAAATTCGTGTGGAGCGCGCTGGGCTGGGATCCGGAGGCGGACCTGGCGGGCGTGCTGCGCGAGTACGCGCGCTTCTTCGTCAGGCCGGAACTGGAAGAGGGCGTGGCGCAGGGGCTGCTGGCGCTGGAGCGGAACTGGCGCGGATCGCTGCTGGCGAACGAGGGCGTGGAACAGACGCTGGAGCAGTTCCAGACGCTCGAGCGGGCGGCGACGCCGCGCGACCTGCTGGGCTGGCGCTTCCAGCAGATGCTGTACCGCGCCTACTACGACGCACTGAACCGCCGCCGCCTGATCGCAGAGACGGAGGCCGAGGCGCGGGCGATGGACGCGCTGCGCGGCGCGGGACGCACGGGCGCGCTGGCCGCCGTCGCGCACGCCGAGCGCGAGCTGGATGCGGCGCCGGCGGGCGCGGACCTGCGGCAGCGCGTGTTCACGCTGGCCGAGGCGCTGTACCAGAGCGCGCGGATGCAGTTGAGCGTGCCGCTGTACAAGGCCATCAGCCGCGACCGCGGCGCGACGCTGGACAACATCGACATGCCGCTGAACAACCGCGGCTGGCTGGCGGCGCGGTTTGACGAGATCCGCAAGGTGCAGTTCGAGCACGAACGGCTGAAGGCGATCGACGCGATTCTGAACTGGACCAATCCCGGCCCCGGCGGTTTCTACGACGACCTGGGCAATCCGGCGGCGCAGCCCCACCTGGTGCGACCGGCGACGTATGCCGAGGACCCGGGCCAGTTGCGCTCTCCGCGCAACGGCTTTGCGATGCATTCGCGAAGCATCGGGGACTGGCGGGTGTCGTGGGTAGACCACGCGGAGGTGATGTACGACGGCCCGCTGTCGGTGCGCTACACGAATCTCGCACCCAGCGCGCAGTACCGGGTGCGGATCGTCTACGGCGGGGAGCGCAACGCCACGCGCATCCCGCGACTAACGGCGGACGGGCGCTTCGAGGTGCACCCGTACCGCAAGCTGGACAACCTGACCGAGCCGGTGGAGTTCGCCATCCCGCGCGAGGCGACCTCGGACGGCGCGCTGACGCTCACGTGGCAGCGGCAGCCGGGGCTTTCCGGCAACGGGCGCGGCAACCAGGTGGCCGAGGTATGGCTGATTCGGACTCCGGCGGCGGCGCAATAATGGAAGCGTAGCCATGCTGATCGTTCATGTTCACGTCAACGTCAAGCCGGAATGTATTGACGCGTTCCGGGCGGCCACAGTAGAGAATGCGAGCAAGAGCGTGGAAGAGCCGGGCATCGCGCGGTTCGACGTCATCCAGCAGCAGGACGAGGCGGCGCGGTTCATCCTGGTGGAGATCTACCGGGACGCCGAAGCGGCGGCGGCGCACAAGGACACGGCGCACTACGCGAAGTGGCGCGACGCGGTGGCGGAGATGATGGCCGAACCGAGGCGCAGCGTGAAGTTCGCCAACGTGTTTCCGGACAACTCCGGCTGGTAGAGCCATGGGCTGGGATTTCGCCACAGCGGCGCGGATCCGGTTCGGCGCGGGCACGGCGCGCGAGGCCGCGCCGGCGGCGAAGGAGATGGGGAGCCGCGCGCTGCTGGTGACGGGCAACTCGCCGCGGCGGGCGGCGGCGCTGGTGGCGGAGCTGCACAAAGCGGGCGTGGGGTGCACGCTGTTCGCCGTGGCCGGCGAACCGGCGGTGGAGGACGTCCGCACGGGAGTGGAGACGGCGAGAAGAGAGCGCTGCGACGTGGTGATGGCCTGCGGCGGCGGGAGCGTGGTGGACGCCGGCAAGGCGATAGCGGCGCTGGCCACCAATCCGGGCGACGTGCTGGACTACCTGGAGGTGGTGGGGCGCGGGCAGCCGCTCACGCAGATGCCGGCGCCGTTCATCGCGCTGCCGACCACGGCCGGCACGGGCAGCGAGGTGACGCGGAACGCGGTGCTGGCTTCGCCGGAGCACCGGGTGAAGGCCAGCCTGCGGAGCCCGTGGATGCTGCCGCGACTGGCCGTGGTGGATCCGGAGCTGACGGTGGAGGTGCCGCCGGCGATCACGGCGGCGACGGGTCTGGACGCGCTGACGCAAGTGATTGAGCCGTTCGTCTCCGTGCGCGCCAACGCGATGACGGACCTGTACTGCCGCGAAGGGATGCGGCTGGCGGCGGGCGCGCTGCGGCGCGCTTACGAGAACGGCGCGGACCTGGCGGCGCGCACGGACATGGCGATGGCGAGCCTGCTGGGCGGGCTGGCGCTGGCCAACGCCGGGCTGGGCGCGGTGCACGGCTTCGCGGCGCCCATCGGGGGCATGTTCCCGGCGCCGCACGGAGCGGTGTGCGCGGCGCTGCTGGCGCCGGTGACGCGCGTGAACCTGCGGGCGCTGCGGGCGCGCGACGCGGGCGGCCGAGGGCTGCCGCGCTACGGCGAAGCGGCGCGGATCATCACGGGCAAGGCGGGCGCGGAGCCCGAGGACCTGCTGCCCTGGCTGGAGGCGCTGACGGCGGATCTGCGCATCCCGCCGCTGTCGACATACGGCATCGGCGAGGAGGATCTGCTGACCCTGTGCGAGAAGGCGGCGCGCGCCAGCAGCATGAAGGGAAACCCGATTGCTCTGGGTCCGGCGGAACTGCTGGAAGCGCTGCGCGCGGGCCTGGAGTGAAGATGCGAGGTAGACCACGATGAAGCGAAGCACGATGTTGCTGGCGGCGCTTTCCTGCCTGGCGGTCCCGCTGGCCGCGCAGTCCACCCCCACGGTGCGAGCCTCGGGGGAAGGCGTCGTTTCTCTCAAGCCCGACCGGATGACGCTGACGCTGAGCGTGGTGACGCAGGCCGACACCGCGCAGCAGGCGGCGGACGACAATGCGGCCCGCTCCACGGTGGTGCTGGACGCGCTGCGCCAACTGCTGGGCCCGCAGGCGGACCTGCGCACGTCGGGCTACACGGTGAGCCCTATCTACAAGTACCCGCCGGGAGGCACGCCGATTCTGTCGGGCTACAGCGCCAGCCATTCCGTCCAGGCGACGACGCCGGACCTGTCCATCGCCGGAAGGCTGATCGACGTGGCGGTGCAGGCCGGAGCGACGACGGTGGGCGGGATCTCGTTCGGGTTGAAAGACCCGCAACCGGCGCGGCAGGCGGCCTTGAAGCTGGCCGTGCAGCAGGCGCGGGCGAGCGCGGAGGCGATGGCCTCGGGGCTGAACGCGCGGGTGGGCGGGGTGATCGCCATCGCGGAATCGTCCGCGGCGGCGGTGGTCAATGCGGACCGGACCACATCCACGGCGGCGACGACGCCGACGCCGGTGGAGACCGGGATGGTGGAGGTGCGGGCGAGCGTGGTGATCGAGGCGGCTTTGCTGCAGTAGGGGGAGACGCGGCGGGCGCGCGGCCGCGGCGACGGGGAGCGGAGGCGGCGGGGTGATGCGGCGGGCGCGCCGGCTCGGCGACGCCGGGGGGAGCGGAGGCGGCGGGG
>DAHVTI010000487.1 GCA_027324255.1 Bryobacterales bacterium | reverse complement strand
CGCGGCTTCGAAGCCGAGGCGGCGCAGACGATCACCGACTACCAGCAGTTCCGCCAGCAGTTCCCGGACTCCGCGATCGCTTACTTCACGCGGCGGGTGGCCGAGCCGGTGCTGGTGAGCACAGGGCTGCTGAGCGTCGAGATCACCTCGGAGGAGTTCCGCGGCGGCGCGCATCCGGAATCGACACGCGAGTTTCTGAACCTGAACCCGGCGACGGGAGAGCAGGTGGAACTCGGGTCGCTGCTGCGCGGCGGAGCGAGGGAGAGATTGCAGGCGGCAGCGGAGCGGAGGTTCCGCGCCGAGCGCGGGCTGGACGCGTCGCAGGATCTGGCCGAAGCCGGCTACACGTTCGACAACAACCGCTTCGCGCTCCCCACCCGCTGGGGCGCCGGGCCGCGCGGGCTGGTGTTCCACTTCAACACGTACGAGATCGCGCCTTACTCGATGGGGCCGGCGACGATCACGGTGCCGTGGAGCGAACTCGGCGAGTTGCTGCGGAAAGACTCCGGGCTGCCGCCGGGCTCCCGGTAAGAAGGTGGTTCCCTCCCGGTCCCGCCGCGTGTAGAATCGGATGCTGAACTATGCAACCCACAGAGTCCGTTTCCTCCATTTCAGAAACCGGGCGCCTGACGGGCGTCTTTTTTTCGCCGGGCGCGGTGTTCGCCAACATCGCCACTTCCGGGCGCTGGTACCTGGCGATGGCGCTGCTGATCGTGTTCAGCTCCGTGGCGGTGTCGCTGATGGTAAGCCGCGTGGGCTACGACCAGATGATCCGCAATGCGATGGCGAACAACGAACGCGTGCAGCAGCTCACGGCCGAGCAGCGGGAGCAGGCGATCGAGGCGCAACGGAAGTTTATGCCGATCGCGGTGCGGGTCGGACCGCTGGTGGGGATCACGCTGGGGCTGGTGGTGATCGCGGGCGCGCTGCTGTTCACGTTCAAGTTCCTTCTGGATGCAGAATTGACGTTTAAGCAAGCGTTAACGATATGCAGTTATGCCTCGATTCCGCCCAGTTTGGTGAGCACACTGATGATGATCGCGGTGATGTACCTGAAGCCGCCGGCGGAGTTCGACCCGCAGACGGCGGCGGGGTTCAGCGCGGCGATGTTTCTGGCGCCGGACACGGCGGCGTGGCTGAAGAGCCTGGCGGGGTCGCTGGACCTGTTCACGTTCTGGACGATGGCGCTGATGGCGATCGGGTTCTCGGCCTTTCTGGGCGCGCGGAAGATGCCGTTCGGCCGGGCGCTGACGGGGATAGCGGCGCCGTGGGTGCTGTGGGTGCTGGGCAAGATGGGGTTCGCCTCGCTGTTCGGCTGAGACCGGGGCGGCGCAGCCGCTACACTGGGATCAGGGAAGCATGCAACTGGTGATCTTTGACCTCGACGGGACGCTCGTCGATTCAGTGCGCGATCTGTGCGAAGCGGTGAACGCGACGCGGGCGGAGATGGGTATGGAGCCGCTGCCATACGACACGGTGGCGTCGTATGTAGGCAACGGCGCGCCGGTGCTGATCCGGCGGGCGATGGGGCCGGAGGCGAGCGAGCCGAGGGTGGCGGAGGCGCTGGCCTATTTTCTCTCGTACTACCGCGAGCACATGCTGGACCACACGCGGCCGTATCCGGGCGTGGTGGAGACGCTGGAGCAACTGCACGGGCGGGGGGTGAAGATGGCGGTGCTGACCAACAAGCCGGAGCGGTTTTCGCGCGACATGTGCGCGGGGCTGGGGTTGCAGAAGTACTTCTTCCAGGTGTACGGCGGCAACAGCTTCGAGCAGAAGAAGCCGGACCCGGTGGGGATCCACACGCTGGCACACGAGTGCGGAGCGACGCTGGAGGGGACGTGGATGGTGGGGGACTCGGCGACGGATGTGCTGACGGCGCGCAATGCGGGGGTGAGGTGCGTGGGGGTGAGCTACGGCATCAGCCCGGACTCGCTAAAGGAAGCGCCGCCGGACTACCTGGTGCACTCGATGCTGGATCTGCCGGGGCTGCTCAGTTAGAGGCGGGGAGCACTTCGATGTCGAGCGCGCGGCGAGCGGGCCGGAAGGGGGAGTTTTCGCTGCGGACTCGCTGAAAGAAGCATCGCGGACTACCTGGTGCACTTGATGCTGGAGCTGCCGGGGCTGCTCAGTTGGAGACGGGAATTACTTCGACGTCGAGCGCGAGGCGGGCGGGCCGGAAGGGGGAGCCTTCGGTGCGGACCTCGAGGATATGGGCGCCGGCGGGGGTCGACGGCGGCACCTGGAATTCAATGGAGCGCATGTCGCCGGCGAGCGCGGGGATGTCCTGGCCGTCGAGGGAGAGCTGGGCGCCGAGCAGGCCAGCGCCATCGAGATGCAGGGTGGCGCCGGGGTTCGAGTAGGCGACGCTGAGGAAGAACGACGGGGTGGGGGGAACGAGCTCGGACGATTCGCCGCTGAGGAGATCCACTTTCAGGAGCGAGCCGCGGTAGGTGGCGGCGAAGACGGTGAGGCCGTCGCCGGAGAGGGTGGCCTCGGCGATGCCGTCGGGCCCGGCGGTGGCCTGATGGAGGCGGCCGGTGATGAGGTCCATGATCCAGACCTGGGGCGCGAGGCCGTCGTTGCGGGCCTCCCAATTGGCGCCGGAGAGGAAGAGCAGGCGTGTGCCGTCCTCGCTGAGGGCGGGATTGGTGCAGCCTTCGGCGGCGGCAGCGACGAGAAAGTTCTCGTTGGTGTAGAGGTCGACGAGGCCGAGCCAGGGCCACCCGCCGCCGGCCTGGTAGACGGCGAAGCGGGCGTTGTCGTCGATGACGGCGTGGGCGATGGCGGGCGGGCCTTCGATGACGGAGACGGGCTCGCCGGGGCGCATGAGGTGGAGGCCGGGATCGAGAGAGCCGAAGACGGCGGTGCCGTCGTTGGCGACGACGCGGCGTCCGGTGCCGGCGAGCGAAAGGCTGCGCTGGGGGATTTCGTACTCCTTGCCGGTGGAGAGATCGATGTAGCCCTGGTGCACCATCGGCATGGCCCAACCGGAGAAGAGGACCCAGCGGCCGTTGGCGCTGAGGCGGCCGGTGCCGAGGCGAAGGAGGTCAGGGACGCCGATGCGGCGGACGGTGGCGGCGTAGCCTTCGAACAGGAAGCAGCCACTGCCGCCGCGGCAGTAGCGCTGGCCGGTCCAGACGGTGGTGAGGCCGTCGCTGGAAAGTTCGGGCTTCTGGAGGCGGAAGAAGTTGGGCTCCTTCTGGGTGAACTCGGTGAGGTCGTAGCCGGGGTCGAGAGCGAGGAAGGTGCGGAGGGAGGCGGGAGAGGCCTCGAAGAGTTTGCGCCAGTCCTGGAGGGGATCGGACTGGAGGCTGAAGGAGGAGGAGAAGAGGACGCGGGTGCCGTGGCGGTCTGTGGCGAGGTCGTTGAACTGCGCACGGGCGAGCAGGCAGGCGCAGGCCGCCAATACAATTCGGACACGCATATCTCTGATACGCGCGCGGGGCAGCAAGAGTTACCGGTTCGTGATGGAATAAGAGCCGTGAGGCAACTGGCGCTTGTGACGATGCTGGCGAGTTTTGGAATGGCGGCGGACCGGTCGCAGACGCGGTCGGTGGTGTATTCGACGGGCGGGATCGCTTCGACGAGCCACGTGCTGGCGTCGCAGGCGGGAGCGGAGGCGCTGGGGCGGGGCGGGACGGCGGTGGACGCGGCGATTGCGGCCAACGCGGTGCTGAGCGTGGTGGAGCCGATGGCGTGCGGGCCGGGCGGGGACATGTTCCTGCTGTATTGGGAGGCGAAGTCGGGGAAGCTGTACGGGTTGAACGCGTCGGGGTGGGCGCCGCAGGGGTTGAGCGCGGAGTGGCTGAGGGGGCAGGGACACACAGCGATGCCGGCGGCGGGGATCCACTCGGTGACGGTGCCCGGGGCGGTGGAAGGGTGGAGCGAGGCGCACGCGCGGTTCGGGCGGCTCCAGTGGAAGGACCTGTTCGGGGCGGCGATCCGGCTGGCGCGGGAGGGGCATCCGGTGCACGAGGTGATTGCGGCGATGTGGGAGCCGGGGCGGCTGGAGGCGAACGCCGAGGCGCGGCGGGTGTTCCTGCCGGCGCCGAAGGCGGGGGCGATGTTCCGGAACCCGGACATGGCGCGGACGTTCGAGCGAATTGCGGAGGGCGGGCGGAAGGCGTTTTACGAGGGGCCGTTGGCGGAGGCGATTGTAGCGGCGTCAAAGAAGCTGGGCGGGACGATGGCGGCCGGGGACCTGGCGGAGTACCGGGCGGAGTGGGTGGAGCCGGTGTCGACGACGTACCGGGGATGGCGGGTTTGGGAACTGCCGCCAAACGGGCAGGGGATGGCGGCGTTGATGATGCTGAACCTGATGGAGCAGTTCCCTGCCCCGGCGGCGGGGCCGCATTCGGCGGAGGCGCTGCACTGGAAGATCGAGGCGATGAAGCTGGCCTATGCGGACCTGATGGCGTACAACGCGGACCCGAGATTCGCGAAAGTCCCGGTGGCGGGGCTGCTGTCGAAGGAGTACGCCCGGGAGCGGGCCAAGCTGATCGATTTTGAGAAGGCGAACTGCGAGGCGCGGGCCGGGCGGCCGATGGGGAGCGACACGACGTACCTGGCGGTGGTGGATGGGGAAGGCAATATCGCTTCGTGGATCCAGAGCGTGCGGGCAGCGTGGGGTTCGGGGGTGGTGGCGGAAGGGACGGGGTTCGTGCTGCAGAACCGGGGGAGCGATTTCGTGCTGACGGCGGGGCATCCGAACGAACTGAAGCCAAGGAAGCGATCGTTCCACACGATTATTCCGGCGCTGATGGAGAAGGGGGATTTGCGGATCGGATTCGGGATTATGGGCGGGCCGAATCAGCCATTGGCGCACGCACAATTCGTTTCAAATTACGTCGATTACGGGATGAACATTCAAGCGGCACTGGAAGCGCCGAGGTTTACGAAAAACGGGCCGGCGGGGTGCGATGTGCAGGTGGAGGGGCGGGTGCCGGCGGAGAGCTTCGAGGGGCTGAAGGCGCGGGGGCACGTGGTGGAGAGGCGGGG
>DAHVTI010000480.1 GCA_027324255.1 Bryobacterales bacterium | reverse complement strand
TGCGCGCCATGGTCGCCGCCACCGGGCTCATCGATGTCATTCGCGAATTGCCCGCGCCGCCGGGCGCCTATGAGCTCTCGCGCCTGCTCAATACCGTCGCCCCCGCCGCCGTCCTCATCGATCTGCGCTCCGCCTCCGCCTTCGAATGCGCCGCGCGTATCCGGGAGACCGCCCCGGGCTGCGCCGTCATCGGCTTCGCCTGCCCTCCCGATCGACTGCCTCTCGCCCGGCAGGCCGGCTGCGGCGCCCTGGCGCCCCTGTGCTCCTCTCCCGGCGACCTCGCCGCCGCCGTTCGCAAGGCTCTCGAAGACAAGCGCGCCGACGTGCACGAAGGCCTCTTCAGCTTCCTGCCCGCCAAGGCCGGCTGCGGCGCCTCCATTGTCGTGCTCAACACCGCCGCGGCTCTAGCCAGGCTCGACAAACGCATCCTGGTCATCGACGCCGATCTGCGCAGCGGCATTCAGGGCGTCATGCTCGGCGCGCCCCGGCATGGCGGTCTCCAGTCGATCCTGGAGCGCTGCGAACAGCTCGATTCGTTTCTGTGGGCCGATCGCGTGTTCCAGGCGCACGGCGTCGACTTCCTGCTTTCCTCCCGCTCCCTCGACGCGTCCCTGCCCGGCTGGTGGAATTACTACCAGTTGCTCAACTTCGCCTCAGACCGCTACGACGCCATCCTGGTGGACCTGCCCGAACTGGTCAACCCGGCTACCGTGGAAGTCGTCCGCCGCTCCCGCACGATTTTTTCGGTCTGCCCGCCCGAGTTGCCCGCCCTCGACCTCGCCGCTCAGCGCCACGAAGAGCTGCGGCGCGTCGGCGTCCCCGCCGCCCGGACCTCCGTGCTCCTGAACCGGCATCACAGAGGCGATCTCCCGCCGGCCCAGATCGCGAGCCTTCTGGACCAGGAGATCGCCAAAGTCTTCCCGAACGACTATCCGCTGGTCCAGGCCGCTATCTCCGCCGCCATCCCCGTCCCCGGCGGCAGCGTCCTGGGACGCGCCTTCCATGAATTCGCCGCCCAGTTGGTCCACCAGGCGGTCCTCTGCCCTCCCACCGTGAAATCACGGATCAAGGGCATCTTCGGCCTCGCCACGGCCTGACCGGGCCGGCTGCCGGATCTATCCCTTCACGCCGATCTTGCGCAGAATCGTCATCATCGGGCACCAGTTTGTAAACGCGCTCTGGAACAGGTTCAACCCGACGAACGCCGTGAAGTACAGCCACCGCGGATCGTGCGCATAGCTCAGCCACACGGTCAGCATCACGAAAAATCCCGCAATCAGTCTCAGCCATCTGTCAACGGTCATTGCATCTCCTTCTTCTTGCCTGTCGTCACTCCGAAATTTCCTGGTTTGCCCTGCGCCGGTTCAGAATGAAGTAAACGATCGGAACCGTCATGCGGGACAGGGCCAGGGAAGCGATTTCGCCGGCCATCAGCGCGATGGCCAGCCCCTGGAAGATGGGGTCGAACAGGATCACGATGCTGCCCACCACCACGGCTGCCGCCGTCAGCATCATCGGCCGGAAGCGCACCGCGCCGGCGTCGATCACCGCTTCGTCCAGCGGCATGCCTTCCTTCAGCCGCAGTTCGACGAAGTCCACCAGGATAATGCTGTTCCTCACCACGATGCCCGCGCCGGCGATGAAGCCGATCATCGAGGTGGCGGTGAAGAAGGCGTGCATCAACCCGTGCGCCGGCAGGATGCCGACAAGCGAAAAGGGAATCGCCGCCATGATGATGAGCGGCGTCAGGAAGCTCTCGAACCAGCCCACCACCAGCACGTAGATCAGCACCAGCACCGCCGCGAAGGCGATGCCGAGGTCGCGGAACACCTCGTAGGTGATGTGCCATTCGCCGTCCCACTTCATGGCGTAGCGGGTGTCGTCGGACGGCTGGTGCGCGGTGTACTGCTCGATCTCGTAGCCGCCGCCGGTGTCCAGCTTGGCGATCTTCGGCCCCATGGCCAGAATTGCGTAAACCGGGCTCTCCATCGCCCCCGCCACGTCGGCCGTGACGTAGGTCACCGGCATCAGGTTCTTGTGGTAAATGCTCTTCTCCGCCGTCGTGCTTTCGACGTTCACCAACTCGTTGAGCGATACCATGTTGCCCGCCCGGCCCATCACCTTCAGGCTGCGTAGCTTCATCAGGTCGCTGCGCGTCGCCCGGTCCAGCCGCACCGTGATGGGGATATCTTCCTTGGCCGTTTCGGCGTGCATCAGCCCGGCCTGCATCCCGGCCGAGGCGATCCTCATCGTCCTGGCGATCTCTTCCGTCGAGACGCCGTTCAGCGCGGCTTTTTCGCGGTCAACGTGCCACACCTGCCGCGGCTGCGGATCCTCCACGTACCAGTCGGCGTCCACCACGCCGTCGGTATTGTCGAAGATGTCCAGCACCTGCCGGGCCAGCTTCTCGCGGCCCTCCGCCGCCGGCCCGTAGATCTCCGCCACCAGCGTCTGCAGCACCGGCGGCCCCGGCGGCACTTCGGCCACCTTGATGCGCGCGTGGTGGGCCTTGGCGATCGGCGCCAGGCGCTGGCGCACCTGCTTGGCGATGTCGTGGCTCTTCAGGTCGCGCTCGCCCTTGCCCAGCAGATTCACCTGGATGTCGGCCATGTTGGCCCCGCGCCGCATGAAGTAGTGCCGCACCAGGCCGTTGAAGTTGTACGGCGAGGCCGTGCCCGCGTAGGTCTGCACGTTCACCACCTCCGGCTGCGCGAAGGTCGCCTCGGCCAGTTGCCGCGTCACCCGGGCGGTCTCTTCCAGCGCGGTGCCCTCCGGCATGTCCACGATCACCTGGAACTCGCTCTTGTTGTCGAACGGCAGCATCTTCACTTTCACGAACTCCACGTACACCAGCGCCATGGAGCCCAGCAGCAGGAACGTCACCGTCAACAGGAATCCGTACCGCAGCATGGGCACGTGCAGCAGCCGGCCCATCACGTTGCGGTACATCAGCGTCATGCGGTCTTCGCCGCCGTCGTGGCCGTGTCCGCCGTTGTGCTTCAGCAGCCGGATGGCCGCCCACGGCGTAACCAGGAACGCCACGATCAGCGAGAAGATCATGGCCGCCGTGCTGCCGATGGGGATCGGCCGCATGTACGGCCCCATCAGCCCGCCCACGAAGGCCATCGGCAGGATCGCCGCGATCACCGCCAGCGTGGCCAGGATGGTGGGATTGCCCACCTCGTCCACGGCCTCCACCGCGATGTCGGCGATCGTCCGCCCCTGGTTCTGTGGCAGCCGCATGTGTCGGACGATGTTCTCCACTACCACAATGGCGTCGTCCACCAGGATGCCGATGGAAAAGATCAGCGCGAACAGCGTGATGCGGTTCAGCGTGTAGCCGTAAAGGTAGAACACCGTCAGCGTCAGCGCCAGCGTCACCGGAATGGCCGTGAAGACGATCAGCGACTCGCGGAAGCCCAGCACGAAGGCGATCAGCAGGCTGACCGACACCACCGCGATGCCCATGTGGAACAGCAGCTCGTTCGACTTTTCGGCCGCCGTCTCGCCGTAGTGGCGGGTGATGGTCATCTCGACGCCCGCCGGAACCAGCGCGCCCCGCGCCGCCTCCACGCGGTGCAGGACGTTCTCCGCCACGGTGATGGCGTTCGTGCCCTTGCGCTTGGCGATCGCCAGCGTGACGGCCGGCTCGAAGCGGCCGTTCGCGCCGAACTGCACGTACTGCACGGGCTCCTCGCCCGCGTCTTCCACGGTCGCCACGTCGTGCAGGTAGACCGGCCGGCCGTTCGAGACCGATACCACCAGGTGCCCGGCGTCTTCCGCGTTGCGGATCCAGCTACCCGCCTCCAGCACCGTCTCGCGGTTCTGGGCCGTGGCGCTGCCCGCCGGCAGCACCTGGTTCGACATCCCCAGCGCGCCCATCACCTGCAGCGGCGCCAGGCCGTAGCCGCTCAGTCTCGCGGCGTCCAGCGTGACCTTCAATTCCCGCCGCTGCCCGCCCAGGATCGTCACCTCGCTGACGTCGGGCACCTGCTTCACGTCGTCGTGCACCTGCGCCACGATCCTGCGCAGTTCCAGGTCGCTGTAGCGGCTCGAGTGGAAAGTGAGCGCCAGGATCGGTACGTCGTCGATCGAGCGCGGCTTCATCAGCGGCTCCGTCGCGCCCGCCGGGATGCGGTCGAAATTGGCGCGCAGCTTCTGGTTCAGCCGCACGATGCTGCGCTCTTCGTCCTCGCCCACCTTGAAGCGCACGATGGCCAGCGACATCCCCGGCGACGACGTGGAGTAGATGTACTCCACCCCCGGGATCTCCCACAGCAGCTTCTCCATCGGGCGCGTCAGCCGCTCTTCCACCTCCTTGGCGCTCGCCCCCGGCATCCCCACCATCACGTCGATCATCGGCACGATGATCTGCGGCTCCTCCTCGCGCGGCAGCATGAACACCGAGAAGGCGCCCACCAGCAGCGAGGCCACGATAAACAGCGGCGTCAGCTTGGAGTTGATCCAGCCGTGCGCCATGCGCCCGGCCAGGCCTAACTTGCGCGGTTTGTCGCTCACGGCCGCACCTCGAGCTTCGAGCCGTCCTGGAGCGAGGCCGGCACCGGCGCTACCACCTGCTCGCCCGAGCTCAGGCCGCTCAGGATCTCCACCGCGCTGCCCCGCGCCGCGCCCGCCGTCACCAGCCGCAGCCGGGCCACGCCGCCCTCCGCCACAAACACCTTCTCCACCTGCCCCATCCGCACCAGCGCCGAAGCCGGAACCATCAGCGCCTTCTTCTCACCCATCGGGATCCGCGCCCGGCCGAACATGCCGCTTCGCAGCAGCCCGCCTCGCAGGCCGATCTTGGCCGTGAACGACCGCGATCCCGCATCCATCGCCGGCACGATCTCCTCGATCCGCGCCTCTATCGGCGCCTCCGCCGCGTCCAGCTTTACCTCTACAGCCATGCCCCGCTTCACCCGGCCCAGCCGGTTCTCTTCCACCGCCGCCTCCAGCCGGTAGCCGCCCGCCTGCTCCACCACCACCAGCGGCATGCCCGGCGCTGCCAGCATCCCCGGCTCGGCCTTCCGTTCGATCACCGTGCCCGCAAACGGCGCGGCCACTTCCGTGTAGCCTTTCATCACCCCCGCCTGGGCCACGGCTTCATCGGCCTGCCGGATCTTCTGCTCCAGTTGCGCCCGCTTCGCCCGCGCCATCGCCACGTTGGCCTGGGCCATCCGGAGCCGCGCAGCCACCTCGTCGAACTCCTGCGCTGTGATTGACTTCTGGTCCAGCAACGACTTCATCCGCTTGTACGTGGCTTCGGCCAGCTCCATCTGCGCCTGCGCCGCCGCAATCGCGTTGTTCACCTCCGGCATCGCGCTGCGTGCCTCGGCGCGCCCGGCCTCCGCCTGCCGCAGCCCGGTTTCGATCTCCTTGGCGTCCAGCACCGCCACCACCTGTCCGGCCTTCACGCTGTCGCCGGCCTCTACCCGGATCTCCCGCACGTAGCCCATCACGCGCGCCGAAAGCACCGAACTCACGCGCGCCTTCACCGTGCCCGTGGCTTCGTACACTTCCGGAACCGTTTCCTCCTGGGCCTTGGCCAGGCTGACGGCCACCGCCGGCCGGCTCTCGGCCTTCTTCGGCGCGGCCTTTTCGCCTCCGCAACCGGCCAGAATGATGACGAGTGCGCCGCCCGCGGCGGCCTTCAGTTTTCTACTGCAATACATTCGAGTCTCCATTCAGAATCCCTGCGGAACGTTCCACTTCCAAGGCCGCCACGCGCTGATCGTAGACCGCCGCCAGCCGGCGCGTCTTCGCATCCAGCACGCTCGTCTGCGCGCGCAGCAGGTCCGTCACCGTCGCCAGCCCGTTCGAGTAGCGGTTGCGCAGGATGCGCAGGCTCTCCTCGGCCTGTGCCACGCTGGCTTCGGTGACTTTGATCCGCTCCGTCGCCGCTTCGAAATCGGCCCGCGCCTTGGTGACCTCGAGCTTCAGTGCGTTCGAATACTGCCTCTCCCCGGCCTGCGCCTCCGCCGCCATGGCCCGCGCCTCCGCCACCGTTTCCTTCGTCCGGCTGCCATCGAACAGGTTCCACTGCATCGACGCCGCAAACATCCAGTTGGCGCCGCCCTTGTTCACGAACTGCTGCCGGTCGGCCTCGAACGCCCCGCGCAGCCCGATGCGCGGCCAGTAGCCGGCCTTGGCGCTCTCCGCCTGCGCCTCCGCCGCCTGCCGGGCCAGCCGCAACTGCTCCAGCTCCGGCCGGGCCGCCGGGCCTTCTCCTTCGGCGCCCGCCGCCGGCGTCAGCTTCGTCGTCAGCCGGTGCGGCGTCTCCAGCGGCAGCCCCAGCGCCTCGTTCAGCGCCGCCTGCGCCACTTTGACGTCCGCCCCGCGCCGGATCACCTGCTCCTTCATCGCCGCCACGTGCACCCCGATGGACAGCACGTCCGCCTCGGTCGCCATTCCCGCGTCTCGCACCGTCTCGGCCCGCTTCTGGTCCGCTTCCGCCGTCTTCAGGGCGTCGCGCGCCACCTCCAGCGCCTGCTGCGCCAGTGTCACTCCGTGATACGCCTTCCCCACCCCCGCGATCAGCGCCAGCTCCGCCGCCTTCTTCTCGGTCTCGCTCATCTTCTTGCCGAGCTCCGCCGCCCGAACGCTGTTCTTCAGGCCGCCGAAGTCGTAGACCAGTTGCTCGGCCGTCACCGTACTCTGAAAGTTGTTCAAAGCGTCCGGCCGGTTGAGCTTCTGGATGTCGAAATTGGCGGCCGTGAACTGCCGCTGCGTCAGCAGCGCCCCGAAGACGTACACCGGGTTGTTGCCGCGCTGGTAGCTCTCCATATATTGGAGGCGCGGCTTCCAGCCCGACTTGGCCTGTCCCACGCGGCTGCCCGCCGCCTGGATCCGGGCCGACGCGGCTTCCAGCACAGGGTGCCCTTGCAGGGCCTGACGCACCGCGTCCTTCAGCGTCAGCGGCTCCTGGGCCCCTGCCGCCATTGCCAGCAAACTGAGTGTCAGGATTCGAGTTCGCACAAATCCCATGATGCGCGTGCAGACTTTGCGTGACATGTCACCCTCGCTGAAATCCGGCATCTTGAAGGGTGTACAACGTTATGGAACTCACCGTCAACTACCTCGGAGATGTGCAGTTCGAAGCCGAAGCCCGCGGGCACAAGATCGTCTGCGACCAGCCGTTCGACAACGGCGGCGCGGACGAGGGCATGACCCCGCCGGAGTTTCTTCTGGCTTCCCTCGGCACTTGCGCCGCCTTCTATGCCGTCCAATACCTGAAGGTCCGGAACCTGGCCACCGAGGGCGCGAGAGTGAAAGTAACCTGCGGCAAAGTGCTCGGGCCCGCCCGGCTCGACAACTTTGTCGTGACCATCGAAACCCCCGGCGAGCTGTCGGAAAAGGACATCGAAGGCGTCCGCCGCTCCGCCGAAAAGTGCCTGGTGAAGAATACAATGCTCATGCCGCCGTCGATGTCGGTTGTCATCGAGGCGGCTGTCGGCGAGGTCGCATCGAATTAAGATAGAAGGGTGCAGACACCCTCGCCCGCGGCCCCGGCCCCTGAAGTCGAATGGGCGCGGCGCCTTCTCGCCGGAGACGCCTCGGCTTTTACCCCGTTCGTCGAGAGCTTCCAGCACCGCATCTTCCAGTACACCTGGCTGATGTGCGGCCAGCGGGAAGACGCCGAGGAGGTGGCGCAGGACACCCTCCTCAAGATCTTTGAAAGCTTCGACCAGTTGCAGGATCCGGAACGGGTCAAGGCCTGGGTCTTCCGGATCGCCAAGAACTACTGCCTGATGAAACGCCGCAAGAGCGTCTTCGCCCCCGACCGCGAGTACTCGCTCGATGAGCTGATTCCGGCGGCGGGCGATGTGCCCAGGGCCTTCCTGGTGGCCGATTCGGGCGAGCTGCCCGAAGACCGGGTCCTGCGCTCGGAGCTGGGCTCGAAGCTGGAGGATGCCCTCCGCGACCTGCCCGAGATTTACCGCGGCGTCGTTCTGCTGCGCGATGTGGAAGGGTTGTCCACCGCGGAAACCGCCGAGGTGCTCGACCTGAGTGAGGATGTCGTGAAACAGCGGCTGCACCGCGGCCGGCTGGCTCTCAGAAAGAGCCTGGCTGCCTACGTGGCCGCTTCGGATGCGGAGGCGACCAGATGAACCGCGAGACGCACACCCATAACCAGAAGGACCCCGCCTGCCTGGAGGTCTTCGCCCGCCTCTCCGACTACATCGACGGGGAACTCGATCCCGTGGACTACCGCCACATCGAAGAACACATCGCCGACTGCCCCCCCTGCATCGAGTTTCTTCGCAGCCTCAGGCAGTGTGTCCGCGCCTCCCACGCTATCGAGGGCAGGGGAGAGTGCCCCCCCGTTCCGCCCGAGTTCGAGGCCCGCTTGAAGGCCGCCTGGCAGGATGCGCTTTCGCGCCGCGCCGGGGCCTGATCGTCCCGCCTCGCCCTCCGGCCCGCCCGCTTCGCCGCCGCCGCTATCGCACCGTTTTCAGGTACGCCAGCACGTCGGCCATGTCCGTGTTCACGAAGCGCGGCCACTGCACGCCCTTGGCCGCCATCTGCTTCTGCATCACCGGACCGTGCGTCCACAACACCGAAACCATGCCGAACGAGTTGTCCGTCTCCCCGTGCGCCAGCCGCGGCGGGTTGCCCTTTGCGTGGCAGCCTGCGCAGCCCTTCGCCTCAAACGCCTTGGCGCCGCGCGCGGCCACGCCGCCCTCATCCGCGAATTGCAGGGCCCACAGGTACCCCACCAGCCGCTTCATCTCCTCCGGCCGCAGTTCGCCCCGCTGCGGTACTTTGCCCGGATGATTCCACATCGCCGCCGCCAGTTCCGCTCCCGACCTCAGCCCCCCGCCCTTGCCCACCGGCTTCTCGCCCTTGTGGCAGCTCACGCAGCCCTTCGCCTGGAACAACTCCGCGCCCGTCGCCGCGGAGGCGGGAGAAAACTGCGGCTTCAGGTTCTTCGCGCCCGGCAGGTTCTGCAGGTAAACCGTGATGTCGTTCATCTCCGCCGCCGTCAGCGAAGGCATTTTGACGCCCTTGGCCGCCATCGTCGACTTCATCCGCGGCGAGTGGTTCCACATCTGCCGCGCCAGTTCGATCGGGTCCGTCACCGCATCCCACTTCATTACCGCCGGGCCCCCGGCCGCGTTGCCCGATCCGATGTTGTGGCACTGCGCGCAGCCCTTGTCCACAAAGGCCTTCCGGCCCCGGCCCGCGTCGCCCTTCTGTTCAAAGAAACGCGCCGCGAAGAAATACGCGAACAGGTCCGCCCCCTGCTGGCTGTCGAGCTTGGGCGTCGCAACGCCGGCCTTCTCCATCGCGCTCCACATCTGCGGCGCGTGGTTCCACATCAGCGACGCCAGCAGGGCGGGCGTGTACTCCCGGCTGACCGAACGGCCCAGGTCCGGCGCCGCCTTGCCGCCTTCGCCCTGGATGCTGTGGCAGGTGACGCACTTCTGGCCGCGGAAGATCTCGGCTCCGCGGGAGGCGTCGCCCAGCGGCACGGCCGCGGAGGCCATCAGGCAGGCGGCAAAGCCTGATAGGAGCAGTTTCTTCATACAGTCCTCCAGGAAGCGGTTCAGGAACTCGTCCGGCAGATGAAAGGGGGGCCCGCCGAAGCCAGCCCCCCACAATCCGTCCCAGGCGTCTACATCAACAATCGAACGCCGCCCATGAACGTGTGTGCACGGAAGCCTTCGAACGTGTAAACGGTCTGGCTCATGCCATAATAGCGCCACTCGGAAAAGAACTCCAG